>NZ_JASERH010000057.1:0-394964 GCF_030766975.1 Streptomyces sp. KL116D | reverse complement strand
TCACCTGGCCGGACCGGTGCGGCTGCCGCACCGGCGGGCTGTCTGCTGTCTGCACGGTCATGGCGGAACCGTAGGAAGCGCCCCTTGCGACCGGCCAAAGCCGGGCCGCCGACGAGGGACGCCGCACCGCACGGACATGAGAAGTTCATGGGGGACGAATGACGATCTGTCTGTCGGGGGCACGGCGACTCGGTGAGAATCGGGCCCCGACGAAAGGGGATGACATGTCGCGGGTCGTCGAGGGCCGCGCGCTCCATCTCTGGTCGTTGCACGAGGACGTGACCGTCGAACAGGGCGACACGGACGACGAGTTGGTACTGCGCAGCCGGTTCGGCACCGAGCGGATCAGCGCGCCCACACCCGTGGTGCGCGAGGCGCTCCGGAGGATGCAGCTCGGTCCCGTCCTGCTGGCCAACATCAGCACGGGCCGGCTGCCGGCCGACAGGACGGGCGGGGGCCGGGCCGCGTACCTGGTGCTGTGGCCGATGCTGCGCCGGCTGTCCCACCTGATCGTGCGCACCCTGAGCCTGGAGGACCTGAAGGGGCCGCTGCTGTCCGTCATCACGACCCGGCAGGGTGCCGGGTTCACGCCCGTCGGAGTGTCCGCGCAGCGGCTGATCCGGCTGATGAGCGACGTGTCGATGACCCTGGAGTCGGCGGGCCTCGCGCTGCGGTCCGCCGGGTCGGCGCACTGGGTGCAGCTGCACAGGCCGGAGGCCGTCTGGGTCGTCGGCCTGCTGGCCTGGCCGGTCACCCCGTCCCGGGCCGCGGCGATCCTGCCGCTGCCGCCGGAGGTGACCGAGGCCGTCCTCAGCTATCTGATCGCCGCGGGGATGACGGAGGACTGCTGACCGCTGGCGTCGGCCTCTTCACAGCAGCCAGCCGGACTCCTGCGCGATCAGGACGGCGTCCAGGCGGTTGCGGGCGTTGAGCTTGGTGGTGATGTTCGTCAGGTAGTTGCGGACCGTGCCGGTGGACAGGTGGAGCTTGTCGGCGATCTCCGAGGGCTCGGCCCCCTTCGAGGCGAGCCGCAGGACCTCGGTCTCCCGCTCCGTCAGCGGGCTCGTCTGCCCGCCCCAGGCCGCCACCGCCAGCTGCGGGTCGACCACGCGCATGCCCGCGCCCACCCGCCGTACCGCGGAGGCCAGTTCGGCCGGCGGGGCGTCCTTGAGGAGGTAGCCGTCCACCTTGGCGGCCATCGCCCGCAGCAGGGTGCCGGGACGGCCCATGCTGGTCAGGATGAGGACACGGCACTCCGGCAGTTCCTCCCGCAGGTTCGCGGAGGCCGTCAGTCCGTCGGTGCCGGGCAGGTCGATGTCGATGACCGCCACGTCGGGGCGGTGCCGCAGTGCCTCGGGGACGATGTCGTCCCCGTTCTCCACCTCACACACGATCTCGATGTCGTGCTCCAGATTCAGCAAGGCCACGAGTGCGCCACGCACCATGTGCATGTCCTCGGCCAGCAGTACACGAATCAACGTGCCGCCCCGTTTCGTCCCCCCGGCCCGCTTTCCGTGGGCCCCGAACGGCGGGGACTCTACCAACAGAACGCCAGTACGAGTATGGAAAGTTCAGGGTTCCAACACCGGCGCGCCGGGCGTGCTCACGCGGCGGGTTGTCGCGGGGCGACGGCCCGTACCTCGAAGGAGCCGTCCGCCAGGACGCAGGAGCTGAGCGTGCCGCCGATCTCGCACACCCGCAGGGCGAGGTTCTCCAGGCCGCTGCCGCCGTGCGGGGACGGCGCCGTCGGCTCGTCCGGCACGCCGTCGTTGACCACGGTGAGGGTCATCTCGTCGCGCTCGGCGGTGAGTTCTATGGCGCAGCGGGTCGCCTTGCTGTGCCGCAGGACGTTCGTCACGGCCTCCCGGAGCACCGCGGCGAGGACGTTCTCCACCTGGCGGTCGGCCGGTCCCGCCACCACGCGCAGCTGCACCTCCACGTCGGCGGCGTGCAGCACCGACTCCGCCGAGGTGACCTCCTGGTCGAGCGACATGTCGCGGAAGCCGCTCGCGACCCGTCGCACGTCGGCGAGCGACTGGCGGGAGATGGACAGGATGTCGGTCACCTCCTGCGTGGCCCGCTCGGGGTGGGCCGGGATCAGCCGGTGCACGAGCTCACTCTTCAGGGTGATCGCAGACAGGCTGAATCCGAGCAGGTCGTGCAGGTCCCGGGCGAACCTGAGCCGCTCCCGCACCACCGCGAGCCGGGCCAACTCGCCGTGGGCGTCGGCCAGTTCCTGGATCACCTCGCTGAGCCGCGACAGCGCGTAGACCACCAGACCGGTCAGCAGCGTGGACTGACACAGATAGATCGAGTCGACGATCCCCTGGCCGGCCAGGAGCGGCGGCAGGAACATGCTCAGGCCGGTGGCGGCGAACAGCGTCCAGGCGGCCCGGGACGGCAGCAGGAGCAGCAGCGAACCGGCGAAGAACCCGCCCAGCGCGCCCCATTGCGCGTGGTACACGAACAACGGCAGGTAGGTGAGCAGGAGTTGGGCGCCCAGGGTGAGCGCCTTGTCCAGCGGCGGCCTGCGTGCGGCCCATAAGGAGGAGTGCCGCAGCTGGATGAGGAAGACCACGACCAGCCCGGCGACGGCACCGGCCCGGCCGGTGGGGCTCAGGTTCGTGCTGAACACGTTCAGCGCCGTGATGGACGTGTAGCACAGCAGGGCCACGCGCAGGATGACCCGGGCCAGCCGCGGCCCGGGCAGGGCGAGGCCGGACCGGGTTCCTGTCGCGGGAGTGCCTATCGACGCGTCCGCCAGACGCTCACGCAGTCCCATGACCCATGCCCCGTCCCCCGACGTATATCGGCCTTCATGGACTCCTGCTCCGACCGGAGCGAGTTTGTCTCAGATCATATGGGACTGGCGTGAAGACTGTGGGTGACTTGTGTTGACAGAATGTTGACCGAGTGGCCGGGTTGCTCTTGAGGCAGGGGTGCGAAGTCACCTGCTTTCAGGGGGACTTCTACACGAACAGCGGGACAGGGTTCAGGTCGGCGTAGTCCGTCGGCCGGGCCAGCCTGCCGAGCTCCACCGGCACGTCGAAGAGCCGCCCCGGTGCCAGCCGCGCCCAGAAGTGCCGCAGGCCGGGCACGATCACCTTGAGCACGGGCAGTTCCAGATCCGGCCGGGTCTGGTCGAGGACCAGCAGTTCGAGGCCCCGGGCGCGCACCAGATCGTGCACCGCGGTGATGTCGTCCAGGAGATCAGTACGTGGCGAGTAGGCCCAACTCACGGGAACCTTCGGGTGGTTGAGCGGATCTGGGGTCAGGTACGGCTGGTTGGCGAGCGTGGCGGTGCGCCACCAGTGGACGGCGTCGGGGTCGTCGATCCCGTAGCCGGGGCCGCCCGGCCGGCGCGGCAGTACCGCCGGCAGCATCTGCCCCATCTCGGTGAGCGCCCGGCGCAGGGCGACCCGGGGATCGAAGTGGGCGCCGAAGCCGAAGACCACGTCCTGCGTGGGGGCGTCGGTGCGCCGGCTGAGCGCCGCCACGACGGGGATGCCGAAGTCGGAGGTGAGGTCCAGGGCCCACACCTCGCGCCCCATCCCCGCGCACCCCTCGCGGATCCGGTCCACCTCGGGTGCGGCGAACGCGTCGAGGTCCACGGCGGGCTGGCGGGTGCGGTTGTACCACCACAGGGCCACCGCGTCCCGCTCCACCAGCTCCAGGAACCCTTGCAGGAGCGCGTCCTCGGGACTGCTGCCCGCCGCGTTCCCGTTGGAGTCGCAGGTCAGCCCGTCCTCGGCCGGGGCACCGCTGGAGAAGTAGAGCATCGACGTGGGCAGCAGCCGGTGCCGCCCGGCCGTCATCGACCACACCGGGGTCCAGTCGGTGGGCCGCGTCTCGTCGAACGGCCGCGGCACGTACTGGAAGTGCGAGCCCCGCGCGTTCCACGCGTCGCGGTCGCGCAGCTGCTGCTCCCCGTAGAGCTGGCAGGCGTTGGGGTGCAGGGCGTCCGCGCCGAGCGCGCGGTAGCTGTCCCGGACGACGGGCTCGTCGCCCTGCCGCGTACCGCTGTACCGTTCCGCTGCCTCGCCCAGGGCACTGACCTGCGCCTCGGTCGGGTCGAGCCCCTTGCCTCCGCTCAGCGCCCGCAGGCCCGCGCGCAGACCGGCCAGATCGTGCGGGCTGAAGGCGAGGTTGTGGCCAGACAGATAGCTGTCGACGAAGTCGGGGGTGCGCGGGGCCCGCCGGATCTCCTTCACGATCCCGGTGACGGGGCCCACGAGATGGCTGTAGCGCTCCAGCGTCCGCGCCGGTTCCTCGGCCCGGTGGCCGTTGCCGTGACGCATGGTCTTCGGCCGGCTCGACGGGACGAACGGCGCGCCCACCGACCGCGCCACCAGGTCGGGGTCGCCGCAGACCGGGCACTGGGGGCGCCGGTGCACGGGATGGGCGGACGCCCGCAGCAGCATGGTGTCCAGCGTGTGCACCAGGCCCTGCGCCGGATACCGCATTCCCGCGAGCCACTTGGCGGCTTCCAGGACCGTGAGGTGCACGGCGACGGCGCGGCCCGCGGCCAGCGAGGCGGCCGGCCGCGCAGGCGGCCCCGCCAGTCCAAGGGCGCGCTGCACCGGCCACTCCGAGCGCCGGTGTCCGCGCAGCCGGTCGGCCAGACAGGACCAGCACGGGCCCTGTCCCGGACGGAAGATCGGCCCCACCCACGGGTCGGTGCCGCACACCTTGGCCAGCAGCCAGGGCGTCCCGTCGGCGCGGTGCCGCGCGTCGACGTCGGCGAGTTCGGGGGAGAGGTAGTCGTCGCACAGGACGAGGGTGAGTCCCGTCGAGGTGGTGGGGGCGGCGCCGGCGGCGGCGACCGAGAGCCCCGACTCGAGGCACGCGGCGCGCACCGGCTCCGCCTCGATGCCGGGCAGCGCCTCCAACCCGAGGGCGGCGCCCGCCAGTTCGGCCGATGCCCGGTGGCCGTCGAGGCCCGCCAGGTCCCAGTACGCCTCGGCCATCGGGTCGGCCTGATCGTCGCTGGTGCCGGCCGGGGCCGCCGGGCGGAAGCCCAGCAGCCCCGACCGGGTCAGTGCGTCCAGCGACTGCCCCGCCTCTTCGGCGGGCATCGCCAGGGACGCCTCGCGCAGCACCGAGTCGACGGTGTGCGTGCCGTCGAGCAGGGGCACGAGGACCTCCGCCTGCGGGCCGCGCAGCGCGGTGACACCGCGCCGCGAGACCAGATAGGCGGCTTCGCCGGGAACCACGACCGGGCTGAGATGACGCTTGAAGCCCACCAGCGCAGTGACGTCCGGGCGCACCGTCCCGGTTCTGTGCTCCCCGGCACCGGTCATGCCGCGAACTGTCCGGTGGCGTCGTTCGCCGGGACGGAGATGATGCAGATGCTGAACAGCGCGACGTCACACTGTCCCGCGCCGTCCAGGTCCTCGATCACCAGCGACCGGCTGGCCCCGCGAGCCTGGGTGGTGTCGTCGAGGTGGTGAGAGCCGGACGATACTGCGTTGACCATGGGGAAACCTCTCCCTTGAATGTGCCGGGCAGTGAATGTCTGGGCGGTGTGAGGTGCGGACGGAGACTCTCCGTGCGGGGGCCGCTGTCTCACGGCCAGAATTCTGCGATTACCGGCCGGACGCGGACAGTGCTGCCTTCACCTGTGGGGGGTGACGTTTTCACATGCGGCCGATGACCGGCCCTAGTGGCCGTTTAGCGCCGCCCCCGAGCATCGGGGCTCCGCGCCGCACCGTCGTGTGCGGCTGCCGAGAGGAGCCCCGATGTTCCGGCCCCTGGGTGTCATCGCCCGCGTCCTGGGCGAGGCGTACAACTGCCTGGTCGCCTACGGGCAGATGTGGCTCTACCTGCCCGACGAGCATCCCCGGTCCACGCTCTCGTACCCGCTGGAGAGGGTCAGGCCCGACATTCCGCTGAGCCCGGTCGAGCGGGCCCTAGACCGACAGCTGCGGGACCTGGACAGCCTCGGCTGACGCGCCGCCCCGGCGCATCGCGGCGAACTCCAGCACCTGGTCCGTGAGGATGTCCAGGCGGCGCGCGGTGCGCGGGTCGGCGCAGGCGCCGGACGCGGCGAACTCCGTGCCGGCCGGCACCACGACCCCCATCGGAACGGCCCAGCCGCGCAACGACTGCGCGCAGGTGCGCAGCGCGGCGAGCGCGGACGCGCCGGCCACCTCGTTCCACGCCACGCTCAGGCAGCCCACGGAGCGTCCGTCCAGGTAGCCGGGCACGTCACCGGCCAGCCCCTCGGTGTGGTCGAGGGCGTTCTTGAGCAGCCCGGACATGCCGCCGTGGTACGTCGGACTGGCCAGAAGCACCCCGTCCGCGGCGCGCAGCGCCGACAGCAGCCGCAGCTCGGCGGCGCAGGGGTTCGTGGTGTCCGGGTCGTAGGGCGGCAGCACCAGGTCGGTGCCGCACACCAGGGTGACCTCGGCTCCCGCCCGGCGGGCCCGCGCCGCGCACGCCCGCAGCGCGGCCGCGGAGACCGAGCCCGAGCGCAACGAGCCCCCGAGCGCGGCGATACGGATCGGACGCATGGCAACTCCGTTGGGTCTGAGGTGACTTGAGCTTCTGACGTGTCTGAGGGCGTCACAGACGGGCGGCCGCGGCCTCGGCCGCCCGGGTCCCGCTGAGTACGCAGGCGTCCGCGAGCAGACCGGAGGGCCCGACCCAGTCACCCGCCACGAAGACCCCCTGATGGCCGGGGACCCGCACGTCGGGACGGCCCGTCAGGCCGCCGGTGCGCGCCTCGGGCAGGGCCGTCATCGTGGTGATGCGCGGCAGGAAGCGCTCGTGCACCAGGGCGTCCTGCCAGCCGGGCTGGCACTGGTCGAGGAGTTCGTACAGCCGCTTGCGGACCTCGGTCGCGCCGAGTCCGGAGCCGTCGTCGTAGCGCGCCAGGTGCAGCACGGCGCCCCCCTCGGGGGCCAGCCGGGCCGTGCGGGAGAAGACCGACAGGTACAGCGGCTCGTCGACGCCGAAGACGAGCGTGCGGCGCGGGTCGGGCAGCCGGCTCAGCGCCACGTCCAGGCAGGCGGTGTGCAGGGGCCGGGCGACGGGAGCACCCGTGCCCGGCCCGGCCAGACCGAGGAGCCGGCCCGCCGCGCGCTGCGACAGACCGGCGAGCACCACCGACCGGGCGCGCACCGGATGCCCTTCGGCGGTCACCACCCGTGGGCGCGCCCCGCCCTCCACGACCGCGCACCGGGACCCGGTGCGCAGCTCGACACCCAGCTCCCCGGCCCGCGCGAGCAGCGCGTCGGTCAGGGTGCGCCAGCCGCCGTCGACGTACTCCACACCGCGCCGCACCTCGGCGAAGTGCAGCGACAGCGCGTCCGCGCCGATCATGTCGGGGCGGCCCGTGTAACTGCTCATGCGCAGCACCGCGAAGGCGGCCTGCCGGGCCCGCTCGGTGGGCAGCCGGTCGCCCAGCCACTGCGCGGCGTCGGTGCCGGCCAGGTCGGTGCGGCCGCGGGCCAGGCCCAGCAGCCGGGCCACCGCGATCCGTTCACGGAGCGAGAGGAGTCCGGTGCGCAGCAGCGGCCCGGCCGCCGCGTACCCCGGGTGCAGCGCCCCGTCCCGCAGGGCCAGCGCCCCGCCCAGTGCGGGCGCCCGGCCCGGGACGCGCACGCCCAGCGCCCGCAGCCGGTCCCGGGTGGTGCGGTACAGGGCGCGCGGGCCGAGCCCCAGGTGGAAGCCCTGGTGCTCGGTGGTGCGGGCCCGCCCGCCCGGCTCGCCGCCGCCTTCGAGGAGGAGTACCCGGCGTCCGGGGCCGGCGGCGGAGGCCAGCCGCACGGCCGCCACCAGGCCGGTCAGACCTGCCCCGACGACGACGGCGTCGGCCCGCTCGTCGGCCCCGGCGCTCATGCCCGACCGGTCCCGGGCAGGATGAACGGGAAGCCGTGCCGGTCGAGTTCGCGCGCGGAGTCGGTGACCGCCGACACCAGCGCGTCCAGGTCCTCCGTGCTGTGCGCGCCGCCGGTGAACAGCATCGGCAGGCTGAGCGTGTAGAAGCCGCGCTTGCGCAGCATCAGGGTCAGCAGGAAGAACGCGATGGGGTTCACCGACCCGGCGAACGCCCGGTAGTCGTCGTACGAGTCGTGCTCCAGGAAGCCGAACGAACCGATGAAGTCGCCGAACCCGACGAGCCGCAGTGGAATGTCCGTCTCGGCGCGGAACGCGGCGAGCCGCTCCTGCACGCGGGCGACCTTCGCCCGGGTCTCGGTGTAGTACGTGTCGCGCTGCTCGTGCAGCAGCCGCAGGCTCGCGTACGAGGCGCACAGCGCCAGGTGGTTGCCGGCGTGGGTGGTCTGCACGCAGGTCTTGCGGCCGATGTCGGTCAGCGGCAGCCCGGACGTCTGGGTGTGGTCGAGGAGCGCGGCCCGGCCGCCGACCGCGGACAGCGGGATGCCGAGTCCGCTGAGGACCTTGCCGTAGCAGTACAGGTCGGCCTCGATGCCGAAGTACGCGGCGGCGCCGCCGGGCCCGTAGCGGAATCCGGTGAGCACCTCGTCGAGGACGAACGGCACGCGCAGCGCCCGGCAGCGTTCGGACACCGTCTTCAGGAGCGGGACCGTGTGCTCGACGAACGGGAACGACGAGGACGCCGCCTCGGTCAGCACGCAGGCCAGCTCGTCCTTGTGCCGCTCGATCAGCTCCACGGCCCGCACCGGGTCGTTGGGCAGCACCAGCAGGTCGCGCGGCTCGGCGACCGGCACCCCGGTGAGGGCGGACTGCCGCTCGATGCCGCCGTCCGGCGCGTTGCCGGGGAAGGGCTGGGTCGGGTGGCCGTGGTACCAGAAGGCCGTGTTGTGCATGCCGAGGTCGTGCACGCCGTGCAGCGCGCCCTCGAACTTGGCCACCATCCGGCGGCCGGTGTGCGCCCGGGCCAGCCGGATGGCGGCCGCGGTCGCGTCGGTGCCCGAGTTGAGGAACGCGAACTTCTCGCAGTGCGGCACGAACTCACCCAGCAGGTCGACGAGTTGGGCCTCGACCGGGGTGCAGTAGCCGTTGCCGGTGGTGGTCGTGAGGTGGTCGCGGACGAAGTCCACCACCGGCTGCGGGCTGTGCCCGTGCAGCGCCTGCGCGCCGAAGCCGAGGTGACAGTCGGTGTAGGTGTTGCCGTCGGCGTCGAGGATGCGGCTGCCGTGCGCCTCGGTCACCATCAGCGGGAACTGGGGCGAGTGGAAGGGCCAGAAGACGTGGGTGGCGGCGTCCTTGGCGCGCAGCTGCTCGGTCGCCGCGGTCGACGCCTTCTGGCGTTCGGTGAGTTCGCCGAACAGGTCGATCAGCCACGGCTGGGTCAGCAGGTCGGCGACGAGCGACTCGACGGTCGTCGCGGCGGGGGCGGAGGTCGTCATGTCGGTCAGCTCCCGGCCGGCTTGGTCGCGCGCAGTACGCCGTAGTGCATGACCCCGCGCTCGTACGCCTGCTTCATCAGCGGCACCGAGTTGAGGAACCGGAAGATGTCCATGCCCTTGGCGCGGACCAGCTTCCAGATCACCGAGGGGTCGCGGACCACCGGTTTGACGATGTCCGTGGACAGCTTCCAGGTGTCCCACACCTGCTCCGACCAGTCGGCCGTGCGGACGTCGGCCAGGCCCAGCTCGCCCGCGAGCTCCGCGTAGCGCTCCAGCGGCAGGACGTGGGAGACCACGAAGTCGCGGTAGATGCGGTGCAGCAGCCGGGTCTCGTCGGCGTCCAGGCTCTCGTCGCGGGCGCACCAGGTGGCGACCAGGAGCGTGCCGCCCGGCTTGAGGACCCGGGTGCACTCGGCGAGGAACGCCTTCTTGTCCGGCATCAGCTCGCAGCTCTCCAGCGCCCACACGACGTCGAAGGTGTCGTCGGGGTAGTCGGTGTGCATCGCGTCGAGCAGCCGGAACGTGGTCTGGTCGGTGACGCTGGCCTCGGCGGCCTTCGCCTCGGCGCGGCCGATCTGCTCGGCGCTGATGGTGATGCCGTCGACGGTGCAGCCGAGCCGGCTCGCGAGGTGCACCGCGGAGGCGCCGATGCCGCAGCCGGCGTCGAGGACCTTGGCCATCGGCGGCACCGGGCCGAAGGCGATGAGCTCCTCGACCAGGCGCACCTGGGCGGCGTGCCGCCCGCGGTCGGGCTCGCCGTCGGGCCAGTACCCGTGGTGGATGTGCTCGCCCCACAGGTCCTCGTACAGCTCGATCAGCCCGTCGTAGTGGTCCTTGATGGCGGCATGGAGGTCGGGGGTGGTCCAGCGGGGTTCGAGCGCGCTCGTCGTCGTGATCGTCATGGCGGGAAGTCCCTCGGTTCGAGTGTGTCGGGTCGGGGCGGGGTCAGAAGCGGACGAGCGCCGATTCCATGGTCAGTCCGGGGCCGAAGGCCATGAGCACGCCGTACTCGCCGGGGGCGGGCCGCTCCTCGCGCAGGATCCGGTCCAGGATCAGCAGGATCGTGGCGGAGGAGCAGTTGCCGTGCTCGGCGAGGACCGCCCGGGACGGGGCGAGCTGAGTGGGCGTCAGGTCCAGCTTCTCGCCCACGAAGTCGATGATCTTCGGGCCGCCGGGGTGGACGCCCCAGTGCCGTACGTCGCCGACGCCCAGGCCGTGCGGGGCGATCAGCCGCTCGACGAACGGGCCGATGCTCTCGCCGATGTAGAACGGCACGTACGGGGAGAGCGTCATCCGGAACGCCTGGTCCTCGATGTGCCAGCTCATCGCGTGCGTGGTCTCGGGGTGGGTCTCGGTGTGCGTCCCGAGGAACACCGGCCCCGGCGTGGCGCCGCCGTCGTCCGCCGCCAGCAGCGTCATCGCGCCCGCGTCGCCGAACAGGGCGTTCACGACGGCCTGTTCGGCGGTGAACTCCGGGCGGTGGTGCACCGAGCAGACCTCGGCGCTGCCGGCCAGCACCAGCTCGTCGGGGCGGGCCGCCAGCGCGTCGAACGCCGTCTTGAGGACGTTGAACGCGGCGTTGCAGCCCATGTGCCCGATGAAGGTGCGCCGCAGGTCGTTGCGGAGCCCGAACTCCTTGGCGAGCAGGATGTCGGGGGTCGGCCCCGCGTACCCGGTGCAACTGGCCATCACGAACGAGCCGATCCGGTCGGTGAGCCGGTCCGCGTCGCCCGCCGCGCCCAGGACGCCGCCCACCGTGCTGCGGCTCATCGCCAGGACGTTCTCCTCCCAGGCGGCCATCCGCGGCTTGATCGGCGGATAGCCGTCCGCGTATGCGGTGCGCGGGTCCCAGGCCATGTGCCGGGTGCGCACCCCGGAGCCGCGGAAGATCTCCTCGGCCTTCGCCACGTCCCGGTACCTGTCCCGGTAGTACGTCTCGAACGCGTCCTGCTGCGGGACGACGGTCTCGGGCGCCGCGGTGCGCAGCGAGAGCAGCTTCGCCACCCCGCGGGTCCGGGTGCGGGCGGCCGCCGGGGCCTCGGACACCGTCGTCATGACGCAGCCCCGGCGCCTGACTCGACCCGTTCCTTGATGGCGGTGAGGAAGCCCTCGGTGACCTGGTCGCTCTGCTGCCGCGCGAACGGCTCGACCAGCGGCAGCACCACGGCGGCGATGTCGACGTCGGCCTCGGACCGCGTGTCGATCTCCAGGAAGGTGGTGCCGGGCTCGGTGCCGGGACCGGTGCGGAACTCGCCCCAGGAACGGAAGTTGTGCGCGCCGACCGGCTCCCAGCTGATCCGGGCCGCGTCGGCGGTGTCGAAGCGGGTGCGGTGGTCGGGGGTGTGGCTGACGGCACCGTTGGAGATGGTGGTCAGCACGTAGTGGTAGACGTCGCCGTCCTCGGCCGTGAGGCTTTCCACGCCCGGCATCAGCAGGCCGCAGCCCACGACGTCGAGCAGGAGCGCGCGTACGGCGTCCGGTTCGGCCTTCACCTCGGTGCCGGCGACGCTGGCGGAGCGTATGGAGACCATGGTTGTCCTGTCCTTCACGTGGTGCTTCGTTTGACGGCGTGGCCGATGTAGCTGGCCGAGACGTCACCGGTGAGGGTGAACGCGCCCAGGCGGCGGTGGCGCAGCAGGCCGGGCAGCAGCAGCGGCAGCGACCGGGCGGGGCCGAGCCCGCGGGTGTCGGCGAGCCGCAGTCCGACCGAGGCGAGCAGCACGCGCAGCTCGGTGGGCCGGATGAACATCTTCCAGTTGTGCGTGCCGGGCTTGATGATCCCGAGGAGCTTCTCGGCGACGAGGATGAGCAGCAGATAGCTGCGCACCGTCCGGTTCACCGTGTCGAACAGCAGCACGCCGCCGGGCACCAGCAGCCGGTCGATCTCGGCGAGCGCCGCCGGCAGGTCGTGGAAGTGCTCCAGGACGTCGGAGGCGACGACCGCGTCGGCGCAGCCCGCCGGCAGCCCGGTCCCGTACGCCGAGCCGACCTGGTACGTCACCTCGACGCCGGACGCCGCCGCGTGCCTGCGGGCGGCCTCCACGGTGCCGGGCGACAGGTCGATGCCGGTGACCCGGTAACCGCGCGAGGCGAGCTCCTCCGCGACGAGCCCGCCGCCGCAGCCCAGGTCGACCACCCGGATGGTGTCGGCGGCCCGGCCCGGGTGACGCTCCCTGAGGACGCGGTCGAAGTACCCGGTGCGCGCCGGATTCATCTCGTGCAGCGCGCGCAGCGGACCCTCGGTGTTCCACCAGTCGTCGCCGACCTCTTCGTAGTACGCGTTGTCGATCGGCACCAGGTCGGGGTCGAGGGCACCACCGGCGCGGGTCGCCGACGCGGACGGCGTGGACGGTACGGACGTCGTCATCACACCCACCTCGGGGTCTCGACCGGGCTGATGCCGAGGGTCGCCTTGCCGATGAACTCGCGGGACATGTCGTTGCTGAACGGCAGCAGCGGGCCCGCCTTGACGTCCCGCCAGATCTGTCCGATCCGTGAGCCGTCCCGGATCCCTGAACCGCCGATCACCTCGAACGCGGTCGCCACGACGTGCTCGGCCTCGTTGGTGATGTGGTACTTCGGGATGCAGGTGTCGGCCACGAACGCCGGCAGGTCCTCGCCCGGGTCCACGTGCCGGGTCGCGTACTCGGTGAGCAGGGCGTCCATCGTCGCGATCGACGACCGCATCCGGGCCACCGCGAACTGGATGCCGGGCAGCCGGGCCAGATCGGACACCGCCGTCGTGGCGCGCCCCCTGGTCCGCTCCACGGCCAGCTCGTAGGCCCGCTCGGCCAGCCCCAGGAACACCGCCGCGAAGCAGTAGTGCCCCCACTGCTGACGCGCCATCACGAACAGCGGGGTCAGCCCGTCGGGGAACACCGAATCGTCGGCGTCGACCCGCAGGCCGTCCAGCTTCAGCGAGTGCGACCCCGTCATCGGCAGCGCGAAGCCGCTCCACGGAGCGACCACCTCGATGCCCTCGGCGGGCTTCTCCACGAAGAACGCCGCCAGGTTGAACGGCGGCTCCAGGTGCGCGTCGTCGAGCCCCGCGGTCACCACCAGGTGCGTGGCCGCGTCGAACCCCGTGGCGAAGTGCTTCAGCCCGTCCAGGACGAAACCGTCCGGCACCCGCCGGGCCGTCGTGGACGGCCGCACCCAGTTGCCGCCCGACCCCTCGTCGGTGAACGGCCCCACCACGAACGCCCCGTCGCGCACCGCGCCGAACATCCGCTCGCGCACGGCCACGCTCAGATCGCTGCGCATCGACCCGGTCAGGACCGCGTGGATGGCCAGCGTGAACGCCGTCGACCCGCAGCCCCCGGCGATGATCCGCAGCAGCCGCGTGTTCTCCTCCAGCGTCGCCTCGAAACCCCCCAGGTCCGCGGGCACGTTGATCGCGGTGAGCCCGGCGTCCACCAGGTCCCGGATGTTCTCGCCGACGAACTCGCCGGCCCCGTACGCGCTCTGCGAGCGCTCCTCGAAACGCCGGGCCAGGGTCCGGGCGCTGTCCTGCAACTCGGCCCAGCGCACGGCCCGTTCGGTGCCCCGCACCGGTGTGGCGGTGGTCATGGCGATCAGCCCTCCCAGCGGGGTTCGGCGAAGACCGGCACTCCGAGCGCGTGCTTGCCCGCCCACTCGGCGGTCACGTCGGAGTTCGGCGGGACGAGCAGCCCGGCCACCACGTCCCGGTAGGCCCGCTGCAGCGGATGCGCGGACATCAGCGCGGAACCGCCCTGGACCTGCATCGCCAGCGACACCACCTCGTGGGCGAGACGGCACACGCTGTTCTTCATCACGCTCATCTCGATGTAGTGACCCAGCGGATCCTCCGCGATCGCCCGGTCGTGATCGGCGCGCACCGACTGGTACAGGTGCGCCTCCGCGGCCGCGAGCCGGGTACGCATCTCCGCCACCCGGAACTGCACGCCCGGCAGATGGGCGACCGTCCGGTCCAGCACGTGCAGGGTGCGGCCGCGCTGCTCGCGCACCACGGTCTCCAGCGCGCCGCGCGCGATCCCGAGGAACACGGACGCGAAGCTGCACCACGCCCAGTGCACGCCCTGCATGAACATCAGCGGCAGCGCGCCGGGCTGCCCCACCATGTGGGCGTCCGCGACGAAGAGGTCGTCCAGGAGCAGCGAATGGCTGCCCGTCGCCCGCATGCCCGCCGCGTCCCACTCGGCCGTGACGCTCACGCCGCGCTCCGGCTTGGGCACCAGGAAGCCGACCGGCTCCGGCAGGCCCCGGTCATCGGTCCTGGCCGCCGACAGGAACAGCAGGTCGGCCGCCGGGAAACCGGTGAAGAAGCCCTTGCGCCCGTTGAGCAGGTAACCGCCCTCGACCGGTTCGGCCTTCGTGGTGGGATGCCACCAGTTGCCGCCGACCCCGGGCTCGCTGAACCCGCCCGCGATCACCGCGCCGTCGTCGACGATCGCCCGGTAGGCCCGCTCGGCGGCGGGACCACCGATGCCCGCGATCATCGCGATGCCGTGGACGTGCATGTTCACCGCGAACGCGGTGCTCGCACAGCCCGTCGCGAGCGTCTCCTGCGCCCGGCACAGCTCCTCCAACTCCGCGCCCCCGCCGCCGTGTTCACGCGGCACCGTCATCGCGGTGTAGCCGGAGGAGACCAGCTCGGCGACGTTCTCGTGCGGGAAGCTGCCCGCCGCGTCGTGCTCCGCTGCCCGGCTGCCGAACCGCTCCGCCAGCTCCTCGGCCAGCGCGACGAAGTCGGTGCGCGCGGGCGCGTCCTGGGTGATGGTCATCGGGCGCCCCCGGCCACCAGCGGCCGCTCCTCGGGCACGGCCAGCGCCAGATAGCGCACCAGGCTGCCGACGGTGTCGCCCTCCGCCCGGGTCGCCATCGCCAGCCAGTCCGAGATCTCCACTCCCGCGTACGTCTCCCGGATGCGCTCGAAGAGCTCGGCCAGCTCCACCGAGTCCAGACCGAGGTCGCCGGTGAGCCGGCTCCGCTCCGTGATGTGCCGCTGGGCCGTCTCGGGGCGCACGGCGGCGAGTTGTTGCGTCAAGGTCGTCATGAAGGCTTGCGCCCGGTCGTCCTGCACATCCGCTCCTGGATATCTGGGGAGAAAAGTGGGTCGAAACCGCGGGAGAAGCTGGTGGTGCGTCGGCTGTGGGGTGCCTTTCGGCCATGGTGGTGGCGTCGGCTGTAGCGGCGGTTGTGCGGCCCGCCCTTCCTCCGGCGGGCTGCCCGCGGGCCCCCGGCCGACGGCCCGGCCCCGCCCGCGATCCGGGCGAGGCCGCTCGACGTTCCAGGAGGCGGGCGACGATGCCCCCGGCTCCTTCGACCTCCGTGTCACGGACGAACGCGGAGGCCGGGACCCCTCGTTCGCATGCGGTCCAGCACCCGTCCCGTGTACGTGTCCTGAGGCGTCGCCACCTCCGCCGGTCAGGCGGACAGGGCGCCGGCCAGCACCGGAGCCCTGTCGTACCGACGGATCACGGACGCGAGCTCCCGCAGGAAGGCGTCCTGGTGGGCGCGGATGAAGAAGTGCCCGCCCGGCACCACCCGCACCTCGCAGCCGCGTCCCGCGTGGCGTCGCCAGGCCACCACCTCGGGCACCGACACGAGCCGGTCCTTGGCCCCGATGAACAGGTGCAGCGGCACCCGCACGGCCTCCGCGTCCGGTGCGAAGGACGTCGTGCACAGCTGGAGGTCGTCGCGGGCGACGGGCAGCAGCGCCGCCAGGAACTCGGGGTGCTCCAGGATCACCCGGGGGATGCCGCCCAACGCGGCGAGAGACGCCACGAGTTCCTCGTCGCTCGCCCCCGGGTCGGCGATCTTCG
The DNA here is from genome assembly GCF_030766975.1 of Streptomyces sp. KL116D. NCBI lineage: Bacteria > Bacillati > Actinomycetota > Actinomycetes > Kitasatosporales > Streptomycetaceae > Streptomyces > Streptomyces sp. KL116D. The sequence continues at coordinate 378,823 of NZ_JASERH010000057.1, read as the reverse complement.
GCGCCGGAAGGTGCGGCGCCCGGTACGAACTCAGGGCCAGCGCCATGGGCAGCGGTGCGCCACGGAGCTGCCGCCGGGCGGTCAGCGCGTACGCCACGAGGGCGCCCATGCTGTGCCCGTAGAACACGTGCGGGTGCTCCAGCTCCGCGTCCAGTTGCTCGTCGAGTTCGGCGACGAGCGCGTGCAGGTCGGTGAAGCGCGGTTCGGTCATCCGGCCTTCCCGGCCGGGCAGCTGGACGGGCAGCACCCGGGCGCCCGCCCCGTGCGCGTCGAGGTCGTGCTGCCAGCGCCGGTAGGCCGACGCCCCGCCGCCCGCGTACGGGAAGCAGAACAGCCGCACCTCGGTCTCGGCGCCGTCCGTCGGGGAGGTGTGGGACAAGTAGCGTGTCATTCCGTTCCGCCTCGGGCTCGTCCGGTTCGTCTGGACGCCCGCCGGGAACCGCGGCACCGTGGCCGGCGGGAAGGACGGACCGGAGGGCGGCGGACGACCGGGTCCCGGTGTGCGGACGCGCACGGCGCACCTGCCCGACCGGCCGGACATCCCGACGCACGGTGGAGCGGGTCCCGGCAGGCACGCCACGAGTATGTGATTGACCGCTAAAAGACAGCCAAATCGATCTCACCGCCGGCGGCCGCGCTGTGACGGCACCTCCGGCCGGGCGCCCGTCTTCCCGGCGATGCCGCGCACCGCCCGCGCCGGACCTGCGCCGAGCAGGCCGACGGCCCGGCCTGCCGCCGCGCGAACGCTCGCCGCCAGGTGCTCAGTGGCTGAGCAGCCAGCCGATGCGGTCGTAGGCGAGCACCTGGTAGATGACCATGATCGCCAGCAGCCAGCGGGCGGCCCGGCGCAGATCCGCGAAGTACAGAGCCGCCACCGCGCCGAAGAACACCGCGAGTTCGAGGAGCAGCCGCAGCGGGCCAGGCGTGTGGACGTCGCTCTCGCCCGAGCGCGACGGGTCGTCCGGCACGGCAAAGGTGCCCCACATCCAGCCGACGGCCACCGGCACGAGGACCACCGCGAGCCAGCGCCACGGCGACGGAACAGTGCGCCAGGCCCAGATGCCGAAGCAGACCAGCGAGGTCATCTCGAGCAGGAAGCGGATGGCGAGCACGACGTCGTTGTTGGCGAGCGCCAGAGTCGTGTGACTCACCGGGGGACCTCCGTCTCAGCCGTCTCGGCGGTCTCGGCAGTGGTCCTGAGGGCTTCCAGCCAGTCTTGCAGGACGGTGCGCAGCTTGGCACTGGGAAAGTACAGGGCGATGAGCGGGCCGCCGATGGACTCCTCCGACAGCACGTCGGTGGCGTGCCCGCCGTCGACGGTGGTGAGCCGGAAGCGGTGCACCGCCCGGGTGCCGGCGAGCACGCCGGTCCAGCACAACTCCTGCAGCGGTTCGACCACGGCCAGCGTCGACCTGATGGGCATCCCGCCCAGCTTCCAGCGGAACTGCTCGTCCGGCACGGTGCCCTTCGGTCCCTGCCGCACGGAGGTGACTCCCGGCACCCAGGAGGGCCAGCCCGGCAGGTCGTGCAGCAGCCGCCACACGGTGGCCGGGGGAGCTTCGATCCGCACCCGGCTGACGGCGGTCACGGGCGCCCGGTCGTCGATGAGGCCGCCTTTGGCGTAGTGCTGCCGGAGCTCGTCCAGCGAGGGCCCGCGGTAGAGGACGCGGCCGAGTAAAGAACGTGAGGCGACTGGCAAGGTGGCTCCCAGAGTGCGTGAGTGGAACGGTGTCGTAGGTCAGGGGAACGGTCGGCCGGCGGGTCGCTGAACCAGATCCCCGCCGCATCCTTCCCCGCCCTCCGACTCCCCAGCCCTGTGGACCGGAGCGTGAGGCCTCCGGCTAAAAGGCAGCCAAATCCATCGCAGCCGAGTCCAGCGCGGGGTCGTCGCGGAGGACGGCATGGTGCAGTCGCTGCAGGCGGCGCGAGGGCTCGATGCCGAGTTCGTCCACCATCGCCGCGCGCAGTCGGCGAAAGGCGTCCAGGGCCTCGCCGGAGCGGCAGCAGCGGTACAGGCACGCGATCCAGAGGGCGTGCAGACCCTCCTGGAGGGGGTAGCGGGCCGTCATGGCGCTGAGTCCGCCGAGGACCTCGGAGCATCCAGTGACACATGCCGGCCGAGGTTGGCCGCGAGCAGGGCGAGCACCTGCCGTGACGTGGCCGCGCTGGGCACGAGGGACCGACCGTGCACCGTCACCACGAGCTGCCCGAGGACACCGATCTCCATCTCCCCTTCTCCCTCCGCACTGTGCAGGCCTTCTTCAGGCCTCCGCGGCGACAGTCGCACGAGGGCGCCACCACCGACAGGGAAAGGAGCACGTGACAGATGCTGAATCCGTGGGGTGCGGCACATGAGATTTTCACGGTCGTGTCCCTGTCCGGGGTCAGGCCGACCGGACCGGCGCCTCTTTCCCCGTGCGCGGGGTGCGCACGACCGGCTTTCCCGTCTCTGCGTCCGCCGCGGGGCGGGCCGGACCGGGCAGCAGCAGTCCGGCGAGCACCGCGCCCGCCGCGACGATGACCCCCGCGGTGACGAAGCCCGCTGTCGCGGCGGCCTCGACGCCGGTGCCGGGCGCCGCGGCGCCGACCGTGCCATGCGCGAGGACGGTGCCGACGACGGCGACTCCGACGGCGTTGCCGAGTTCCATCATGGTGTCGCTGAGGGCTGCCGCGTTGCCCGACCGTTCGGGTGCGACCATGGACAACTGGGTGTCCGTCGCGGGACCGAGAGCCAGGCCGACGCCCACGCCGAGCAGCGCGAGCCCGGGCAGGACACCCGGGTAGCCGTCGGCCGCCGCGAGTGTCAGGGCGCCGGCCGCGGCGGCTGCCAGACCGGTGGCGACGCCGCCGCGCGGGCCGGTGCGACGGGCCAGCCACGGGGCGAGGGACGAGCCCGCGCCGACCGCGACCGCGATCGGGGCGAGCGCGAGACCGGCTTTCAACGGGCCGTACGCCAGGCCGAACTGAAGGAACTGGGTGAGGGTGAACAGCGTGCCGGCGAGCCCGCTGAAGAGCAGCATGATGCCGGCGCTCGCGCCGAGGAAGGCGGGACGGCGCAGCAGCGCGAAGTCGACCATCGGGCTGGGGTGCCGCCGTTCCCACGCCACGAAGCAGGTGGCGCACACCAGCGCGCCGCCGAACGCACCCAGGACGGCGGCCGATGTCCACCCGTCGCCCGAGGCGTGGATGGCGCCGAACACCAGGGCCACCATGACCGCGGAGCCGAGCACCGCGCCCACCGGGTCCAGCGGCCGGGGCACGGGCGCCGCCGACTCCGGCAGCAACAGGAGACCCGCGGCCAGGACGACGGCGACCGGCAGCAGGTTCACCAGGAAGACCGAGCCCCACCAGAAGTGGCCCACAAGGGCGCCGCCGAACACCGGCCCCACGGCCACCCCCAGCGCGGACGCGCTGCCCCAGACGGCCAGGGCGCGCGGCCTCTCGTGCTCGGGGAACACGTCCACCAGGATGGACAGGGTGCCGGGCATGACCAGGGACGCGGCCACGCCCATCACCGCCCGCGCGACGACCAGTTGGGCCGCTCCGTCCGCGGCCAGGGCGAGGAGCGTGCCGACGCCGAACAGCACGACGCCGAGCAGGGTGGCCCGCTTGCGGCCGTACCGGTCGGACAGGGTGCCCGCAGTGAGCAGGCAGGCCGCGAAGACCAGCGAGTAGCCGTCGACGATCCACTGGGCGGTGCCGATGCCGATGTCCAGGTCGTGCATCATGCTGGGCAGCGCGACGTTGAGCAGCCCGTTGTTGAGGATGATCACGAACAGGGCGAGGGAGAGGACCGCGAGCACCGCCCAGCGGCGCGGGTCCGGTGGGCCCGCGAGCCCGGACGTGTGGACATCCTCGTCGTACGTCGACCGCATCGCTGGTCCTCTCCTCGGGCTCACGGGGGCCGGCGCCGGTGCGCGCCCCGACGAGCGTGGCCCCGGCCGCTGAAGTCCCGGTTGTGGAACCTGTCCCACGCCACCTCGAACAGAACTCCCGAATGCTCACGGCTGAAGAACAGCCGAATTCCGCGATGCGCCGGGACCGGCGCTTTGCCGGACTTTTAGCGCAGCCCCACACGATGGAGCCCCGTCACCGTGTGTTCGTACGGAGCGAACACGTTCGGGAAAACCACTCGAATCGTTCTGACGTCGCTATCAGCCGGATACGCGAAAGGTAGTCATGATCAATCTCTTTCAGCCCCAAGTCGGAGCGGAGGAACTCGCCGCGATTGCCGAGACCTTCGAAGACAAGTGGTTGGGACACGGCCCGCGTACCCAGGCCTTCGAGGCTGCTTTCGCGGAGCACATCGATGTGCCTGCCGAACACGTCGTCTTCATCAACTCGGGCACGTCAGGGCTTTTCCTCGCCCTGGAGTCGCTGGACCTGAAGGACGGCGACGAGGTGGTGCTGCCGTCCCTCAGCTTCGTCGCCGCCGCGAACGCCGTACTCAGCTGTGGCGCCCGACCGGTCTTCTGCGACGTCGACCCCCGGACCCTCAACCCCACGGTCGAGGACATCGAGCAGGCGCTCACGCCCCGGACCAGGGCAGTGATCGTCCTGCACTACGGGGGCTCACCCGGTGACATCGTCCGCATCGCGGACCGTTGCCGGGAGCTGGGCGTCACACTCGTCGAGGACGCCGCCTGCGCGGTGGCCTCCCGGGTGGACGGCCGGGCCGTGGGCTCCTTCGGTGACATCGCCATGTGGAGCTTCGACGCCATGAAGGTCCTGGTCACCGGCGACGGCGGAATGATCTACGTCAAGGACCGGGAACGAGCGGTCAGGACCAGGCGGCTGGCCTACCACGGGCTTGCCCAGCCCAGCGGTTTCGGCCACGCGAAAGTCTCCTCCCGCTGGTGGGAGCTGGACATCCCCGAGCCCGGCCGCCGTGTCATCGGCAACGACCTCACCGCCGCGATCGGCGCCGTACAGCTGCGCCGGCTCCCCGAGTTCGTACGCCGTCGCAAGGAGATCTGCGCGCTCTACGACCGTGAACTGGCCGAGGTGCCCGGGGTGCTGCTGCCCCCCGCCCTGCCGGACGGCCACGAGTCCACCCACTACTTCTACTGGGTGCAGACCGACCCCGAGATCCGGGACCAGCTGGCCGGCGACCTCTACCAGGACGGCATCTACACGACCTTCCGCTACGCACCGCTGCACAAGGTCCCCGCCTTCGGCTCCCAGAGCCTTCAGCTGCCTCGCTCGGACTGGGCCGCGGAACGGACCCTGTGCCTGCCCCTGCATCCCGGGCTGAGCGACGAGGACGTGCGCACGGTCGCGGCAGCCGTGCGCAAGTCTCTCGAGAACCGGCGCCGCACGCTTTCATGAAGCGGACTTTCCGACGGGTGGCCAGGTAAGCGAGAAGTGGCCGCAGGGAATTGCGGGGTGGCCGCACAGCGCAAGTGAACCTTTAGAACCGGCCTGCACTCTGCTGGCGAACGGCAGCTGTCGGCGTCGCACCGACAATCTCGAGGAAGGTCAGCGATGCGCATTCTTTTCAACGTCTTTCCGGCATCGTCGCACGTATATCCAATCGCCCCACTGGCATGGGCACTGCAGAGCGCCGGTCACGAAGTCGTGATGGCCACCACCGAGGCCGGTCTCGACCCGAAGTTGTTCACGAACATCGCCTCGGCCGGCCTCACTTCAGTGTCACTGGGCGGAAAGGAGGAACTCGCCGACTCGCTGGCGCCCCTGCTCGCTGCCGCGAACCGCCCCGACCGACGTACCGCGTCGATCGACCCGGACGACGAGAACACCTGGCGCACCTGCCGGGGCATGCTGACCGACCTGCTCGACGCGCACTATCCGCCGGAGTCGGTCGGCGGCGGTCGCCGGCCGGTCCTGGACACGCTGGTGGAGTTCGCCCGGGACTGGCGCCCGGACCTGGTGCTGTGGGACCCACTGGCTCCGACCGGCGCGGTGGCCGCACGTGCCTGCGGTGCCGCCCACGCCCGCCTCCTGTTCGGCATGGACAACGTCGGTCTGGTCCGGTCCAAGACGCTGCAGGAACTGGCCGATCCGGCCTCCGGCCTGACGGAGGACCCGTGGCTGCCGTGGCTGGAGCCGGTGCTGGAGCGGTACGGTCTCGACTTCACCGAGGAGACGCTGCTCGGCCAGTGGACCGTCGACCTGACGGCGGCGCGGATGCAGTACCCGCTGGATCTGAGGTACGTACCGGTCCGCTGGATCCCGTACAACGGCGGCAGCGCGTTTCCGCAGTGGCTGCACACCCGGCCCGAGCGGCCCCGGGTGGTGTTCACACTCGGCCAGACCCGCCGGCTCATCGACGGTCCGCAGGGTGGTTTCCCCCTGCGGGAGTTCTTCGACTCCGTGTCCGACCTGGATCTGGAAATGGTCGCGACCCTGAACAGCGACCAGCTGGCCACCGTGGGTGAGCTCCCGGACAACATCCGCGCCATCGGCTACGTACCGCTCAATCAGATACTGCCCACGAGCTCGGCCGTCATCCACCACGGCGGCGGAGGCACCTCAGGGGCCTGTGTGGCGTTCCAGGTACCGCAGCTGATCGTGCCGATCCCCTTGTGGGACGAGAAGGTCATCGCGCAGTACATCAGCCGCCGGGGCGCGGGACTGGTCGTCGACCCCGCGGCGATCGACGTCGACAGCATGCGCAAGGACCTCGTCCGGCTGTTGACGGAACCGTCGTTCCAGGCCGGGGCCCACGACCTGTACGAGGACATGCTGGCCGCCCCGGCACCGAAGGACGTGATTCCGGTACTGGAGAGGCTGACTGCGGAGCATCGCGGCTGAACGTCCGCACCCACGAAGCGAGAGGACCACTATGAAAGCCCTGGTGTTGGCCGGCGGATCGGGCACCCGTCTACGGCCCTTCAGCTACTCGATGCCCAAGCAGCTCATCCCCATAGCGAACAGGCCGGTCCTGGAATACGTCGTGCGGAACATCCTGGACCTGGGCGTGAACGAGATCGGCATCATCGTCAACAGCCGCGACAACGAGATCCAGCAGGTCCTCGGGGACGGGTCGCGGTTCGGAGCCCGGCTGACCTACATCCGCCAGGAGGACCCCCTCGGTCTCGCGCACACCGTCGCCATCGCCCGGGACTTCCTCGGCGACGACGACTTCGTGATGTACCTGGGCGACAACATGCTGCCCGACGGAATCTCCGACATCGCCGACGACTTCGCCGCCTGCCGCCCCGCAGCCCACGTCGTGGTGCGCAAGGTCGCGGACCCGCGAGCCTTCGGCGTGGCCGAGCTGGGACCCGACCGCGAGGTACTGCGCCTGGTGGAGAAGCCGCAGCGGCCACGCAGCGACCTGGCCCTGATCGGGGTGTACTTCTTCACCGCCGCGATCCACGAGGCGATCGCGTCCATCACGCCCAGCGCCCGCGGCGAGCTGGAGATCACCGACGCGATCCAGTGGCTGGTGACACAGGGCGCGGACGTACGGGCCAGCGAGTACGAGGGCTACTGGAAGGACACCGGGAAGGTCGCGGACGTCCTGGAGTGCAACGCCCGCGTCCTGGACGGCCTCCGGCCCGCCGTGGACGGCACCGCCGACGACACCAGCGTGCTGGTGGGGCCGGTCGTCGTGGAGGAAGGGGCACGCATCGTCCGCTCCCGCATCGAGGGGCCGGCGATCATCGGCGCGGGCACCGTGGTGGAGGACAGCCACATCAGCCCGCACACGTCCGTGGGACGCGGCTGCGCGGTTGTCAACAGCCGCCTGGCGCACTCCATCGTCCTGGACGGGGCATCGGTCACCGGCGTGCAGGGCCTGCACAGTTCCCTCGTCGGCCGCTCCGCCACCGTCGGCATCACCACGCAGAGCACGGACGGCTACCGCCTGGTCGTCGGAGACCACACCCAAGTGGAAGTCGCCGCATGAAGATCCTCGTCACCGGCGGAGCCGGCTTCATAGGCTCCCACTACGTCCGCAACCTCCTCGAGAACCATTACCCGGGCTGGGAGAACGCACGGGTCACCGTCCTGGACAAGCTGACCTACGCGGGCAACCGCAGCAACCTCCCCGCCTCGCACCCGCGCCTGGAGTTCATCCAGGGCGACATCTGCGACGCGGAACTGCTGCGCGAACTGCTGCCCGGACACGACGCCGTGGTGCACTTCGCCGCGGAATCCCACGTGGACCGCTCACTGGCCGACGCGGGAGCGTTCTACCGCACCAATGTCCTCGGCACCCAGACACTGCTCCACGCCGTGCTGGACAGCGGTGTCCAGCGGGTCGTGCACGTCTCCACCGACGAGGTGTACGGCTCGGTGGAGGAGGGCTCCTGGACCGAGGACTGCCCGCTGCTGCCCAACAGCCCCTACGCAGCCTCCAAAGCCTGCTCCGACCTGGTGGCCCGCACGTACTGGACCACACACCGGGTGAACCTCTCCGTCACCCGCTGCTCCAACAACTACGGCCCGTACCAGCACCCCGAGAAGCTCATCCCGCTGTTCGTCACCAACCTGCTCGAGGGGAAGCAGGTGCCGCTGTACGGCGACGGACGCAACGTCCGCGAATGGCTGCACGTGGACGACCACTGCCGCGGCATCCAGCTCGTACTCGACAACGGCCGGCCCGGCGAGATCTACAACATCGGCGGCGGCAACGACCGGACCAACCGCGCCATCACCGAACGCCTGCTGGATCTGACGGGCCTGGGGCCGGAGATGATCCGCCACGTCGCCGACCGCGAGGCCCACGACCTGCGGTACGCCATCGACGACTCCAAGATCCGCGAGGAACTGGGCTATGCGCCGCTCACCGGCTTCGACGAGGGACTGGCCGCCACAGCGCAGTGGTACCGCGACAACCCGGGCTGGTGGAAGTCCGCCAAGTACCGAACCGAAGGTGCGGCGGGCTGAGGACCGCGGAGTGCCGGCCAACGGAAAGGAATGACGATGACTGACAACAAGGACATCGTGCTGGACGCGGTCCGCGACTACCACCGGGCGACCGCGTCGGACACAGAGTTCAAGCCCGGAGTGACGGAGATCTGGCCGTCCGGCGCGGTCCTGGACGAAGAGGACCGGGTCGCCATCGTCGAGGCCGCACTCACCATGCGCATCGCGGCCGGACCCAGCTCCAAGAAGTTCGAAACCGACTTCGCCAAGCTCCTCAAGCGGCGCAAGGCCCATCTCACGAACTCGGGTTCGTCGGCGAACCTCCTCGCGCTCTCCGCCCTCACCTCGGAGACGCTCGGTGACAGACGCCTGCAACCGGGGGACGAGGTGATCACGGTCGCGGCGGGATTCCCCACCACCGTGAACCCGATCCTGCAGAACGGGCTCATCCCTGTCTTCGTGGACGTGGACCTCACGACGTACAACACGACGGCCGACCGGGTGGCACAGGCGATCGGTCCCAAGACCCGGGCGATCATCATCGCCCATGCGCTCGGCAACCCCTTCGAGGTGGCCGAGGTGGCCCAACTCGCCAAGGACCACGACCTCTTCTTCGTCGAGGACAACTGCGACGCGGTCGGCACCCTCTACGACGGCCGGATCACCGGCACCTTCGGAGACCTGAGCACCGTCAGCTTCTACCCCGCGCACCACCTCACCATGGGCGAGGGCGGCTGCGTCCTCACCGACAACCTCCGCCTGGCCCGCGTGGTGGAGTCACTGCGCGACTGGGGACGGGACTGCTGGTGCGAACCGGGCAAGAACAACACCTGCTTCAAACGGTTCGAATACCAGATGGGCAACCTGCCCGCAGGGTACGACCACAAGTACATCTTCTCCCACGTCGGTTACAACCTGAAGGGCACCGACATCCAGGCGGCGCTGGGCCTGACCCAGCTCGCCAAGCTCGACGGCTTCGTCGAGGCACGACGCCGCAACTGGCGCCGCCTGCGCGAAGGCCTGGACGGCCTTCCGGGCCTGCTGCTCCCCGAGCCGACCCCACGGTCCCGACCGAGCTGGTTCGGCTTCGTCATCACCGTCGACCCGGAGGCCCGCTACACGCGCGCCGAACTGGTCGCACACCTGGAAGAACGGAAGATCGGAACCCGGCGGCTCTTCTCCGGCAACCTCACCCGGCAGCCGGCCTACATCGGCCGCCCCCACCGCATCGTCGGCGACCTCACCAACAGCGACATCATCACCGAGCACACCTTCTGGATCGGCGTCTACCCAGGACTCACGGACGAAATGCTGGACTACGTGGTCGCCACCATCAAGGAGTTCGTGGCCGAGCGCGGCTGAGCACCTGCCCCACCCACATCACCAGAGAGCCAGGGGAGTTACGTCGATGCCGTCCCATGTCCTCCAGAGGCGTGCGGTCCAGAGTCTGCCGGCACGTATCGCCGCATCGGCCGCGACCAACCAAGGAGTGCAGCTGCCCACCGAGCACTTCGACGGCTGGCTGGCCGAACGACGCAGTGCCAACACCTTCCGCGTGGACCGCATACCCTTCGCGGAAATGGAGGGCTGGTCCTTCCAGGAGCACACCGGGAACCTGGTGCACCGAAGCGGCCGCTTCTTCACCGTCGAAGGACTGCACTTCACGGAAGACGGCCCGCCGCATGGCGATGGCCCGCACAGCGACTGGTACCAGCCCATCATGCGGCAGCACGAGGTGGGTGTCCTCGGCATCCTCGTCAAGGAGTTCGACGGGGTGCTGCACTTCCTGATGCAGGCGAAGATGGAACCGGGCAACCCGAACCTGCTCCAGCTCTCGCCCACGGTCCAGGCGACCCGCAGCAACTACACCAAGGCCCACCAAGGCGGAGACGTCAAGTACATCGAGCACTTCGTCGGTCCGGACCGCGGCCGCGTCATCGTGGACGTGCGCCAGTCCGAGCACGGCTCGTGGTTCTCGCGGAAGTCCAACCGCAACATGGTCGTGGAGGCGGTGGGCGACGTGCCGCTGCTGGACGACTTCTGCTGGCTGACCCTCGGCCAGATCAACGAGCTGCTGCACCGGGACAACGTCATCAACATGGACTCACGCACGGTGCTGTCGTGCCTGCCCACCGACGACACATCGGGCGACGCCCTGCTCACCGACACCGAACTGCTCTCGTGGATCACCGGTGAGCGCACCCGGCACTGCGTGCGCACCGCACCAGCCCCCCTGGACCAGCTCCCCGGCTGGAAGCGCCGAGACAGCGTCATCGAACACGAGACGGGCCGCTACTTCGACGTCGTGGCCGTGTCCGTCCAGGCCGGGAACCGCGAGGTGACCGGCTGGACCCAGCCCCTGTTCGAGCCGGCCGACCAAGGCGTCCTCGCCTTCCTCACCCGCGAGATCGAAGGCACCCCGCACGTCCTGGTGCAGGCCCGGGTCGAACCCGGCCTCGTCGACACCGTCGAGCTGGCACCGACCGTGCAGTACACCCCGCACAACTACGCCCACCTGCCGGAGCAGGAGCGCCCCCCGTTCGCGGAATCGGTGCTCCACGCCGCCGGCGACCGGATCCGCTACGACGTCGTGCACGCCGAGGAGGGAGGCCGATTCCTCAACGCCGAGAACCGCTGCCTCGTCGTCGAGGCGGACGCCCCGCTGGATCCTCCGCCCGGCTACGCCTGGGTCACCCCCGCGCAACTCACCTCCCTGGTCCAGCACAGCCACTACCTCAACGTCCAGGCCCGCACCATGCTCGCCTGCCTCAACGCGACGAAGACCGTAACCCGATGATCGCCCCACTCCGGGTCGGGGTCATCGGATGCGCGAACATCGCGGTACGCCGGATGCTCCCCGCCTTCGCCGCCAGTCCCGACATCGAGGTCGTGGCGGTCGCCAGCCGCGACCGGGACAAGGCACGGCGGGTCGCGGACACCTTCGACTGCCGTGCCGTCCACGGGTACGCGGAGCTCCTGGCACGGGACGACATCCATGCCGTCTACGTGCCGTTGCCCGCAGCCGTGCGACCCCGATGGGTCGAGGCGGCACTGCGCACGAACAAACACGTCCTCGCCGAGAAGCCCGTCTCCACCGAATACGCCTGCACCAGAGACCTGTTCGAGCTCGCCGCCTCTCGTGGCCTGGTGCTCATGGAGAACGTCATGTTCGTCCATCACCGCCGGCACGAAGCCGTGCGGCACCTGCTCGCCGACGGGGCACTGGGCGAACTGCGCTCGTTCCACGCGGCGTTCACCATCCCGCCGCTCGCGGACAGTGACATCAGGTACCGGCCGGAGCTCGGCGGTGGGGCCCTGATGGACGTCGGGATCTACCCCCTGCGGGCCGCACTGCACCTCCTGGGCCCCGAGCTCGACATCATCGGCGCCTGCCTGACCCGGGGGACGGGCCGGCAGGTCGACACCTCCGGCGCCGCACTGCTGCGCACGCCCGGCGGCGTCACGGCCCAGATCGCCTTCGGCATGGAGCACACCTACCGCTCGGCCTACGAACTGCGGGGCAGCGAGGGCAGCCTGACCGTCGACCGGGCGTTCACCCCGCCCGCCGAGGACGTCCCCGTGATCGGTCTCCACCGTGGCGCGAAGGCCGAGGAGATCCGCCTGGAGCCGCACGACCAGGTGGCGGCCACCGTGGCCGCCTTCGCCGCCGCGGCGCGTGCCGGCACCCCACCGGACACCAGCGACACTCTGCGGCAGTCGGAACTCCTCAGCAGGATGGTCCGGATCGCCGCACGCAGCGAACACACGGCTTGGGGGACTGCTCAGGACCTCAAGATCTCAGCCTGAATCCACCGCCCGCGTCACCAGCGCCTGGTCCAGCAGCAGAAGGGTCACTGCCCCGGATGCGGCCGGCTGCTCCTGCACGCCGACCGGCCGGCGGCCGCTGATCGGCCTCCTCCTGGGCGCGAGTTCCTGGTCGGCCGCCGGCCCCACCGCCGCCGACGGCGCCGAGACGCACGGCCTCGGCCTCCGGATCACCGTGAACACCCGCCCCGGCACCGGCGCGCTGCGGCCCGGCATCCGCAGCCCGCCGGGGCCGCGGCACCGGGCGTGACGACGGCGGTCGGACCGGAGGGGCGGCGGACGTCCGGGTCCCGGCGTGCGGACACGGACGGGTCCACCGCCCGACCGGCCGGACGCCTCGACGCACGGTGGAGCGGGCCCCGGCAGGCACGCCACGAGCATGCGGTTGACCGCTAGAAGACAGCCAAATCGGATGCGCTGGACGACAGCGCCGGGTCCCCGTTGAGGATCGCCCGGTGCAACTGCTGCAACTGCTGCGACGGCTCGATCCCCAACTCGCTGGTGAGCGAGGCACGCAACCGTCGGAACGTCTCCAGCGCCTCGTCCGAACGGCCGCAGCGGTGCAGCGACAGGATCAGCAGGGCGTGCAGGTTCTGCTGCAGCGGATGATGAGCGGTCAGCACGCTCAGCTCACCGATCAGTTCGGCGTGCCGCCCCAGCAGCAGGTACGCGCTGGTCCGCCGCTCCAGGGCACCGCGCCGCACCTCGTCGAGGCGCCGCACCTCGGACTCCAGGACAGGCCCCGTCCGCACGTCGGCCAGCACCGGCCCGCGCCACAGCGCCAGCGCCCGGTCCAGCAGCGCCGCAGCCTCCTCGGCCTCACGCCGGGCCAGCGCCCGCTGCCCGCGCAGCGTCAGCTGCTCGAAGACCTGACTGTCCAGATCGGCCCCCGGCAACTCGAACAGGTAACCCGTGTGCGTGCGGCGCAGCACCGTCTTCGCGTCGGGCCCGCCGTACGGCGCCAGCGCGGCGGACAACGCACGCCGCAACTGCTTCACGTACGTCTGCACCACCCCCGCGGGCCCACCCGGCGGCGAGTCGTCCCACAACTCCCGCTCGATGGCGCCCAGCGAAACGTGCTGCCCGAGATTGGCCGACAGCAGCGCGAGCACCTGGCGGGGTTTGGCGGCACTGGGCACCAGCGACACACCGTGCGTCCGCACCACGAGCGGCCCGAGGACGTCGACCTCCATAGCTGCTGCTCCTTCCCCCAGTCGCAGGCGTCTGAAAAGTGACGGTCGCATACGCGCCAGGGGCCGGACAGGGAACGGGGCACGGACCCGCCGTGAGTTCACGGGGGCCACCCCCATGACATTTTCATGCCCACCCCGTCGCCCCGCCCCGAACGCGTGGCGCCTGCGGTGGCCTGCGCCTTTCTACCGGTCAGGCGGTCGTGGCCCGGCCCGGGGCCGCAGCACGCGACATGAGGCAAGCGACTTGAGGCAAGCGACATGAGGCAAGCGGCATGCAGTTCGTCAGTGAGGGCGGCGAGGCGCCGCCGCTCGGGTGAATCGCGGGGGCAGGGGCGTGCCAGGGCGGCCCCGGCCCGACCCGCACCCCCAGCATGCCGATGTGATCATCAGACGGAGGGGTGCGACGGTGGCGGTAACCGCAAGGTGGCTGCTGATCGGCGTCCTCCTGGGCGCGAGCTCCTGGTCGGCGACCGGACCCACCGCCGCCGACGGCGCCGAGACGCACGGCCTCGGCCTCCAGGTCACCGTGAACACCCGCCCCGGCACCGGAGCGCTGCGGCCCGGCATCCGCACCGGCGCCCCCGTCGTCACCTCGTACCGCCTCGTCAACCACGGCGGCGCCGACCTCCACGACCTGCGCGTCCGGGACTCGGCGATGCCCGGCGCCCGGATCCGCTGCCCCGGCGGCCGCAACCGGGTCCCGCTGCTCACCGGCCTGCGCACCGTGCGGTGCTGGGCCACCGGCGCCGGCGCCGCACGCGCGGGCACCTGGATCGGCGAGGCGCACGCGGCCGGACGCCAGCCGTACCTGCGCACCACCGTCCAGGCGTCCGCCCCCTCCGGATACGCGGGCGTCGGGGCCGCCCTCGCCCTCCGGGAGACGGCCCGCGCGACGGGGCCGGAGCGGGCCCGGATCCGCTACACCGTCACCAACACCGGCAACCGCCCCGCCTACACGATCCGCGTCACCGATCCCGTACTCGGCAAGGCCCCGATCACCTGCACCGCCGGAAGCCCGGTCCTCTCCCGGCTCGCGCCCCGGGAGACGGCGACCTGCACCGCCGAACTGCGACGCGCCCCGGGCACGTATCCGAGCCGGAGCCGGGCCGAGGGCGGCGACCGCCTGCGCACCCTCGACACCCGCGGCGGCTCCGTCGCCCCACCCCGCCTGATCGCGTACGCCTCCGCCCGCATCACCCTCACCGCGGCGCCGCCCACCGGCTCGAAGCGCCCCGGAACCACCGCGCCCAGGCCGCCCGCACCGCCCGCACGCGGCGTGGCACCCCCCCCCGTTCCCGTACCGCAAGAACCCGCCGCCGCCGCACCCGGCCCGGCGGCACCGGGCCCGCTGCCCCCTGGAGTCGGCCCGCTGCTGCCACTGCCGCCCGCGCCACCCGGTATCGCGGCCCCGGGCACGGCTCCGGGCATCGCCCCCCGCCTCACGAGCCCGGCACTCCCACAGCGCGGACGAGCGTCGCAGCCGGGAGTCGGCGCAGAACCTTGCCAGCGACCATCACGCCTCTGACCTGCCGTTCCCCGTTTCGTGGAGCTGACGGTCCCCCGGACGTTCAGTAATCGTTTGTTCCTCCGAGGGAAGCTTCTCTGCGTTGAATCGGCCTGGCGTCGAAATCGGCAGGCCACTCCTGTGCGTTACGGGCTCCACCCACGCGATCAGGAACTCAGCGGGTACACGTTGCCGCGTGCACCGCACAAGGTCGGCGCTCTGCACGCAGGGCGCCGATCTTGCATGTCACCTGCGCCGAGCCGCTTTGCCGTCACCGAACTCCGCGAGCGACTTCTGGCCTTCCTCGCGCGCCGCGAAGTAGGCAGGTCCACACAGGGCGCTGTTCCCGAGAGCGTGATGAACGACCTCGTCAGTGGGGACTACACCGCTTCCGCTGGTCGATGATCGCCAATCCACCGGATGAACAGCCTGTTCGCGGTGGACTCGACGCCGTTCACCCGGCACTTTCTGACGCGACGGGCGCCCCCCACCGCCGCTCGAACGGGCCTCGACTCCCGTACGACACCGTGGGGGAGCGGCACCCGCGGTGGCGTGCCGCTCCGACAGGAGGTCCAGGGATGGACGCGACACCACACAACGCCATGAGCGCCACACTGTCCGGCCTGCTCGCCGCCCAGGCCCTCCAGGAGCGCAACAAGACGCTCGCCCGCGCCCTGCTCGCCGCGGGCCACCACCGGCCGCGCTACGAGTCGCTGCTCGCCGAGGGCGACCGGGTCAGCGCGCGGATCACCCTCACGACGGGCCCCGCGCCCCGCACCCTCGTCGCCGAGTTCCGGTTCGACGCGCAGGGCGGGGTCAGCGAGTACCACGACTTCCTGGTCCCGGCAGGACTCAACTTCACGGCAGCCGCGGTCAGTTCACCCGCGGCCTGACCTCACGCGACCGCGGTCCCCTCCAACTCGACCAACAGGCCGGGCAGCGCCAGTCGCGTCACGCCCAGCATCGTGGAGGCCGGTGCCACCCGGGCTGCGCCCAGGCGCGCCGCCAGTACGCCGTAGTGCTGGAAGAGGAGGTCGACGTCGGTCGTGTAGACGTTCAGCCGGACCAGGTTCGCGAGCGTCATGCCGGCCCCGGCGAGCACCGCCTCCAGGTTGTCGACGCTCAGCGCCAACTGCGCCGCCATGTCACCGTCGTGCAGGGGCTTGCCGTCGTCGCTCGTCGCGGTCTGTCCGGAGGCGTACAGGGTGCGCGTCTGCCCGGAGACGACCTCCCCCTGGTCGAACCCCAACTCCACCGACCATGGCACCGGGTTGACCGCTGTTCGCTGCATCGTCGCATCAGCTCCATTCGTTTTCGGCTGCGCCGTCGTGGAACGAGCCTCGCGACAATTCACGACACCCTCCGTCATGTATGCGCTCGTTCGCTACGGTTCGCGGATGCGCGCCGACCGATTGGTCTCGCTGGTCCTCCTGCTGAGGCAGCGCGGCCGGATGACCGCGGACACCCTCGCCGCCGAACTGGAGGTGTCCACGCGCACGGTGCTGCGCGACATCGAGGCGCTGTCCTCGGCCGGCGTGCCGGTCTACGCCGAACGCGGCCGGTACGGCGGCTTCGAGCTGCTGCCCGGCTTCCGTACCGAACTCACCGGCCTCAACCACGACGAGGCGCTCGCCCTGCTCGCCGCCGGACCGGGCCGCCGCGACCAGGTCTTCGGACTCGGCCCGGCGCTCGCCTCGGCCGTGCGCAAGGTGGTCGACGCGCTGCCCGCCGGCCACGGGACCACGGCGAGCGACGCGGCCCGGCGCTTCCTCGTCGACCCGGAGACCGACCTGCTGTCCCGCAGGCTGACCACCGAGGACGTACCCGGCACCACCATGACCGAGGTCAGGCGCGCGGTCCTCACCGGCCACCGCCTGCGCATCCACTACGAGGCCACGGGCCGGGCACCCCAGTGGCGCACGATCGACCCGATCGGCCTGGTCACCGTGCGCGAGAAGGGCTACCTGCTGGCCACCCGGGAGGGCGCGGACCGCACCTACCGCCTGTCCCGCATACGGGCGGCCGAGGAACTCCCCGAACCGGCCCGGCGCCCCGACTCGGTGGACCTGGACCGGATCTGGCGGGAACGCTCGGCCCAGTTCTTCGCGGGCAGCGACCACCTCACCGTCCTGCTGCGACTCGCCCCGTCCCGCCGGGAGGAACTCCTGGACACCGCCCTGGCCGTCCGCGCCGAAACCCCCGACACCGCCACCGACGGCTGGCTCCGGTTCGAAGCGACCTTCCAGGACACCCGCCACGCCGAGTGGGCCCTGTGGCAACTGGGCCTCGATGCAGAGGCTTTGAGCCCGGTCTCACTCCGTACTTCGTTGCGTCGTCGTGCGGCCGCGCTCGCCGCACGGTACGCGGAATCGGGCTCGGGCTCGCCTGAGGGTGAAGTGGGGCCGGTCTCCGGGGAGTTGTGAGGTGCGCTTCTCGCGGACGCTCAGCCGACCGTCCAGTCCCGCAGCCGCCGCGCGATGCCCGCCACGCCCTCCTTGCCCGCGGCGGCGTCGTGGACCAGTTCGACCGCTGCCTTGAGGGGGTAGTCGAGGCGTCGGCCGTTCAGGGCCAGGTACGCCTCCGTGGCGTGCCACGCGAACGCCGCGTTCGAGTGTTCCAGGCACGGGAGCCGGGCCAGGGTCTGGAGCAGGGCGCCCGCCTTGAGGTTCAGGCTGCCGTAGATGTCGTGTTCCAGCGCTCGCGCGTTGACCCGGGCGACGGCCGCGTACAGGGGGCCGTAGTCGTCGACCTGGGGATCATCGTCGAGGAGTTCGGCGGCGTGGAGGAGGAAGGTCACGTCGAGCGGATGCTCGGGGACGGGCTGGCTCACGCGGCGTGCCCCTGCCCCTGCCCCTGCTTCTGCTTCTGACCTTGTTCCCGTTCCCGTTCCTCCAGGTCGCGGCGGGCGCGCTGCTCCGCGGTCCGCTGTTCCGGGGTGGGGTCGAGGCTGTCGGACGCGGCGCGGAACGCCTCTCCGCTGCGGGTCTTCGACTCCTCGAACGCCTGGAGGAACTTGCGCTCGACCGCGGTCGCCTTGTCGATCGCGGCGGAGAGGATGTACTCCTGCAGGCTCTTGCCCTCCTGCCGGGCCGCGGCTTCGATCGCCGCTCGCTGGGCCGGGTCGGGGAACCGCAGGTTCAGGGCCTTGGGACTGTTCGCCATGGTACCGATGGTACCGCTGGCCCTATCGGTCGGCCAGGGCGTGCTGCGCGCCCGCGTCACCGTCCGTCGGCCGCCAGCTCCCAGTCGAGGTGCCAGAGCCGTAGTCCGTCGTCGCCCGCGGACAGCAAGTTCCGTAGGTCCGTGGTGAGTTCGAGGTGCCGGATGCGTTCCTGGTGTCCTTCGAGGACGTGCAGACAGCGTCCGGTCGCCACGTCCCACATCCGTACGGTGCCGTCGTGGCCCGCCGAGAACGCGAACCGGGCGTCGGGAGTGAACCGCACGGCGGAGACCCAGCCCTCGTGGCCCGTGAACGTGCGCACGCACCGTTTGCTCCCGGCCTCCCACAGCCGGATCGGCTCGTCCTTCGCGCCGGACGACATCACCATGTGCGTGGACAGGGCGAGGCGGCCGTCGGCGCTGAGGCACGCCGAGAGGACCGGTTCCTTCGGGCCCTTCCAGGTGCGCAGGCACCGGCCTGCGTCGAGGTCCCACAGGCGGACGACCCCGGTGCAGTCGCCGATCGCCGCGAGCCGGCCGTCGGCGGACGGGGAGATCACGTCGACCGGGCCCGCGGGCCCGAGGGCCGACACGCAGCGGTCCTCGTCCAGGTCCCACCGGCGGACGGTGCCCTCGCCGCTGCCGAACAGGGCGTGCCGCCCGTCGCCGGTGAACCGTACGGTCCGCGTCAGGTCCCAGTGCGGGGCCGCCAGCCGGCGCCCGTCGCCGTGCAGCGGCCAGCGGGTGATCGCCTGCGGTTTGAAGCCGAAGCACAGGACGTGCCGGCCGTCGTCGGTCAGCGCCACCTCGCTCACGCTGCTCCGGTGGTCGGCGATGACCCGGTTGCACTCCCCGCTGTCCAGGTCCCAGACGCGGATCGTCCCGTCGCCCTGGCCGCTGACGGCGAGCCGGGCGTTCGCGGCCAGGCCGATCCCGGTGACGGCGCCGTACGCGAGGTGCCCGGCGTCCAGCGGTCGTGACCAGGCCGCGCGCAGCGACACGTGGCGGGCCGACCGGGCCAGTTCGTGCCAGACGGCCAGGACCTGGGGCGCGCGTTCATAACCGGGGAGCCTTCTGAGTGTGGTCAGCAGGTCGAGGGCGGGGCGGTGCCGGCCGTTCGCCAGTGCCCGGCGGGCCTCGGTGAGGAGTCCTTCCGCCAGGCCGCCGAGGCGGCTGACCTCGGCGTACTCGCGCGGCTTGATCACGTGGGGCTCTGCCGCGTAGGTGGTGTCGGGCAGCCGCCAGCGGTTCGTGGGGAGCTCGGGGTGGCCGCCGACGGAGCAGCCGAACCGGTCGTCGCCGGCGTCGGGGAATCCGACGTGGTGCATGCCGTGGCGGCCCGTGGAGAAGGTCCGCAGACAGCGGCCGGTGTCCACCTCCCAGACCCGGACGGTGTGCTCCCCGGTCGACCCGGACAGCAGTCGCCGTCCGCCGTCGCCGACCGCCAGGTGACCGGCCGCGGCGGTGTGCCCGGTCAGCGTGCGGATCAGCCGGCCTGCGACGGCGTCCCAGATCCGGATCGTGGCGTCCTCGCAGGCGACCACGGCGAGGCGGCCGTCCGGGGCGAAACACAGGGAGTGGGCTCGTGAGCCCGTGGTCAGGGCGCGGTACCTGCCGTCGGCCGTGCTCCACAGCCGCGCCCCGTCCTCCTCGGCGGTGAGCACGTGACGCCCGTCGGGGCTCACCTCGTACCGCGAGCCGTCCAGCGCACCGTCGACCGCGGGCCCCAGCGACCACAGGCGGGTCCCGGTGCGGGGTTCCCAGGCCTGGACGTGTCCGTCCGGGCCGATCCACACGCCGACGCGCCCGTCGGCGCTCAGCCGCACCGGGCATCCCCGCGGGGCGGCGGCCGCCGGGATGACGCGTACGCAGTCGCGGGCGGCCACGTCCCAGAACCGCACGGTGCCGCCGCGGTCGGTGGACAGGGCGTACGAGCCGTCGGGGGTGAGGTCGACGCCGAGCAGTTCCTCGCCGCCGCCCATGAGCGCCGGCCGTGTCGCGCCGGTGGCGGTGTCCCACAGGCGCAGCCCGCCGTCCCAGTGGCCGCTCAGCGCGAGCCGTCCGTCGGGGGAGAAGCGGATCGGCAGGTACCCCGAGACCTCGTGCCGGGCCAGGAGCCTTATGGGTGGCGTCAGTTGGAAGGGCTCGCCCAGCGCGCGGGTCTCGATGCGGTGGGCGTCGGCCACGCTCCCGTCGGCCGCGGCCTCCGCCGCCGCGCGGGCGTCGGTGTCGTCGGGCCGTTCTCGCGCGAGGACGTCGAGGAGTGCGCGGGCGGCGCCGAGGTCACCGCGTTCGAGGTGGACGCGGGCGAGGTGCAGGCGCGTCTGCCATGACGCGTCGGGGCCTGTACCTGTGGCGGCGTGGGTGTGGGCGTCGGCTTCGGCCTCGGTGACCTGCGGGAGCGCCTCAAGGCGGCTGACGAGTTCCGCATCGGTGATCGCCCCCGTCCGCCAGCTCAGCAGGCCCGCGTTGTACACGGCCCCGACGTGATGCGGATCGACCGAGAGGGCCTCGGCGAAGGCGCGTTCGGCGTCGGCGGTCCGGTCCAGGTCGAGGAGCGAGAGGCCCCGGTTGTTGAGCTCGTCGGCGCGCAGGTCGGCCGCCCGCGGTGCGGGCCGCGAATACGGCGAGCCGGTCTGCTGCTCGTGGATCTCCGTGAGCACGTCCGCGATGTCCGCCATCGAGGGCGGCCGGCCGGCGGGGGACTGGCGCAGGCAGCGTCGCAGCAGGTTGGCGAGTTCCGGGGGCGCCGCGACCGGATTCGCGGCGTCGCCGAGGTACTCCTCCAGGGCCAGACCGGCCACCGGGCCCGCCGACCACCACGCGCGGCCGGTGATCATCTCCAGCACCGTGACCGCGAAGCTGTAGACGTCGCTGCGCCGTCCGACGCTGTCGCCCGTGAGCTGTTCCGGCGAGGCGTAGACGACCGTCATGCCGCCCCACGGCACCAGCACGCTGAGCTCCGGCACCGGCACGCCGACGCCCGGCCCCGATGCGGCGCCCGGCCCCGATGTGGCGCCCGGCGGGACCACGGCGGCCTTCGACCGGGCGAGGCCGAAGTCGGTGATCTTCGCGGTGCCCGCGCCGTCGAGCAGGACGTTGGCCGGTTTCACGTCCTGGTGCACGAGGCCCCGGTGATGGGCGTGCTCCAGCCCGCGGGCCACCTGGACGGCCGTGTCCAGGACGCGGGCGACGGCCTGCCGGGCGCCCCCGGCGTAGAGCCGTCCGTCGCCGATCCACTCCGCGAGGCTGCCGCCCTCGACGTACTCGGCGAACACGCGGGGGACGCCGCCCACCACCCGTACGTAGTGGCAGGCGCAGACGTGCGGATGCAGTCCGAGGGAGACCCACGCCTCGGCCTCCCTGACGAACAGCGCCTGGTCGCCGGGGCCGTCGAAGAGTTCGGGGCGCGGACTCTTCACCGCCATGTCGATGCCCCAGCCCAGGTGCCGCACACGGTGCACGACGCCCATCCCGCCCCGGCCCAGCTCACCGATCACCCGGTAGCGGCCGTCGACGGTGTCACCGGCCGACCAGACGGCGGACGACGCAGGTGCGTTCACGGTGGCTCCCCCGTTGCTGACGACCGGCCGCGCCCCGGAGACCGGCGATCCCGTTGCCTCAGACGACTCCGTTGCCTCAGACGACTCCGTTGCCTCAGACGACTCCGTTTCCTCGGACGGTTCCGTTGCCCCAGGGGAACGAGCCACAGTATGTGACGTCGTCGAGGCGGGTGTCGATGTTCAACCGGGGGCGGTCGGTCCTCATTCGGGAGCCGTGGCCGCCTGCCGCCCAACGCCCTTGACCCTGGCCGGAGTTCCCTCCGGGTCGAACGCGTGCCGGAAG
Source organism: Streptomyces sp. KL116D (assembly GCF_030766975.1). Classification (NCBI taxonomy): domain Bacteria; kingdom Bacillati; phylum Actinomycetota; class Actinomycetes; order Kitasatosporales; family Streptomycetaceae; genus Streptomyces; species Streptomyces sp. KL116D. The sequence continues at coordinate 356,461 of NZ_JASERH010000057.1, read as the reverse complement.
GTGAAGGCGTGCGGTGCGGAGCCGTGGTCGTGGAGGTGCTCCAGCCGGGAAACCCCGTCCTGCCAGGTGGGTTTCACGCCCTCGGAGACCCACCAGAACACGTGGCCGGGGTGGCCGGTCCGCTCGAACCAGTCGTAGCGCCGGTTCAGCGCCTGGCGGTGCAGGCCGGTGTAGATGGCGTCGAAGGCGGGGCGCAGGCCGGTCCAGAGGGAGAGGGTCGCGGCCAGGGCGGCGGTCTGCGCGGTGCGGCCCTTGTCGTACCAGGCCGGTGCGGCGAACTCGCCCCAGTCGCCCCAGTCCAGGTCGAAGAGCGTGCCCCGGCTGCCGTCCGCCGCTTCGGCGCGGGCGAGGTATCCGGGGTGCCGGCTGATCGTCCGGTAGACGGCTTCGCTGCTGTCGTGGAACTCGCGGGTGAGCGGTCCGGGATCGGCGAGGGGCGACTTCAGGACGCCGAATGTGTACAGAGCGAGTTGGGGCATGCGTCTCTCCCAGGTTGGGGGGCCTGGCCGTTCGCGAACTCCGAAGGCCAGGTGAACGTAGCCGCCCCCGTGATCCATGTCGAAGTTGCTTTTTCGTCCCCGAAGTGGCCTCTTGCGCGGGCTCATGTGACGCCTCTTGCGCGGCCGGGACACGGTGAGTTTTAGAAGGCTTTTAAGAAGAGCACACTGTCTCTTTGTCGAAGGGCACGTATACGCGCGACCAGGGAAAGAAGGAATTACTCAAGAAGCGCAAAACGATCGCTTGAGTGCCGGTGGAACAGGCTTGACCGACTCGAATTGCGCGGCGAAAGTTGAACCGCTCAATCGAATAGCGCCGTTAGTTGGAGAATAAAAGGAAGGTCCCATGAGCCTGCCCGAGCAATGGTGGAGTACGCATCGGAGTTATGTCTCGGAGATACTCTCACTGCTCGCAGCCGCGCCGGAACGAAAGGTCGCCCATTGGCGTGATAAAGCCTTCTCCGGTGGTGACCTGATCCGGTCCGTGACCGAAGCATTCCTTGCGCTGCGCGATCGCGGAGTGGGCAAGGGGGACGTGGTGGCCGTGCTGGCCGCGCCGAACAGCCCCGAAATGCTCACCGCGCGGTACGCGACGCATCTCCTCGGCGGCGCCGTCTGCTATCTGCGGACCACGAATCCCGGTACCCGGGCGACGGTCCTTCCGCTGGACCACCAGATCCAGATCCTGCGCGAGACCGGAACCGTGACCGTCTTCGCCGACGCCGAGGGCGCGGAGCGCGCGGCGGAGCTCGCCGACGCCAGCGGGATCCCGGTGACGCGGGTGCGGGACGTGCAGGACCGGCCCGATGGCGCCGACGCCCCCGACGTCCCGCAGGTCGAGGCGTGGGAGCCGGACGCGCTCGCCTTCATCGGCTACACGAGCGGCAGCACGGGCCGCCCCAAGGGCATCCGCCTCTCGGGCCGCGCGTGGGAAGCCACTCTGCAGGCGTGGATGGGGCTGGGCCGGCAAGCCGACTGCGCCTCGATCCTGGTGTCGACCCCGCTGAGCCACGGCGTCGCCCCGATGGTCGACGGGTGCCTCGCCCTGGGCGGGGCGCTCTACCTCCACGAGACGTTCGACGCCGAGAAGTTCGCGCAGGCCGTCGCCGCGGAGAAGGACATCTCGTGGACGTTCATGGCGACGAACCACGTCTTCCAGCTCCTCGACCACCTGCTGGAGCAGGGGGTCCCCGAGAGCGACGCCGTGGCGGCGGCCGGCATGACCTCGCTGAAGCGGATCGTCTACGGCGGCAGCCCCGCGGCCCCCGCCCGGATCGCCCAGGCGTTCCGGCTCTTCGGTCCCGTCCTGTGGCAGGGGTACGCCGCGAGCGAGGCCGGCCGCATCACGACCCTGACGCCTCCGGAGCACGGCGACCCGGAGCTCGCGGGCACCGTCGGGCGGCCCTTCCCCGAGGTGGAGGTCGTCGTCTGCAACTCGGAGTCGGGCGAGCAACTGCCGGCGGGGGAGATCGGTGAGGTCCGCGTCCGCTCGCCCCAGATGATGGACGCCTACAACGGCCTGCCGGAACTGACCGCACAGGTGATCAGGGACGGCTGGTACTTCACCGGCGACATCGGCTTCGTCGACGAGCGCGGTTATCTGACCCTCCTGGGCCGGGTGGCCCACGTCATCAAGGTCGGTGGCGTCAAGGTCCATCCCATCGTCCTCGAAGCGGAAATCCTTTCCCACCCGGGCGTCCGGCACGCCGCCGTCTACGGTGTGCGCGACGAGGACGGCAGCGACCACATCCACGCCGCGATCGAATGCGATCCGGCCGAGAACGTCGACGTGGCGGACATTCGCACGCGCATCACCGAGGCGCTGTCCCCGATTCACGTGCCGGAAAAGATAGCCGTCTTCGACGCGCTGCCGATGAACAGCAACGGAAAGCCCGACAAAGCGCTCCTGCGCGCGCAGAGCGTCTGACGCAAGCACTCGCAGAAATCGCAGAACTCGCGGACCTCGCAGGCCTTTTTGGCCGCATGTCAATCCAACCGCTCCATCGAGAAGGCGAACGAATGAACGCGCATCTGGCATCATATTTGAATGGGATAACCGCTGACGATCTCGCCGAGAGCAAGCGTGAATTCCTGGAGATCGGACGTCGTTCCGGCAGTTTCCCGCTGGCCACCGCGCGACGCGACGGGGTGGATTCGGAAGTAAGCGTCTGGTGCAGCAACGACTACCTGGGCATGGGTCAGAACCGCCAGGTCATCGCGGCCGTGCAGGAGGCGATCGACACTCACGGCGTGGGCTCCGGAGGCTCCCGGAACATCGGTGGGACCAACCACTTCCACGTCCGTCTCGAGAACGAACTGGCGGACCTGCACGGCAAGGAAGCCGCGCTCCTGTTCACCTCGGGATACACGGCCAACGAAGGCTCGCTCTCCATCCTGGCGGGGATGCCGGCGGACACCATCGTGTTCTCCGACGCGAAGAACCACGCCTCGATCATCGACGGCCTGCGGCACAGCGGCGCGAAGAAGCACATCTTCCGCCACAACGACGTCGCCCACCTCGAAGAGCTGCTCGCTGCCGCTCCCGCCGACGCCCCGAAGCTCGTCGTCGCGGAGACCGTCTACTCCATGTCGGGCAACGTCGCGCCGCTCGCCGAGATCGCCGACGTCGCGGACAAGTACGGCGCCACGACCTTCATCGACGAGGTCCACGCGGTCGGCATGTACGGCCCGCAGGGCGCCGGCATCGCCGCGCAGGAAGGCATCGCCGACCGCTTCACGGTCGTGATGGGCACCCTGGCCAAGGGCTTCGGCACGATCGGCGGCTACATCGCCGGACCGGCCGCCCTCGTGGACGCGGTACGGACCTACTCGCGCTCGTTCGTCTTCACCACCTCGCTGCCGCCGGCGGTCGCGGCCGGTGCGCTGGCGTCGGTCCAGTACCTGCGCTCCTCCGACGTGGAGCGCAAGTCCCTGTCGGAGAACGCCCGGCTCCTGCACAGCCTGCTGATCGAGGCCGACATCCCGTTCATCTCGACGGACTCCCACATCGTCTCGGCGTTCGTCGGCGACGACCGTCTGTGCAAGCGGGCGTCGCAGCTGCTGTTCGAGCAGCACGGGATCTACGTCCAGTCCATCAACGCCCCCAGCGTGCCCGCGGGCGAGGAGATCCTGCGGATCGCGCCGTCCGCCGTGCACGACCAGAGCGAGGTCGAGAACTTCGCCCACGCCCTGCACGGCATCTGGAAGGAACTCGACATCCCGACCGCGAGCGCCCGCGACTGGTCCACCTCCCCACTCCGCGGCGGATGGGCCGGCACCACCGCGAAAGACGGACTGCTGACCCGATGACCAGGTCCGTTGCCGCCGTGCTGTCCGACACGGCGGCGCAGTACCCCGACGACACCGCCCTCGTCCACGAGTCCGGGCACGTCACCTACGGGTGGCTGTGGGAACGGGCACAGCGCTACGCCTCCGTGCTGCGGGCCAACGGGGTACGGCCGGGGGACCGCGTCGCCATGCTCCTGGCCGACACCCCGCAGTTCCCCGCCGTGTACTTCGGCGTCCTGGCGGCCGGCGCCGTCGTCATCCCGCTGAACGTGATGGCGACCGTCCCGGAGATCGAGCACGTCCTGGCCGACGCCGAGGCCCAGTTCCTGGTGTGCGACGCCTCGTTGTTCACCCGGGCGCGCGAGGCGGCCGGGCCGCTGGGCACGGTGCTCCTCACCGTCGGCCCGGGCTCCGCGGACACCGTCGACGTGGAGAGCGCGGCCCAGCATGCGTCGCCGGTCGACGAGTCCGCGACGCGGGAACCCGACGACGTCGCGGTCGTGTTCTACACGTCGGGGACGACGGGGCAGCCCAAGGGCGTGATGCTCACCCACCGGAACATCCTGTACAACGTCGAGCGGATGGTCACCACGCCGTACGCGTTCCGGCGCGACGACGTCCTGCTCGGCTGTCTGCCGCTGTCGCACGGGTTCGGTCAGATCTGCGGCATGCTGACGGGCTTCCGCGCCGGCATCTCCATCGTCATGATGCCGAGGTTCTCCGGCCGTGAAGCCCTCGATCTGATGACGGAGCACGGCTGCACGGTGTTCATGGGCGTGCCGACCATGTACTTCAAGCTGCTCGACGCGGTGGCCGACGGCGGGCCGGTCCCCCGGCTCGACCGCGTGTTCAGCGGGGGTTCGGCGCTTCCGGTCAAGACCCTCGACGACGTCAGCGACACGTTCGGATGCCCGGTCTACGAGGGCTACGGGATGACCGAGACGTCGTGCAGCGTGGCCTACCACTACCCCGGCCTGACGTTCCGCCCCGGAACGGTCGGGGTGCCGATCACCGGCGTCACGGTCGGCACGGCCCGGCCGAACGCCGACGGCATCGAGCTGCTGCCCGTCGGTGAGGTGGGCGAGATCGTGGTGCGCGGCCCGAGCGTCATGGCCGGATACCTCGGCCGCCCGGACCTCACCGCCGAGGTGCTGACCGACGGCTGGTTCCGCACCGGCGACCTCGGCCGCCTGGACGACGACGGCTACCTCTCGGTCGTCGGCCGCAAGAAGGACCTCATCCTGCGCGGCGGCTACAACGTCTATCCGCGCGAGGTGGAGGAACTCCTCGTCGGACATCCGGCCGTGGCACAGGTGGCGGTCATCGGCGTGCCGCACCCCGTGCTCGGCGAGGAGGTGTGGGCGATCGTCGTGCCCGCCCGGCCGCAGGACCTTGCCGCCGGAGCGGACGAGGAGATCGTCGAGTGGGCCAGACAGCGTCTGGCCGCGTACAAGTACCCCCGCCGCGTGGAGTTCACCGACGCACTCCCCGTGGGGTCCAGCGGGAAGGTCCTCAAGCGGGAGCTCGTCGCGACGTACGAGCCGACCGCCGTGTCGTAGCAGTTGTCGTAGCAGCAGAACGAAACGAGCCGGCTGGACCGGCCGCCACAGCACCACCTTGACGTAGCACCCGCGGCACGGCTGCGGGTGCTACGCCTCCGCTCAGGCTTCGTACGTGACAATAGGCAGGACGGCTCGACCATGGCTGAATTCCAAGCGGACACGTCGACTTCGACCGAGGCGATCGCCATTGTCGGTATGTCCTGCCGGCTGCCGCACGCGGAGAACCCCGCACAGCTGTGGCAGCTGCTGCGCGACGGCCGCAGTGCGATCGGCGCACCCCCGGCGGGCCGCCCCGAACTGCCCGCGCGGCCGGGCGGCTACCTGGAGGACGTCAGCGGCTTCGACGCCGCCTTCTTCGGCGTCAGCCCGCGCGAGGCGTCGGCGATGGACCCGCAGCAGCGGCTCATGCTTGAACTCGCCTGGGAGGCACTGGAGGACGCCAGGATCCTCCCGTCCGGCCTCGCCGACACCCGGACCGGTGTCTTCGTCGGCGTCATCGCCGACGACTACGCCGCCCTCACGCACCGGCGCGGGGCCGACGGCATCACCCACCACACGCTGACCGGCCTCAACCGCGGCGTCATCGCCAACCGGATCTCCTACACCCTCGGCCTGCACGGACCGAGCGCGGCCGTGGACACCGGCCAGTCCTCCTCTCTGGTCGCCGTGCACCTCGCGGTCGAGAGCCTGCGCCGCGGCGAGTCCGCCACGGCCGTCGCCGGCGGAGTCAACCTCAACCTGGTGCCGGACAGCACCCTCGGCGCGGAACGGTTCGGCGCCCTGTCCCCCGACGGCCTCAGCTACACCTTCGACGCCCGCGCGAACGGCTACGTCCGAGGCGAGGGCGGCGCGTTCGTGGTGCTCAAGCCGCTGCACGCCGCCCTGGCGGACGGCGACCCGGTCTACTGCGTGCTGCACGGCAGCGCCATGAACAACGACGGGACGACCGAGGGCCTCACCGTGCCGAGCCCGGCCGGTCAGCAGGACGTCCTGCGGCAGGCGTACGAACGCGCACAGGTGCCCGCCGAGCAGGTCCAGTACCTCGAACTCCACGGCACAGGAACGAAGGTGGGCGACCCGATCGAGGCGTCGGCCCTGGGCGCGGTCCTCGGTGACGGCCGCGCGGACGGGGCCGAGCTGCGGGTCGGATCGGTGAAGACCAACGTCGGACACCTCGAAGGGGCCGCCGGTATCGTCGGCCTGCTGAAGGCGGCGCTCTGCATCCGCCACCGCGAACTCGTGCCGAGCCTGAACTTCGAAACCCCCAACCCCGACATCGAGTTCGACGCGCTGAAGCTCGCCGTCCAGCAGAGCCGCGAGCCGTGGCCGCGGCCGGACGAGCCGCTCTACGCGGGCGTCAGCTCCTTCGGCATGGGCGGCACGAACTGCCACGTCGTGCTGTCGGACCGGCCCGCCGAGGTGGCGGCGCCCCAGGAACTGCCCGGCGCCGAGCAGCCCGCATCGGGCGCGGTGCCGTGGGTCGTGTCCGGCAAGTCGGCCGCAGCCGTGGCCGGTCAGGCGGGGCGGCTGGTGTCGTTCCTGGAGGAGCGGCCGGAGCTGGACGTCGCGGCGGTGGGTCGCTCTCTCGCGGTGTCGCGGGCCCGCTTCGACCACCGTGCGGTGGTCGTGGGCGAGACCCGTGACGAACTCCTGGCAGCAGTAGGGGCGTTGGCCGCCGGTACGCCCGCGGCCGGTGTGGCGTCGGGCCGTGCGGTGCCGGACGGCGCGGTGGCGTTCCTGTTCTCCGGTCAGGGCAGCCAGCGCCTGGGCATGGGGCGTGAGTTGTACGTGGCGGAGCCGGTGTTCGCGGCGGCGTTCGACGAGGTTGTCGCGGCGCTGGACGTGCATCTGGACCGCTCGCTCGCCGGCGTGATCGTGGGTGAGCCGGAGCTGCTGGAGCGGACGGCGTTCACGCAGCCTGCGCTGTTCGCGATCGAGGTGGCCCTGTTCCGTCTGCTGTCCCACTACGGGGTGACCCCGGACTATTTGGTGGGTCACTCGGTGGGTGAGGTGGCGGCGGCTCATGTGGCGGGTGTGTTGTCGCTTCCGGATGCGGCGCGTCTGGTGTGTGCGCGGGCCCGGCTGATGGACGGTGTCGCCGCGGGCGGGGCGATGGCTGCTCTGAACGCGGGCGAGGGGCGCGTCGCCGGATGGCTCGACGGTCGGTCCGGTGTGGAGGTGGCGGGACTCAACAGCCCGGCCGGCACGGTCGTTTCGGGTGACGAGGCGGCCGTACTCGACGTCCTGGAGCTGGCACGCGCGGAGGGCGTGAAGGCGACGCGGCTGAAGGTGAGTCACGCTTTCCACTCCGCGCACCTGGACGGCATGCTGGACGAACTGACTGCGGTGGCGCGGGAGTTGACGCACGCGGTGCCCCGTATCCCGGTCGTCTCGAACGTCACCGGTGAGGTGATCGAGGAGTTCGCGCCGGAGTACTGGGCCGTTCAGGCCCGCTCGGCCGTCCGGTTCGCCGACGGGGTCGCCACCCTGGCCGGACGGGGCGTGACGGCGTTCGTCGAGCTGGGCCCCGACGCGACACTGGCCGGTCTGGCGGGGGAGTGCCTGGCGGGAGCCGAGGACGCCGTGGTGGTGTCGGTCCTGCGCAAGGGGCGTCCGGAGCGGCGCTCCCTGCTGACGGCGCTGGCCGCAGCGCACGTGCACGGCGTCGGCGTGGAGTGGGAGCGGCTCCTGCCGGGTTCGGGCCTGGTGGACCTGCCCACGTACGCCTTCCAGCGCCGGCCCTTCTGGCTGGACGGTCCGGCGGACGCGCCCACCGAGGCCCGGCCCGTCGAGACCCGCCCCGCCGGGGCGAGGCGGAGCCGGCCGAAGCGGCCCGCGCCGCGCGGCGACGAGCTAGCACTGGTGCGCGCGCACGTGGCGGCGGTGCTCGGCCACGGATCGGCGCGCGACGTACCCGTCGACACGACCTTCAAGGAACTCGGCTTCGACTCCCTCTCGGCCGTCGAACTGCGGAACGCGCTGAACACGGCCACCGGACTCGCGCTGCCCGCCGGCCTCCTCTACGACCACCCGACCCCGGCCAGACTCGCCGAACACCTCGCTGACCAGCTCCTCGGCACGGACCAGGACGGCGAAGGCGACGACCAGGACCAGTACTTGGACCAGGGCGACGACGCGTACGGACCCGTGGGCCCCGACGAGCCGATCGCGATCGTCGGCATGGCGTGCCGGCTGCCGGGCGGGGTCACCTCGCCCGAGGACCTGTGGCGGCTGGTCGGCGACGAGGTCGACGCGGTCGACGGATTCCCCACCAACCGGGGCTGGGACCTCGACGCGCTCCTCGCCCCCGACGCGGACGGCCCCGGCACGACCTACGCCGCCCGAGGCGGCTTCCTGCACGACGCGGACCGGTTCGACGCAGAGTTCTTCGGCATCAGCCCCCGCGAGGCGGCCGCGATGGAGCCCCAGCAGCGGCTGCTCCTGGAGACCGCCTGGGAGGCCTTCGAGCAGGCGGGCATCGACCCCGCCGCGCTGCGCGGCACCCGCACCGGTGTGTACGTGGGCGCCACGGCACAGGAGTACGGGCCGCGGCTGCACGAGCCGTCCGGCGGCCACGACGGCTACCTGCTGACCGGCAACACCGCCAGCGTCGCCTCCGGCCGCCTCGCCTACACCTTCGGACTCGAAGGCCCGGCGGTCACCGTCGACACCGCCTGCTCGTCCTCGCTCGTCGCACTCCACCTGGCCGCGCAGTCACTGCGCCAGGGCGAGTCCTCCGTGGCCCTCGCCGGCGGCGTGTCCGTCATGGCCACCCCCGGCATGTTCGTGGAGTTCTCCCGGCAGCGCGGCCTCTCCCCGGACGGCCGCTGCAAGGCGTTCTCCTCGACGGCGGACGGCACGGGCTGGGCCGAGGGCGTGGGCCTGCTCGTCCTGGAGCGGCTGTCGGACGCCGAGCGCAACGGACACCAGGTGCTCGCGGTGATCCGTGGCTCCGCCGTGAACCAGGACGGCGCCAGCAACGGCCTGACCGCGCCGAACGGGCCCTCCCAGGAGCGGGTCATCCGCGCCGCGCTGGCCGACGCCCGCCTGTCCGCGTCCGACGTGGACGCGGTGGAGGCGCACGGTACCGGTACCCGGCTCGGCGACCCGATCGAGGCCAACGCACTGCTGGCCACCTACGGCCAGGACCGCGAACAGCCGCTCCGGCTCGGCTCGTTGAAGTCGAACATCGGTCACACGCAGGCCGCCGCGGGCGTCGCGGGCGTGATCAAGATGGTCATGGCGATGCGCAACGGCGTCCTGCCCGCGACGCTGCACGTGGCCGAGCCGACCGCGCACGTCGACTGGTCGGCCGGCGCGGTGGAACTGCTGACGCGGGCCGAGCAGTGGCCCGAGCTCGACCGTCCGCGCCGGGCGGGCGTCTCGTCCTTCGGCATCAGCGGGACCAACGCCCACCTCATCGTCGAGCAGGCCACGCCGACCGTGGCTGCCGCTCAGGAGCCGTCGGCGCCGGGCCCGGTGCCGTGGGTGGTGTCCGCGAAGTCGGGGGCCGCCCTGTCGGAGCAGGCGGGGCGGCTGGTGTCGTTCCTGGAGGAGCGGCCGGAGCTGGACGTCGCGGCCGTGGGCCGCTCTCTCGCGGTGTCGCGGGCCCGCTTCGACCACCGTGCGGTGGTCGTGGGCGAGACCCGCGAGGAACTCCTGGACGCACTGCGCGCGCTGACCCCGGGCGAGGCCGCCACGACGGGCTCACTGGCGTTCCTGTTCTCCGGCCAGGGCAGTCAACGCCTGGGCATGGGGCGTGAGTTGTACGTGAGCGAGCCGGTGTTCGCCGTGGCGTTCGACGAGGTTGTCGCGGCGCTGGACGTCCATCTGGACCGCTCGCTCGCTGGCGTGATCGTGGGTGAGCCGGAGCTGCTGGAGCGGACGGCGTTCACGCAGCCTGCGCTGTTCGCGATCGAGGTGGCGCTTTTTCGTCTGTTGTCCCACTACGGGGTGACCCCGGACTTTCTGGTGGGTCATTCGGTGGGTGAGGTGGCGGCGGCTCATGTGGCGGGTGTGCTGTCGCTTCCGGATGCGGCGCGTCTGGTGTGTGCGCGGGCCCGGCTGATGGACGGTGTCGCCGCGGGCGGGGCGATGGCTGCTCTGAACGCGGGCGAGGAGCGCGTCGCCGGATGGCTCGACGGCCGTACCGGTGTGGAGGTCGCCGGTCTCAACAGCCCGACTGGCACGGTCGTTTCGGGTGACGAGGCGGCCGTGCTCGATGTCGTGGAGCTGGCGCGCGCGGAGGGCGTGAAGGCGACGCGGCTGAAGGTGAGTCACGCTTTCCACTCCGCACATCTGGACGGCATGCTGGACGAACTGACTGCGGTGGCGCGGGAGTTGACGCACGCGGTGCCCCGTATCCCGGTCGTCTCGAACGTCACCGGTGAGGTGATCGAGGAGTTCGCGCCGGAGTACTGGGCCGTTCAGGCCCGCTCGGCCGTCCGGTTCGCCGACGGGGTCGCCACCCTGGCCGGACGGGGCGTGACGGCGTTCGTCGAGCTGGGCCCCGACGCGACACTGGCCGGTCTGGCGGGGGAGTGCCTGGCCGACACCGAAGGCGTCGTCGTGGTGTCGGCCCTGCGCAAGGGGCGTCCGGAGCGGCGCTCCCTGCTCGCCGCCCTCGGCGCCGTGCACACCCACGGCGTGGAGGTGGACTGGGCGGGCTTCCTGCCGGGTTCCGGCGTGGTGGAGCTGCCCACGTACGCGTTCCAGCGCGAGCGCTTCTGGCTGGACGCACCGCGTTCCGGCGACGCGGCCGGCCTGGGCCTGACGGCCGTGGACCATCCGCTGCTGGCCGCCGTGATCACGGAGCCCGACGGTGACGCCGTGCAGTTCTCGGCCTCCGTGTCGCTGTCCTCGCACCCGTGGCTGGCCGACCACGCGATCGGCGGGACGGTCCTGGTCCCGGGCACCCTGTTCCTGGAACTCGCGGGCACCGCGGCCGAGCGGCTGGGGCACGCCACCGTGGAGGAACTCACCCTCCAGGCACCCCTGGTCCTCCCGCGGCAGACGGCCGCCCAACTGCGGCTGACCGTCGACCGGGCCGACGCGCGCGGCGACCGCCGGTTCACCGTGTACGCCCGCACCGGCGAGGAGCAGTGGACCGCCCACGCGGCCGGCCTGCTCACCTCCGCCGTCCCCGCACCCGGCGTCGCCCTCGACCAGTGGCCCCCGGCCGACGCCACCCCGATCCCGCTGGACGGCGTCTACGACCGCCTCGACGACCTGGGCTACGGCTACGGGCCCGCCTTCCAGGGCCTGACGGCGGCCTGGCGCGCGGGTGACGACCTGTTCGCCGAGGTCGCCCTGCCCGACCGGCTGCACACCGAGGCGGCGCGCTGCGGGGTGCACCCCACCCTCCTCGACGCCGTGCTGCACCCCCTCGTCCTGGAGGCGGCGGACTCTGCGTCGGACGACGGCACGATCCGGCTGCCGTTCTCGTTCTCGGGCTTCGCGCTGCACGCGGTCGGCGCCACGGTGCTGCGCGTCCGCTGGACCCGTACCGGCCAGGACACCGCCCGTCTCGCGCTCGCCGACGGCACCGGCGCCCCGGTGGCGGCGATCGAATCGGTCGCCCTGCGGCCCATCGCCCGCGACCGGCTCGCCGTCGCCGGACCGGCCGTCGAGTCCCTGTACGGGGTGGCCTGGGAGGCCGTCCCCGCGGTCGAGCCGGTCGCCGACCAGCGCTGGGTCAGGATCGGCGAGGCCCCCTACGCCGACCTCGCCGCGCTCGGCGCCGCCGTCGACGGCGGAACCGCCGTACCGGAGTTCGTGGTACTCGGCGAGCAGCAGCTCGCCGCCGGCGCCACCGACGACGTACTGGACCGGACCCACGCCACGGCGGCGCGCGGCCTCGACGCGGTGCGCGCCTGGCTGGCCGCCCCGCAGTTCGCGGAGAGCCGTCTCGTCCTCGTCGTACCGGACGGCGCGCTGCACACGGCCCCGCTCGTCGGCCTCGTCCGCACCGCGCAGACCGAGCAGCCCGGCCGGCTCGTCCTCGTCCACGTGGACGAGAGCGGTGCCGAGCTGCTGCCCGCCGTGCTGGCCTCCGGCGAGCCCGAAGTGGCGGTACGGGACGGCGCGTTGCTCGTGCCCCGTCTGACGCGTGCCCCGGGCGCCGTCGAGGGCACCGTGGCCGCTCTGGACCCGGAGGGCACGGTCCTGGTGACCGGCGCCCTGGGCACCCTGGGACGGCTGGTGGCACGCAGGCTGGTGACCCGGCACGGTGCACGGCACCTGCTGCTGGTGTCGCGGCGTGGGAGTGACACTCCGGGGGCCGCCGAATTCGTCGCCGAACTCGCCGAGTTGGGCGTACAGGCTCGGGTGGCGGCGTGCGACGTCGCGGACTCCGACGCGCTGGCAGGGCTGCTGGACGAGGTCGCGGCCGAGCGTCCGCTGACCGCCGTGGTGCACACGGCGGGCGTCCTCGACGACGTGACGGTCGCCTCGCTGTCGGCCGACCGTCTGGAGCGGGTGCTGCGGCCGAAGGCCGACGCGGCCTGGAACCTGCACCGCCTCACCGAGTCCCTCGACCTCGCCTCGTTCGTCCTGTTCTCGTCCATCGCCGGTCTCATGGGCAACGCGGGCCAGGCCAACTACGCCGCCGCGAACACCTTCCTCGACGCCCTCGCCCAGCACCGCCGCGCCCGGCACCTGCCCGCCACCTCCCTCGCCTGGAGCCTGTGGGACAGCGCCGACGGCATGGCCGGAACCCTCGCCGACGCCGACGTCGCCCGGTGGAAGCGGAGCGGCATCGTGCCGCTCACCCCGGACCTGGGTCTCGACCTGTTCGACGCGGCACTCGCCTCGGCCGAACCGCTGCTGGTCCCCGCCGAACTCGACCTGACCGCCCTGCGCGCCCGCGCCACGGAGAACGCGCTCCCCGAACTGTTCACCGGCCTGGTCCGCGTCCGCCGCAGGCAGGCGGCCGGCACCGCCCGTGGCGCCGACTCGTCGTGGGCCGAGCGAGTGATCGCGCTCACCGCGGAGGAGCGGGCCCAGGCCGTGCTCAGGACCGTGCGCGAGACCGTCGGACTGGTCCTCGGCCACGGCGCCGACGCCGACATCGACCCGGCCAGGGCGTTCAAGGACACCGGCTTCGACTCCCTCACCAGCGTCGAACTGCGCAACCGCCTCAACGCGGTGACCGGACTGCGCCTGCCCACCACCCTCGTCTTCGACCACCCGTCGCCGCAGGCCGTGGCGGACTTCCTGCTGGAGCGGCTCGACGCCACCGGCACGGCTGCCGTCCCGGCAACGACCGCCCACTCCGCGGGACTCGACGAACCGATCGCCGTGGTCGGCATGGGCTGCCGCTACCCGGGCGGAGTCTCCTCGCCCGAGGACCTGTGGCGGCTCGTCGCGGAGGGCCGCGACGCCATCGACACGTTCCCGTCCGACCGCGGCTGGGACGTGGAAACCCTCTACGACCCCGACCCCGACAAGACCGGCACCTCGTACACGCGCAAGGGCGGATTCCTCTACGAGGCAGCCGAGTTCGACGCCGAGTTCTTCGGGCTCAGCCCGCGCGAGGCGATCGCCACCGACCCGCAGCAGCGGGTGCTCCTGGAGGTCGCGTGGGAAGCGCTGGAGCGGGCGGGGATCGACCCCGCCGCGCTGCGCGGCTCCCCGACCGGCGTCTACGCGGGCGTCATGTACAACGACTACGGGTCGCGCCTTGGAGGTGCGCCGGAGGGCTTCGAGGGACATCTGCTGACAGGCACCATCTCCAGCGTCCTGTCGGGCCGGGTGGCCTACACGTTCGGTCTCGAAGGACCCGCCGTGACGCTGGACACCGCGTGCTCCTCGTCGCTGGTGGCGGTACACCTGGCCGCGCAGGCGCTGCGCCAGGGCGAATGCTCGATGGCGCTGGCCGGCGGAGTCACGGTGATGTCCACGCCGACGACCTTCGTCGAGTTCTCGCGGCAGCGCGGCCTGTCGCCGGACGGGACCTGCAAGTCGTTCGCCGCGTCGGCGGACGGCACCGGCTGGGGCGAGGGCGCCGGCATGCTGGTCCTGGAGCGGCTCTCGGACGCCCGGCGGCTCGGGCACCACGTCCTCGGCGTGATCCGCGGCTCCGCGGTCAACCAGGACGGCGCGAGCAACGGCCTCACCGCCCCCAACGGGCCCTCCCAGGAACGCGTCATCCGCCAGGCCCTCGCCAACGCCCGCCTCGCCCCGCACGAGGTCGACGCGGTCGAGGCGCACGGCACCGGCACCCGCCTCGGCGACCCCATCGAGGCCAACGCGCTGCTGGCCACCTACGGCCAGGACCGCGACGAACCGCTGCGCCTCGGATCGATCAAGTCGAACATCGGTCACACACAGGCCGCCGCGGGCGTCGCGGGCATCATCAAGATGCTCATGGCGATGCGCAACGGAGAGCTTCCGGCGACGCTGCACGTGGACGAGCCGACGCCGCACGTCGACTGGTCGGCGGGCGCGGTGGAGCTGGTCACCGAGCACCGGGCGTGGCCGGAGGTGACGCGTCCGCGGCGCGCGGCCGTGTCCTCGTTCGGCATCAGCGGCACGAACGCCCACGTGGTCCTGGAACAGGGCCCGGAGCCCGCAGTGGCCGACGGGCCGGCTGCGGAGCTGCCGGGGCTGCCGCTCGTGCTGTCGGCGAAGAGCGAGGCGGCCCTCGCGGCGCGGGCCGGCCAGGTGCGGGAGCTGCTGGCCGCGGACACCACCGACCCCGCGCGGGTCGCCGCCGCGCTCGCGACCCGGGCCCCGCACCTCCCCTTCCGGGCGGCCGTCTCGGGCACCGACCGGGACGGACTGCTGGCCGGTCTCGACGCCCTCGCCTCCGGCGGGGTCGCGGCGAACCTCGTGCAGGGCGCGGTCACCGGCCGGGGCAGGACGGTGTTCGTGTTCCCCGGGCAGGGCTCGCAGTGGCAGGGCATGGCCCTGGAACTCGTCGACTCCTCCCCGGTGTTCGCCGCCCGGCTGGCCGAGTGCGAGCGGGCGCTGGCACCGTTCACCGACTGGTCGCTGCTGGACGTCCTGCGCGGTGCGGACGGCGCGCCCGGCCTCGACCGGGTGGACGTGGTGCAGCCGGCGCTGTGGGCGGTGATGGTGTCCCTGGCCGCGCTGTGGCGTTCGGTGGGCATCGAGCCCGACGCGGTGATCGGCCACTCGCAGGGCGAGATCGCGGCGGCCGTCGTGTCGGGGGCGCTGTCCCTGGACGACGCGGCGAAGGTCGTGGCGCTGCGCAGCCGGGCGATCGTACGGTTGGCGGGTACGGGCGGGATGGTCTCGGTGGCCCTGCCGGCCGACGAGGTCCGCGCACTCGTCACCCGCTGGGGCGGCGCCATCGACATCGCCGCCCACAACGGTCCGCGGTCCGTGGTGGTCGCCGGAGAGGTGACCGCACTGGACGAGCTCGTCGCCCACTGCAAGGCCGACAAGAAGCGCGCCAAGCGCATACCGGTCGACTACGCCTCCCACTCCGCGCACGTCGAGACCCTGCGCGACGAACTCCTCGACGCCCTGTCCTCGCTCACCCCGCGCCCCGTCGAGGTGCCCTTCCTCTCCACCGTCACCGGGCAGCCGCTGGACGGCACGGAGCTCGACGGCGCGTACTGGTTCCGCAACCTGCGCAACACCGTCCAGCTGGAGGAGGCCACCCGGACCCTGCTCGACCAGGGCCACCGCGTCTTCATCGAGGCCAGCGCCCACCCGGTGCTGACCATCGCCCTCCAGGAGACGATCGACGACACGGCGCACGACAGCGCCGTCACCGTGCCCTCGCTCCACCGCGGCGAGGGCGGCCTCGACGACTTCCTGGCCTCCGCCGCGCAGGCCCACGTCGCGGGCGCCCCGCTCGACTGGGCCGCCGTGACCGCCGGCCCCGGCACGCCCGTCGACCTGCCGACCCACCCCTTCCAGCGCCGCCGCCACTGGCTGGAGGGCCCGGCCACGGCCGGGGACGCGGGCGGACTCGGCATGGCCGCCGAGCGACACCCGCTCATCGGCGCCGCGCTCCGCACCGCCGACGACGACAAGCTCGTCCTGAGCAGCAGGATCGCCCTCGACACCCAGCCCTGGCTGGCGGACCACGCCGTGGCCGGTACCGTGCTGCTCCCCGGCACCGCCTTCGTGGACCTCGCCGTCCGGGCGGGTGATCACACGGGCCTCGACCGGCTCGACGAACTGACCCTCCAGGCACCGCTGGTGCTGGCCGCCCACGGCGCCGTACAGCTCCAGGTCGTGGTCGACGCCCCGGACGAGGAGGGCCGGCGCGCCCTGTCCGTCCACTCCCGCCCGGAGCCCGGGTCCGACGACGCCGCGACCCACCCGTGGACCCTGCACGCCACCGGCGTCCTGGGCCACGCGGACGGACCCGCTGACCCGCCCCTCGACACCGCCTGGCCGCCGGCCGGCGCCGAACCGGTCGACCTGACGGCGGCGTACGACACGCTCGCCGAGCGGGGTTTCCAGTACGGGCCCGCCTTCCAGGGCCTGCGGGCGCTGTGGCGTGCGGGGCAGGAGACGTACGCCGAGGTCGCGCTGCCGACGGACGTCCCCCCGGGCGACTTCGGCATCCACCCGGCTCTCCTCGACGCCGCCCTGCACCCCCTCGCCCTCGCGGCCGACGGCCGCCTGGTGCTGCCGTTCGCCTGGACCGGCGTACGGCTGCACGCGACCGGCGCCGACGTGCTGCGCGTCCGGATCACCCCGCGCGGCTCGGGCGCCGCCCTGTCCCTCGCCGACGCGAGCGGTGCGCCCATCGCGTCGGTGGAGACGCTCGGTCTGCGGCCCGTGGACCCCGCGCGGCTGGCCGGTGCGGGTGCTCCCCGTCAGCCGCTGCTCCAGGTGGAGTGGACGACCGCCCCGAAGGCCGAACCGGCCACCGCGTGGGCCGTCCTCGACGACGCGGGACACGGACTGCCCGCCCCGCTGGGCAGCTTCCCCGACCTCACCGGCCCGGCCGACGTCCCGCCGCTCGTCGTGGCCCCCTTCCCCGGCGACGACGGCCCCCGCGCCGTGGCGCACCGCGCCCTGCGCCTTGCCCAGGAGTGGCTCGCCGACGAGCGGTTCGCCGACGCGCGCCTGGTCTTCGTGACCCGCGACGCGACCACCGCGCGCACGGAGGCCGGACTCGGCGCGGCCCCCGTCTGGGGTCTCGTGCGCACCGCGATGGCCGAGAACCCCGGCCGGTTCGGCCTGCTCGACCTGACGGACTGGGACCTCTCCGAGGGCGAACTCGGCCGTGCGCTGGCGGCCGTACCGGACGGGCAGGCGATCCTGCGCGACGGGACCCTGCTCGTACCGCGGCTTGCCACGGCCACGCCGCCCGCGACGGACGCCACCGTGCCCGCCCTGAACCCCGACGGCACCGTGCTCGTCACGGGCGCCACCGGCACCCTCGGCCGGCTGTTCGCCCGCCACCTCGTCGCCGAACACGGCGTACGGCACCTGCTGTTGGCGAGCCGGCGCGGCCGGGACGCCGCGGGCATGCTGGAGCTGGAGGCCGAACTCACCGCCCACGGAACCGACGTGTCCGTCGTCGCCTGCGACACGGCCGACCGGGCCGCGGTCGCCGCGCTGCTGGACGCGATCCCCACCGAGCACCCGCTGACCGCGGTCCTGCACACCGCAGGGGTCCTCGACGACGGCACGCTGCACGGCCTCACCGCCGAGCAGCTCGACACCGTGCTGCGCCCCAAGGTCGATGCCGCCCGGCACCTGCACGAGCTGACGGCCGGCCTGGACCTGGCCGCGTTCGTCCTGTTCTCCTCGCTGGCCGGCACGGTCGGCACCGCGGGACAGGCCAACTACGCGGCGGCCAACACCTACTTGGACGCCCTCGCGCAGCACCGCAGGACCCTCGGCCTGCCCGGGACGTCGCTGGCCTGGGGACTGTGGGCCGAGGGCAGCGGGATGACCGGTCACCTGACCGACGCCGACCTCGCCCGCCTGTCCCGCGGTGGCATCGCCCCGATCGGCAGCGAGCAGGGCCTCGCCCTGTTCGACGCGGCCCTCGCGAACGGCGGGCCGGTGCTCGTCCCGGCGCTCCTCGACCACACCGGGCTGCGGGCGCGGAGCGCGGACGGCACGCTGCCCGCGCTCTTCCACGGCCTGGTGCGCCCCGCGCGGCGCGCCGCCGCCTCCGGCGCCGACGAGCGGACGGGCGGGAACTCGCTCGGGGAACGCCTGGCGCCCCTGCCCCCCAAGGACCAGGAGCGCGCGCTCCTCGAACTGGTCCGCGGCGCCGTGGCCTCCGTACTGGGCCATGCCGACGCCGACGGGATCGCGCCCGAACGGGCCTTCAACGAGCTGGGCTTCGACTCGCTCAAGGCGGTGGAACTGCGCAACCGGCTGAACGCGGCCGCGGGCCTGAAGCTGCCCGCGACGCTGCTCTTCGACCACCCGAGCACGGCCGAGCTGGCCGCCTTCCTGCGCACCGAACTGCTCGGCCCGGCCGACGGGACGACCGACGGGACGACGGCCGACGCAGGACCTGTCGCCGCCGGACCCGCCGTCGACGCCTCCGACGAGCCGATCGCGATCGTCGCCATGGCCTGCCGCTACCCGGGCGAGGTCAGCTCCCCCGAGGAGCTGTGGACGCTGCTGTCGGACGAGCGGGACGCCATCGGCCCGTTCCCCGACGACCGCGGCTGGGACCTGGACGGCCTGTACGACACGGACCCCGACCACGCGGGCACCTCGTACACCCGGCACGGCGGATTCCTCTACGAGGCGCCGCAGTTCGACCCCGAACTCTTCGGGGTGAGCGCCCGGGAGGCCACCGCCATCGACCCGCAGCAGCGCCTCCTGCTGGAGATCTGCTGGGAGGCCTTCGAGCGCGCCGGCATCGACCCGACCTCGCTCAAGGGCAGCCGGACCGGCGTGTTCGCCGGCGTCATGGCCAACGACTACGCGGCACGCCTCAAGGACGTCCCCGAAGGGATGGAGGGCTATCTGTCGGTCGGCAGCACGGTCTCCGTCGCCTCCGGCCGCGTCGCCTACACCTTCGGCCTGCAGGGGCCGGCGATCACCGTCGACACCGCCTGCTCCTCCTCCCTCGTCTCGATCCACCTCGCCGCGCAGGCGCTGCGCAACGGCGAGTGCGGCCTCGCCCTGGCCGGCGGTGCGACCGTACTGGCCGCGCCGACCCTGTTCGTCGAGTTCAGCCGGCAGCGCGGCCTGGCCCCCGACGGCCGCTGCAAGTCCTTCTCCGCGCGGGCGGACGGGGCCGCCTGGGCCGAAGGCGCCGGCGTCCTCCTGCTGGAGCGGCTCTCCGACGCCCGGCGCAACGGCCGCAGGATCCTCGGCGTGATCCGCGGCACCGCCGTCAACCAGGACGGCGCCAGCAACGGCCTCACCGCCCCCAACGGCCCCGCCCAGGAACGGGTGATCCGCCAGGCCCTGACCAACGCGGGCCTGACCACCGCCGACGTCGACGCGCTGGAGGCGCACGGCACCGGCACCACGCTCGGCGACCCGATCGAGGCCAGGGCCGTCCTCGCCACCTACGGGCAGGACCGCCCCTCGCCGCTCCTGATGGGCTCCCTGAAGTCCAACATCGGCCACTCGCAGGCCGCGGCCGGTGTGGCCGGCGTCATCAAGATGGTCATGGCGATGCGGCACGGCGTGCTCCCCAAGAGCCTCCACATCGACGAGCCGAGCCCGCACGTCGACTGGTCCGCCGGCGAGGTGGAACTGCTCACCGACGCGGTGCCGTGGCCCGAGTCCGAGCGGCCGCGCCGGGCGGGCGTGTCCTCCTTCGGCATCAGCGGCACCAACGCCCACGTCATCGTGGAGCAGCCGCCGGCCGATGCGCCGGACGCGCAGGCCGAACCGGCCGAGCCGATGCCGGTCGTGCCGCTGCTGCTGTCCGCGCACAACGAAGCGGCCCTGCTGGCGCAGGCCGACCAGGTCGCCGCTGCCCTCACCGGCACCGACCGGCAGGACCTGGCGCCGACGGGCCGGACCCTGGCCGTCGGACGGGCCGCACTGCCGCACCGCGCCGTGGTGGTCGCCGCCACCGCCCCCGAAGCGGTCGACGCCCTCGCCGCACCGGCCGTACGCGGCACCCCCGTGGACGGCCGCACCGCCTTCCTCTTCACCGGGCAGGGCAGCCAGCGACTCGGCATGGGCCGCGAGCTGTACGCCGCCTACCCCGTCTACGCCCGGGCCCTGGACGCCGTGTGCGCGGAGCTCGACCTCTGGCTGGAGACACCGCTGCTCGACGTCCTGTTCGGCGAGGACCCGGCGCCGCTGGACCGGACCGGCTGCACGCAGGCCGCCCTGTTCGCCACCCAGGTCGCGCTCTTCCGCCTCCTCGAAAGCTGGGGCGTACGGCCGGACTTCCTCGCGGGCCACTCCATCGGCGAACTGGCCGCCGCACACGTCGCCGGCGTCCTCTCGCTGCCGGACGCGGCGCGGCTCGTCGCGGCCCGCGGCCGGCTGATGCAGGCGCTGCCCGAAGGCGGCGCCATGCTCGCCGTCCAGGCCGATGAGCAGGAGGTGCTGCCGCTGCTCGCCGGACGCGAGGACCAGCTCGGCGTCGCCGCCGTCAACGGCCCAGCCTCCGTGGTCCTGTCGGGCGACGCGGCAGCCGTCGAGGCGGTCGGCGCCGAACTCGCCGCGCTGGGCCGCAAGACCAAGCGGCTGCGCGTCAGCCACGCCTTCCACTCCCCGCACATGGACGCGATGCTGGACGAGTTCCAGACGGTCGCGAAGGGCCTCACGTACGCCGCGCCCACCATCCCGGTCGTCTCCACCCTGACCGGGCGGCGGGCCGGCGCGGAGGACCTGACCACGCCCGAGTACTGGGTGGAGCACGTCCGCCGGCCCGTGCGCTTCCTCGACGCGGCGCGCGTCCTGGAGGCCGAAGGCGTACGGACCTACCTGGAACTCGGCCCGGACGGCGTGCTCAGCGCGCTGGGACAGGACTTCCTCGACCCCACGTCGCTCCTGGTCCCGATGGTGCGCGGCGGGCGCCCCGAACCGCACACCGCCGTCACCGCCGTGGCCCACGCCCACGTACGAGGCGTACCGGTGGACTGGCCCGCCCTGTTCGGCGGGAGCACCGCACCGGCCGCGGACCTGCCGACGTACCCCTTCCAACGCAGGCGCCACTGGCTCACCGACGGGCCCGGCGGCGGCGACGTCACCTCGGCCGGACTCGACTCCGCGCGGCACCCGCTGCTCGGGGCCGCGGTGCCGCTCGCCGACTCCGACGGCGTCCTGTTCACCGGCCGGATCTCGGCCCGCAGCCACCCCTGGTTCGCCGACCACGCCGTCGCCGGGACTCTCCTCGTCCCGGGCACGGCCCTGGTCGAGCTCGCGCTCCACGTGGGCACCGCACTCGGCTGCGAGCGGCTTGAGGAACTCGCCCTCCAGACACCCCTGGTCCTCCCCGACGAGGGCGCGCTCCAGCTCCAGATCACCGTCGGCGACCCCGACGACGACGGCCGCAGGCCCGTCGCCGTCCACTCGCGCGGCGACCAGGAGGGCGACGTCTGGAACCGGCACGCCACCGGAACCGTGACGGCCGCCGTCCCCGACCCCGGCCCCGTCCCCGACCTCGCGTCCTGGCCGCCGGCCGGCGCCGAACCCCAGCCGGTCGACGACCTGTACGACCGCCTCGCCGACCAGGGCTACGGCTACGGCCCCGCCTTCCAGGGCCTGACGGCGGCCTGGCGGTCGGGCGACGACCTCTACGCCGAGGTGCGGCCGCCCGCCGACGATCCCGCCGGATCCGGCGGATTCGCCCTGCACCCGGCCCTGTTCGACGCCGCGCTGCACGCCCTGCTCCTGGAGGAGTCGGCCGGACTGCGGCTGCCCTTCTCCTTCGGCGGCGTCCAGTTGACCGGGTCCCCGGCCGGTGCCTTGCGGGTCAGGCTGTCGACCCGCCCGGACGGCACGGTCGCCGTCACCATCGCTGACGAGACGGGCGCGCCGGTCGCCCACGTCGCCTCCCTCGCCCTGCGGGAACTGCCGGCGGGCAGCGCGCTGCAACGCCCCTCCGCCCCGCACCTGTACGCGGTGGAGCGGGCCGGTGTGGCACTCGCCGACGGCGGCGACCCGTACGTCGTGGTCCTCGGCGGGACCGACACCGGACTCGCCGCCGAGCAGCACGCCGACCTCGCGGCCCTGGCCGCCGCGACGGCGGACGGCGCGACCGCACCCGACGTCGTCGTCCTGCCGGTGCGCCCGGCCCCGGTGCGGGAGACCGGCCGGGTCACTCAGGAGGTGCTGGCGGTCCTGCGGCAGTGGCTCGCCACCGACCTGCCGGACGGAGCACGGCTCGCCGTGGTCAGCACCGGGGAACTGGCGCACAGCGCGCTGTCCGGGCTGCTCAGGACCGCCGAGTCGGAGCACCCGGGACGCTTCCAGCACATCGTCACGGACGGCCTGCCGGCCGATCGGGCGCTGCTGGCCGCCGCCCTGGCCGACCCCAGGCCGCAGCTCGAACTCCACGACGGACAGGCCCGCGTGACCCGCCTCGCCAAGGTCCCGCACCCGGCCCAGGCCCCGGACGCCGACGCCGCGTTCGACCCGGAGCACACGGTGCTGATCACCGGCGGCACGGGCGCACTCGGCGCCCAGGTCGCCCGGCACCTGGTGACCGCCCGCGGCGCCCGGCACCTGCTGCTCACCAGCCGGCGCGGCGGGGCGGACGACCTGGTCGCCGAACTGACAGCGCTCGGCGCTGACGTACGGGTCGCGGCCTGCGACGCGGCCGACCGCGACGCACTGGCCGCACTGCTCAACTCGATCCCCGCCGAACACCCGCTCACCGCGGTCGTGCACGCGGCCGGAGTCGTCGAGGACGCCACGCTGGAGGCCATGGGCCCGGAGAGCCTCGACCGGGTCCTGCGGCCGAAGGTGGCGGCCGCCTGGAACCTGCACGAGCTGACCGCCGGACTCGGACTGACGGACTTCGTCCTCTTCTCCTCCGTCGCCGGACTGGTCGGCAACGCGGGACAGGCCAACTACGCGGCGGGCAACACCTTCCTGGACGCGCTCGCCGAACACCGGCGCGCGGACGGCCTGCCCGCCGTGTCCCTCGCCTGGGGCATGTGGCAGGACGGCATGGCGAACGACCTCGACCACGCCGACCGGGCCAGGCTCGCCCGCAACGGAATCCTGCCGATGCCGACCGACCGGGCGCTCGCGGCCCTCGACTCGGCCCTGACCGGAGCCGTGGCGCAGGAGGCCGACGGCGCGGCGGGGACCCGCCCGGTGCTCGCGCCGGTGGCCCTCGACCTCGCGGCACTGCGCGGCCTCGGCGACGCACTGCCCGAGCTGTACCGGGGCCTGGTGCGCACCGGGCGCCGAGCCGGCCGGAGCGCCACCGCCCCGGCGGAGATCCCGCTGGCGCAACGGCTCACGGGCCTGGACGCGGACGAGCAGCAGGAGTTGCTGCTCGACTTCGTCAGGGAACAGGTCGGCACCGTCCTGGCCCACCCGGCCCCGCGGACGATCGACGTCCAGCGCGGACTGATGGACCTGGGCCTCGACTCCCTCACCGCCGTCGAACTGCGCAACAGGCTGAACAACGCCACCGCACTGCGGCTGCCCAGCACGCTCGTCTTCGACCACCCGACCACCCGGGCCGTCGCCGCATTCCTGTGGAGCGAGCTGGTCGGCGAGGCGCCGGACCCGGTCCAGGCCGCCCTCGACGCACTGGAGGCGGCGCTCGCGGCCGCCGGCCCGCCGGACGGTGACGGACCGTCAGGAACGTACGCCGCGCGGCTGCGCGGCCTGCTCCGGACGGTGGACGGCGCCCCCGACGGCACCGACCTCGACCTGGCGACCGACGACGACCTCTTCGCCGCACTCGACAACGAACTCGGCAGGTAGACATGAGCAACGAGCAGAAACTCCGCGACTACCTCAAGCGGGCGACGGTCGACCTGCGGGAGAGCCGTCAGCGCGTCCACGACCTGGAGGAGCGCGCGCACGAGCCGATCGCGATCGTGGGCATGGCGTGCCGGCTCCCGGGCGGCATCGCCTCCCCGGACGACCTGTGGGAGCTGCTGAGCGCGGGACGCGACGCCGTCGGCCCGTTCCCCGAGGGCCGCGGCTGGGACCTGGAGAACCTGTACCACCCGGACCCCGACCACCTCGGGACCTCGTACGCCCGCGAAGGCGGCTTCCTGCACGAGGCGGACCGGTTCGACGCCGAGTTCTTCGGCATCGGCCCCCGCGAGGCGGCGGCGATGGACCCCCAGCAGCGGCTGCTCCTGGAGACCGGCTGGGAGGCCTTCGAGCACGCGGGCATCGACCCGACCGCACTGCGCAGCACCCGTACCGGCGTCTACGTGGGCGTCATGTACGACGACTACGGCTCCCGCCCCAACGCGCCCGAGGACTTCGAGGGTTACCTGCTGACCGGCAGCGCGGGCAGCGTCGCCTCGGGCCGTCTCGCCTACACCTTCGGTCTCGAAGGGCCGGCGGTCACGGTCGACACCGCGTGCTCGTCCTCGCTCGTCGCACTGCACCTCGCCGCGCAGTCGCTGCGCCAGGGCGAGTGCTCGATGGCGCTCGCCGGCGGGGTGACGGTGATGGCGACCCCGGGCACGTACGTGGAGTTCTCCCGGCAGCGCGGCCTGGCGCCGGACGGCCGGTGCAAGGCGTTCTCGTCGTCGGCGGACGGCACGGGCTGGGCCGAGGGCGTCGGCGTCCTCGTCCTGGAGCGGCTGTCGGACGCGCGGCGCAACGGGCACCGGGTGCTCGCGGTGGTCCGCGGCACCGCCGTCAACCAGGACGGTGCGAGCAGCCAGTTGACCGCGCCGAACGGGCCCGCGCAGGAGCGGGTCATCCGGGACGCGCTGGCCAACGCGCGGCTGGCGGCGTCCGAGGTGGACGCCGTGGAGGCGCACGGCACCGGCACGCGGCTGGGCGACCCCATCGAGGCGCGGGCGCTGCTGTCCACGTACGGGCAGGCGCACGGCGACGACAACCCGCTGTGGCTGGGCTCCGTCAAGTCCAACATCGGGCACACGCAGGCCGCCGCGGGCGTCGCGGGCGTGATCAAGATGGTGACGGCGATGCGCGAGGGCGTCCTGCCCCCGACGCTGCACGTCGCCGAGCCGACCCCCGAGGTCGACTGGTCGGCGGGCACCGTACGGCTGCTGACGCAGCCTCAGCAGTGGCCGGAGCTGGACCGGCCGCGCCGGACGGGCGTCTCGTCCTTCGGGATCAGCGGCACCAACGCCCACGTGATCCTCGAAGAGGCGCCGCGCGATCGCGCCGCCGACCCGGAGAACGACCTGGCGACCGGACCGGAGACGGGGTCGGATGTCGTCGCGCGGCCGACGCGGCCCGCCCCCTGGCTGCTCTCGGCCAAGACGGAGACCGCGCTCCGGGCCCAGGCGGGCCGGCTGCTGGCCTGGCTCGCCGACCACCCCGACGCGGACGACGCCGACGTCGCCGCCGCGCTGACCGGTACCCGCGCCCAGCTGGGCCGGCGCGGCGCGGTGCTCGGCGCCGACCGGGCCGCCCTGCTCGCCGGCCTCACCGCCCTGTCCACCGGGGCGGCGTCCCCGCACGTCGTGTCGGGCGTCGCCACCGCCGGTGACACCGCCTTCCTGTTCACCGGCCAGGGTGCCCAACGTGCCGGTATGGGCGATGAGTTGGCCGCCGCGTTCCCGGTGTTCGCCGCCGCCCTCGACGAGGTGTGCGCCGCGTTCGACCCCCTGCTCGGCGTGTCGCTGCGCACGGTCATGTCCACCGGGACCGACGGCTCCGGGACCGGCGCCGAGGACAGCGGGCGCACGGCTGCCCCGCTCGACCGGACGGAATACACGCAGCCCGCGCTGTTCGCGTACGAGGTCGCGCTGTACCGCCTCCTGGAGTCGTTCGGCGTGACCCCGGACGTGGTCGTCGGGCACTCGATCGGCGAACTGGCCGCGGCCCACGTGGCCGGGGTGTGGTCGCTGGCCGACGCCTGCCGGCTCGTCGCCGCCCGCGGCCGGCTGATGGGCGCGCTGCCGGCCGGGGGAGCGATGCTCGCCGCCGCGGTGCCGGAGGAGCGGGCGCGGGAACTGCTCGCGGCCGGGCCAGTCTCGCTGGCGGCCGTGAACGCGCCCGCCGCGACGGTGTTCTCCGGCGAGACGGTGGCGATCGACGCCCTGCACGACCAGCTGGCCCAAGAGGGCGTGAAGACCAACCGGCTGACGGTCAGTCACGCCTTCCACTCGGCGCTGATGGAACCGATGCTCGCCGAGTACGAGCAGGTCGCCGCCTCCGTGGAGTACCGCACGCCCCGCATCGACGTGTGCTCCACCGTGTCCGGTGCGCCGGCCGGCCCCGAACTGCTGACACCGCAGTACTGGGTGCGGCAGGTGCGCGAGGCCGTGCTGTTCGCCCCGGCGGTGCGCTCGCTCGCCGACGCCGGCGTGCGCCGCTTCGTCGAGGTCGGTCCCGACGCGGTGCTGGCCGCGCTGACCCGCCACACACTGGGCGACGAGGTCGCGTCCCGCTCGCTGGTCGCGGCGGCGTCCCGGCGCACGGTCGACGAGGCCGACCAGTTCCTGCGGCTGCTCGCCGACGCCCACTGCTCCGGCGTCACCGTCGACTGGACACCACTGGCGCCCCGACGGCCGGCCGGCCACCTCGACCTGCCCGTCTACGCCTTCCAGCACCGCAGTTACTGGGTGCAGTCCGACGACGGCGCGCTCGGTGACCTGGGCCGGGCCGGCCTCGCCGGGCTCGACCACCCGATGCT
Source organism: Streptomyces sp. KL116D (assembly GCF_030766975.1). Lineage (NCBI taxonomy): Bacteria > Bacillati > Actinomycetota > Actinomycetes > Kitasatosporales > Streptomycetaceae > Streptomyces > Streptomyces sp. KL116D. Next base: position 329,426 of record NZ_JASERH010000057.1, on the reverse strand, counting down.
GCGCGTCGCCGCGCCGCTCGCCGGCCGCGACGAGTGGCTGTTCAGCGGCAGGCTCTCCACCACCGGCCAGCCGTGGATCGCCGACCACACGGCCTTCGGGTCCGTGCTGCTGCCCGGCACCGGGTTCGTCGACCTCGCGCTGGCCGCGGGCCACCGCCTCGACCTGCCCGTCCTGGACGAACTCGTCCTGGCGACACCGCTGTTGTTCGACGGCGCCGACGCCGTGGACGTACAGCTCTCGGTGACCGAGCCCGACCACACCGGCCGCCGGAGCCTGTCGATCCACTCGCGGGCCGCCACCGGCACCGGCCCGGCACAGCCGGGCGCGCCGGACTGGACGCTGCACGCCACCGGCACCCTCGCCCCCGACGACGGCCGGACCCCGCAGTGGTCCGGCCCCGACTGGCCGCCGGCCGACGCCGAGCCCATCGACGCCACGCGCCTGTACGACCGGCTCGCCGACCTGGGATTCGGCTACGGCCCCGGCTTCCAGGGCGTGCGCGCCGCCTGGACCGGAGCCGACGACGTGTTCGCCGAAGTGGCCCTGGACGAGACGGCAGCGGGCCGCGCGGCGGACTTCGGCGTGCATCCGGCGCTCCTGGACGCGGTCTTCCACGCCGCCATCGACGTCCTCGCCGAGGACCTGCCCGACGGCAGGCTGCCCCTGCCGTTCTCCTTCGGCGGCGTCCGCGTGTTCCGGCCCGGCGCCGCCGCGGTCCGCGCCCGCATCATCCGCTCAGGACCCGAGAAGGTGCGCATCGACGCCTGCGACGCCACCGGCGCCCCGGTGCTGTCGATCGACGCCGTGCTCGCCCGCCCCGCCGACGCGAGCGCCCTCGCCGGGGCTCGCACCCCGCTCTACGCCCTCGACTGGACTGCGGTGACCGCGCCCGCGGCGCCGGACCGCCGACTGGTCGCGCTGGGAAGCCCGTTCGCGGGCTGCACCGAGACGTTCGAGGACGTCGCGGCGTTCGCCGCGAGCGGGGACCGCACCGGCGCGGCCGTCGTCTGGTCGCCCGGGACGGCGCCGGCGGACGGCGACGACGTCCCCGCGACCGTCCGCGCCGCCGTGCACCGAGCCCTCGCGGTCCTGCGCGACTGGCTCGCCGAACCGGCCTGCGCCGACGCGACGTTGACCGTCGTCACCCGCAACGGAGCGGGCCTGCCCGGTGAGACGCCCGACCCCGCGGCGGCGGCCGTCCGCGGCCTGGTCCGCAGTGCGCAATCGGAACACCCGGGCCGCATCGTGAACGTCGACCTCGACGCCGACGCCCCGGACGACGCCCCGGACCACGACCCCGCGGACCTGCACCGCCGGATCGCCGCCGCGATCGCCACCGACGAACCCCAACTCGCCCTCCGCGACGGCGCCACGAAGGCGCCACGCCTGATCCGCGCGACCGCCGCCGAACCGGCCGACCGGCCCTTCGGCGACGGCACCGTCCTGATCACCGGCGGCGCGGGCGGCCTCGCCGCCGTCACCGCACGCCACCTCGTCACCCGGCACGGAGTGCGCGCACTGCTGCTCGCCTCGCGCCGCGGCTCCGCTGCCCCGGGCGTCGAGGACCTGGTCACCGAACTGACCGCACTGGGCGCCGCGGTACGCGTCGCCGCGTGCGACGTCAGCGACCGCGCCGCCGTCGCCGCGCTGCTGGAGTCCGTCCCGGCGCACGCACCGCTGACCGCCGTCGTGCACACCGCGGGCGTGGCCGACGACGGAACGATCGAGACCCTGACCGCCGCGCAGGTGGACCGGGTGCTCGCTCCGAAGGTCGACGCCGCCTGGCACCTGCACGAACTCACCCGCGACCTGGACCTGTCGGCGTTCGTGCTGTTCTCCTCCGCCGGGCCGCTGCTCGGCGGGCACGGCCAGGGCAACTACGCGGCCGCCAACGCCGCGATGGACGCCCTGGCGCAGGTCCGCCGCGGCGCCGGTCTGCCCGCGCACTCACTGGCCTGGGGCCTGTGGAAGCGCGGCATGGCCGACGCGCTGAACGACGCGGGCGGCGACCACCTGGCCCGGCAGATCCGGGACCGGCTCGGCCTGGCCCCGATCGAGCCCGACGCCGGCATGCGGATGCTCGACGACGCGCTGAGCACCGGCGAACCCCTGCTGATGACCGCGCTGCTCGACACCCCCGCCCTCACCGCGCTGGGTCGGCTCGGCACGCTGCCCGCGGTGCTGCGCGGCCTCATCCACGTACCGTCGGGCGGCGGCCGGGTCGCCGACAGTCCGCTGCGCCAGCGGCTGCTCGACGCCCCCGCCGACCAGTGGGAGGCGCTGATCCGCCACGAGGTCCGGGCGATCGCGGCCACGGTCCTCGGCCACGAGTCCGCCGACGCCGTCGACGCCGAGACTCCGTTCACCGAGCTGGGCTTCGACTCGCTGGGCGGCGTCGAGTTCCGCAACAAGGTGACCGCCGCGACCGGCGTCCAGCTCCCGTCCACCCTCGTCTTCGACTATCCGACGGCCGCCGCCGTCGCGGGCTTCCTGCGCACCCGGGTCGACGGTTCCGAACCGGCGCGAGCGCGCCCCGCCGCGACCGGGGCCAGGGCCAGGAACAGGGACGACGAGCCGATCGCGATCGTCGGCATGAGCTGCCGCTACCCCGGCGGCGTGGAGAACCCCGACCAGCTGTGGGACCTGATCGACGGGCGCGTCGACGCGATCACCCCGATCCCGGGCGACCGCGGCTGGGACCCCGACCGCCTCTACGACAGCGACCCCGGCAAACCCGGCCGGATCTACACCCGCGAAGGCGGATTCCTGCACGCCGCGGGCGACTTCGACGCCGCCTTCTTCGGCATCGGCCCCCGCGAGGCGGCCGCGATGGACCCGCAGCAGCGGCTGCTGCTTGAGGCGTCCTGGGAAGCCCTGGAGGACGCCGGCATCGACCCGACCTCGTTGCGCGGCAGCGACACCGGCGTGTACGCGGGCGTCATGTACCAGGACTACGGCCACACGGCGCGCGACGCCGCCGACGGCGCCGCGGAAGGCTATCTGGCGACCGGATCCGCCGGCAGCGTCGTCTCCGGCCGGGTGTCCTACTCCCTCGGCCTCGAAGGGCCCGCGGTGACCGTGGACACCGCGTGCTCGTCGTCGCTGGTGGCCCTGCACCTGGCGGTGCAGGCCCTGCGCGCGGGGGAGACGTCGCTGGTCCTGGCCAGCGGGGTGACGGTCATGTCGACCCCGCTGCTGTTCCTGGAGTTCTCCCGGCAGCGGGCGCTGGCGCCCGACGGGCGCTGCAAGGCGTTCTCGGACGCCGCGGACGGCGTCTCGTGGGCCGAGGGCGTCGGCGTACTCGCTCTGGAGCGGCTCTCCGACGCGCGGCGCAACGGGCGCCCGGTGCTCGCCGTGATCCGCGGCAGCGCCATCAACCAGGACGGCGCGAGCAACGGCCTGACCGCCCCCAACGGCCCCTCCCAGGAGCGGGTGATCGCACAGGCGCTGGCCAACGCGGGAATCGCCGCGGCCGACGTGGACGCGGTGGAGGCGCACGGCACCGGCACCACCCTGGGCGACCCCATCGAGGCGCAGGCACTGATCAACGCGTACGGGCAGGAGCGCGCCGAACCGCTGCTGATCGGGTCGCTGAAGTCGAACATCGGGCACACGCAGGCGGCGGCCGGCGTCGGCGGTGTGATCAAGATGGTGCAGGCGCTGCGGCACGAGGTGCTGCCGCCCACCCTGCACGTCGACGCCCCGTCGTCGCACGTGGAGTGGGCGGAGGGCGCGGTACGGATCCTGACCGAGGCCGAGCCGTGGCCGGCCGGGGAGCGGCCGCGCCGGGCGGGCGTGTCCTCGTTCGGGATCAGCGGCACCAACGCGCACGTGATCATCGAGGAGGCGCCCGCGGCCCCGCCGCAGCCGGCCGACCCGCAGCGCCCGGCGGCCCTGCCGCTGCTGCTGTCCGCACGGACGCCCGCCGCGCTGCGGACCCAGGCGCGCCGAGTGCACGACGCGCTGAGCGCACAACCGGACCTCGACCTGACCGACGTCGCGGCGACCCTGGCGCTGCACCGCGCCCAGCTCGACCAGCGCGCCGCTGTCGTGGGTCCCGACCGGGAGACCCTGCTGACGGCGCTCGCACGCCTGGCGGCCGACGAGGCAGGACAGGGCATCACCGACGGCACCGGCCGGACGGGCACGACCGCGTTCCTGTTCACCGGCCAGGGCGCGCAGCGCACCGGCATGGGCGCCGGACTGCACCGCGAGTTCCCGGCCTTCGCCGACGCGCTCGACGAGGTGTGCGCGGAGTTCGACGCACACCTGGAACTCCCGCTGCGGGACGTCATGTTCGGCACGACGGCCGAGACCCTGCTGGACCGCACCGAGTACGCCCAGCCCGCCCTGTTCGCGTTCGAAGTGGCGATGTACCGCCTCGTCGAGTCGCTGGGCGTGACGCCGGACGCGCTGGCCGGGCACTCGATCGGCGAGCTGGCCGCGGCCCACGTGGCCGGGGTGTGGTCGCTGGCCGACGCGTGCCGGCTCGTCGCGGCCCGGGGCCGGCTGATGGGGGCGCTGCCGGTGGGCGGGAGCATGCTGGCCGCCGCGGTGCCCGAGGCACGGGCCGAGGAACTCCTGACCGAGGCCGCCGCCGGTCCGGCGGGCGGCACCGTCTCGCTGGCCGCCGTGAACGCCCCCGACGCCGTGGTCTTCTCCGGAGACGGCGACGCGGTCGCGGCGCTCGAGTCGAGGCTGGCGGCCGAGGGCGTCAGGACCAGCAGGCTGCGGGTGAGCCACGCCTTCCACTCCGCCCTGATGGATCCGATGCTGGCCGACTTCGCGGAGATCGCCGCGGACCTGACGTACCACCAGCCGCGCATCCCCTTGTGCTCCACGGTCTCCGGCACTCTCGACGACGACTCCGTGACGACGTCCGAGTACTGGGTGCGGCAGGTGCGCGAGGCGGTGCGCTTCGCCCCGGCGGTGCGCTCACTGCACGACGCGGGCGTGAGCCTCTTCGTCGAGCTGGGTCCGGACGCCGTGCTGACGACCATGACCCGCGCCACCCTGGCGACGGACCCCGCCACGCGCGCCTCGGCGGTCGCGACGTCCCGGCGCACGGCCGCCGAGCCCGAGCAACTGGCCACCGCACTGGCCACCGCGCACTGCGCGGGCCGGCCGGTGCGCTGGGCCGCCTACTTCGGGGCACGCCCGCAGGCCCGGATCCCGCTGCCCACCTACCCCTTCCAGCACGAACGGTTCTGGCTGCGACCGGCGGAGGCCGTCGCACCGCTCGCCGGAGCCGACTCCGCCGACCACCCGCTGCTGCACGCCCAGGTGCAGCTCGCCGGCACGGACGCGTGGCTGTTCACCGGCCGGCTCTCGCTGCGCACGCACCCGTGGCTCGCCGACCACACCGTCCTCGGTACGACCCTGCTGCCCGGCACCGCTTTCGTGGAACTGGCGCTGGCCGCCGGCGCCCGGCTCGACGTGCCGCGCCTGGCACAGTTGGAGCTGGCGGAGCCGCTGGTCCTCCCGGCCGACGGTGCCGCGGACGTCCAACTCGCCGTGGGCGCACCCGACGCCGACGGGCACCGGACCGTCGCCGTCCACTCCCGCACCGCCGACACCTGGGTGCCGCACGCCCGTGGCCTGCTCACCCCCACCGCACCGTCGGCCGCACCGACCGCCGCCCCGGACTGGGCCCGGACGTGGCCCCCGGCCGCGGCCGAACCGGTCGACGGACAGCAGGTGTACCGCGCCCTTGCCGACCTCGGCTTCGGATACGGCCCGGTGTTCCAGGGCGTGCGCGCCGCGTGGACGCGCGGCGAGGAAGTCTTCGCCGACCTGGCGCTCGACACCGACACCGCGGCGCGCGCCACCGCCTTCGGACTCCACCCGGCGCTGCTGGACGCGCTGTTCCACGCGGCGGTCGACCCGCTCGTCGGGAACGGGCCCGACGGAGGGGTGCCCCTGCCGTCCGCCTTCGACGGCGTCGAGCTGGCCCGGGCCGGCGCGAGTGCCGTACGCGTCCGCGTCGTCCGCACCGCACCGCACACCTTCGGCGTGACCGCGGTCGACGCGACCGGCGCCCCCGTGCTGAGCGTGGAGTCGGTGCGGACCCGCACCGTCGAGCGGCAGGCGCTGGCCCGACTGCGGGGCGCGGCACCGCTGTTCGACGTCGACTGGACCACCGTGCCCGCCGCATCCCCGGCGGACACCGGGCGGATCGTCGTGCTCGGCGACCCGGCGACCGTCGAGGCCCCCGAGCCCCTGACCCACTGCGCCGATCTCGTGGAACTCGCCGCGCTGCGGGAGGCCCCCGACACCGTGGTGTGGTCGGCGCCCCGCGCGACCGGCGCGGGCGCGGCGGACGTACACGCCGGTGTGCTGACGACGCTCGCCCTGCTCCAGGGCTGGATGGACGCCGAACTCCCCGGCCGGCTCGCGATCGTGACGCACACCGCCGCGGGACTGCCCGGCGAGGAACCCGATCTGGTCGCGGCCGCCGTGATGGGCCTGGTGCGCAGCGCCCAGTCCGAGCACCCGGGCCGGTTCCTGCTCGTCGACCACGACGGCGACGCCCTGCCGCTCACGACGCTCGCCGACGCCGTGGCCCAGGACGAACCGCACCTGGCGGTACGCGAGGGCCGCCTCCTGGCACCGCGACTGCACCAGCTGCCCGCCACCGAACCGGCCGGCACACCACCGTCGTTCGACCACGGCACGGTGCTCGTCACCGGCGGCACCGGTGGCATCGGCGCGATCGTCGCCCGGCACCTGGTCACCGCGCACGGCGCCCGACGGCTGCTGCTGGCATCGCGGCGCGGCGCCGCCGCCGACGGCGCCGCCGAACTCGTCGCCGAGCTGACCGGCCTCGGCGCCGACGTCCGGGTCGAGGCGTGCGACGTCACCGAACGCGACGCCGTACAGGCCCTGTTGGCGGGCATCGACGCCGACGCGCCACTGACCGCCGTCATCCACGCGGCGGGCGTCCTGGACGACGGCACCCTCGCGTCCCTCACCACCGGGCAGACCACACGGGTGCTGACACCGAAGGTCGACGCGGCCCTGCACCTGCACGAGCTGACCCGCGACCTGGACCTGTCGGCGTTCGTGCTGTTCTCGTCCGCGGCGCCGCTGCTCGGCGGACAGGGACAGGGCAACTACGCCGCCGCCAACAGCGCGTTGGACGCACTGGCCCGCCTGCGGCGCAGTGCGGGCCTGCCCGCGCACTCGCTGGCCTGGGGCCTGTGGACCGTCGGCATGGCGGGGGCGCTCGGCGGGGACGGCGCCGAGCAGTACGCCCGCCAGATCCGGGCCAGGCTCGGCCTCGTCCCGATCGACCCGGACTCCGGGATGACGCTGTTCGACAGCGCCCTGGCCACCGGCCGGGCGACACCGATGACGGCGCTGCTGGACACGGCGGCGCTCACCGACCTGGCGCGCGCCGGCACCCTGCCCGCCGTGCTGCGCGGCATGATCCGGGCTCCCCGGGCCGATGCGGGTGCCGGGGCCGGCCTGGCGCAGCAGCTGGCCGCACTGCCCGACGCCGACCGCGACACCGTGATCCTGCGCGAGGTGCGCAACGTCGCGGCGGCGGTCCTCGGCCACGCGTCCGGCGACGCCATCGACCCGAACGCGCCGTTCACCGAGCTCGGCTTCGACTCGCTCGGCGCCGTCGAATTCCGCAACAGGCTCGCCCGGTTGACCGGCCTCACCCTGCCGACGACGCTGATCTTCGACCACCCGACCGCCGCCGACGCGGCGAAACTGGTGGGCTCGCGGATCGAGGAGTCCGCCACCGAGACGGTCGAGCAGGCACCGGCCGGTGTGCGCGGCACGATCACCGACCTGGTGGCGGCGGCGCATCGCCGCGGCGAACTGGCCGGGGCGCTGCCGCTGCTCACCACGAGCGCGTCGCTGATGCCCACGTACACCGCCGACGAGGCCGCCGCACGGCGCCCGGCCGCGCACCTGCTGGCGCGCGGCCCGGCGGCACCGGCGCTGATCTGCGTCCCCTCGTTCCTGGCGGGCTCGGGACCGCACCAGTTCGCCCGCCTGGCCCGCGAGTTGGCCGGCGAGCGCCAGGTCAGCGCGTTGCGACTGCCCGGCATGCGCGAGGGCGACGACCTCCCGGCGACCTGGGCGGCGGCGATCGGGAGCCTGGCCGCGACCGTCACGGCGGAACTCCGGCACGGCCCGGTGGCGCTCGTCGGCTACTCGGCCGGCGGCGCGCTCGCCCACGCCGTCGCCCGGCGCCTGGAGGACGACGGCGCCGAACTCGCGGGCGTCGCGATGATCGACACGTACTCGCCGCAGGAGCCCGAGCTCAACCGCCGTGTGCTCACCGACGCGTTGGGCCAGATCCTGACCCGGGACAACGCACTCACCCCCGTCGACGACCACAGCCTGGTCGCCATGGGCGGCTACGTGCGGATCTTCCCCGAGCGGGCGGCCGAACCGATCGCCGCGCCGACGCTGAACCTGCGGGCCACCGTGACGCTGAGCGGCTTCGGGGACGCCGATCCCGTCCCCGACTGGCAGCACCGCGGACCGGCCGAGCACATCGAGGGGGACCACTTCTCGATCATCGAGGAAGGCGCGGCACGGACCGCCGAGCACCTCCGCCGCTGGCTCGCATTCAAGGAATGAGGCACAGAAACACCGGGAGCGCAACGAGCGCAATGAGAGAAATACGGAACAGCGAAATGCGCGACAAGTAATCGACGAGCAATACGTTCGGCCGTCATGGATTCAGCCATGGGGGCACGGCTCCAACAGGTAAGTCAAGACTTACCTTTGGGGAGCCGTGGCCCTATGGTGTGGCTCGAATCGAAGGAGCCCTTTGTTGTCGAAGAAGAATGATTCTGCTGTGCGTGCGGTTGAATCGGAGCAGGATTATGTGTCCTCCTTGTACGCCGTGCTCGGTGAGCGCCTTTCCGAGGCGAGAGCGCAGCGCGCGAGTGTGCTGAAGGCGCCGAGGGACAGCGCGGGCGAGGCGTACGAGAGGGAAATCGCCGCCGAGCGTCTCGCCAAGGAGATCGGCCGGCTGGAGGGCGCCGAGAAGGGACTCGTCTTCGGGCGCATCGACTGGACGGACGGCACGGCCCTGCGCATCGGGCGGATCGGACTGCACACGGAGGAGGACGACCTGCCCCTGCTCGTGGACTGGCGCGCGAACGCGGCGCGGCCCTTCTACGAGGCGACGCAGGTCCACCCGATGGACCTGCGGCGACGCCGGCACCTGCGCCTGGACGAGCGCACGGTCGTCTCGGTGAGCGACGAACTCCTCGACGGGACCGACCCGACCGACGAGGACGTGGTGGGGGACGGCCCGCTCACCGAGGCGCTGTCGGCCCGGCGCACCGGCCGGATGCACGCGGCCGTCGCCACGCTGCAGGCCGAGCAGGACGAGATCGTCCGCTCCCGCCACCGCGGCGTGACCGTGGTGCAGGGCGGGCCCGGCACCGGCAAGACGGTGGTCGCCCTGCACCGGGCGGCCTACGTCCTGTACGCGTTCCCGCGCGCCGCGGAGGAGGGCGTCCTGGTGGTGGGCCCCAACGCCCGGTTCCTCGACTACATCTCGCAGGTCCTGCCCTCGCTCGGCGAGAACGACGTCGTCCTGGCGACCTGCCGGGAACTGGCCGCGGCGGCCACGGACACCGTGACCACGGCGGACACGGCGGACGCCGCCGACCCGTTCGACACGGCGCGCCTCAAGGGCAGTTCGGACCTCGCCGACGCCCTGACCGGCCTGCTGCGCACCCACCAGGCCCCCGACGGCGACTTCGCCGTACGCGTCGGGCAGGAGCTCGTCCACCTGTCCGAGGAGGACGTCGCCACGGCCCGCGCCGCCGCCGTGTCGGCCGTGCCGGGGCACAATCCCGCGCGCCAGGTGTTCAAGGAGCTCCTGGCCGACGCCGTCACCGACGCGATGCAGCGGGACATGGGCGACCTGCTGGAGCAGATCGACGCCGATGCCGAGAGGATGACCGGCCTGAACCTCGACCGGTTCACGGGCGCCGCCCAGCGCCGTGCCGAAGGCGCGGCCGAGCCGGGTCCCGCCCACGAACTGGACCTGGACGCCCTGCGCGCCGACCTCCTCGGCGACGCGGGCTTCGACGGAGCGGTCGAGGAGCTGTGGCCGCGCCTGGCCCCCGGCGCCCTCGTGGAGACGCTCCTGACGGACGCCGGCGCCCTCGCCGAGCACCTGCCCCGCCTGACCGCGCCGGAGCGGGCCCTCCTGCTGCGCGGTCCCGACGACCCGTGGACCGAGGCCGACGTGCCGTTGCTGGACGAGGCGGCGAGCCTGGTCGACGGCCCTCCGGAGCGGACGTACGGGCACGTCGTCGTCGACGAGGCGCAGGAACTGACCGCGATGCAGTGGCGGATGATCGTGCGCCGCTGCCCGGGACGGGCCATGACGCTGGTGGGCGACTTCGCCCAGGCGGGGCCGGTCGCGACCGCACGCGACTGGAAGGAGGCGCTGGCCCCGCACGTCGGACCGCGGTTCAAACTGCACAACCTGACCGTCAGTTACCGCACCACGCAGGAGATCCTGGACAGCGTCCGGGACCTGCTCACGCGGATCGCCCCCGACCAGGAACCCACCCGGTCACTGCGGAGCGGGGAAAGCCCGCGCACCGTGACCACGCCCCACGACGAATTGGCCACCGCCGTGCTGCGGGAACTCCGCGCCCAGAACAGCGCGCAACCCGACGAACTGCTGGGAGTGATCTGCGCTGACGACAGAGTGGATGAACTGACGGCCCAGGGAGTCGCGCGGCACGCGCGCATCGTGCCGGCCTCGGAAGCGCGCGGACTGGAATTCGACGGCGTCGTCGTGATGAATCCCGAGGAAATCATCACGGCCAGGCCGGGCGGGGAAAGGGACTTGTACGTGGCCCTGACCCGGGCCACCAAACGCCTCTGCACCATCACCGCTCAGCCGGTCCCGGCGGACCCGGCGGACCGGGCGGACCCGGTCGGTCAGGACAGCAGCCTGTCGACCAGTCCGTCGACGTAGTCCGGAGTGAGCTCCATGCCGAACAGGACGCGGATGTACATCGGGGCCAGGACGTGGTCCAGCACGTCGAGCACACCGGGCGGTCGTTCACCGCGTTCGGTGGCGCGATCGAGCATGGCCTGCATCTGCCGCGTCCGTTCGGCGAGGAGGCCGTCGCGCGCCTGCGGGCCCTGCCGGCCGTCGGCCGACAGGGCGACGGCCAGGCGCACCACCGCCAGACCGTCGGGTCCGGTGATCTCGCGGGCCACCTGGGCCGCGTACGTGCGCAGGTCCCCGGCGACGCTCCCGGTGTCGGGCATCGGCGACTGCGCGTTGAGGCGGGTGAGGGCCACGTCGCTGAGCAGGTTCTCCAGGCTGCCCCACCGGCGGTAGACGCTGCTGTCGGCCACGCCCGCGCGGGTGGCGACCTCGCCGACGGTGAAGTTGCCGTAGCCGCGCTCACTGATGAGGTCGGTGACGGCCTGGTGCACCTGCGCGCCGACGCGCGCGCTGCGTCCGCCGGGCCGCCGGACCGGCTGTCGCTCGTTCATCCCTCCACCTTAACGCAGTCGGTACTTGCGTTTGCGAGGTGACCCGTTCTATAGTCGCCTAACGCAGTCCCTGACTGCTTTAGGGCGCTCGGGGCTGACCACGTCGGCCGTGGAGAGGCTCAACCGACAAGTGAGAGGAATCCCCATGGCTGCATCGCCCGCGACCGCAGGCAGCCGGTCGAACCCGGCCGTGCTGCTCACGGTGACCTGCCTGGGCCAGTTCATGGTCCTGCTCGACAACACGATCGTCGGAGCCGCGCTGCCCGACATGCAGCACCGGCTGCACACCGAACTGACCGGCCTGCAATGGATCGTCGACGCCTACGTCCTGCTGGTCGCCATGCTGCTGCTGTCCGGCGGCGTCTTCGCCGACCGCTTCGGCCGCAAGCGGGTGTACCTGACTGGCGTCGCGGTGTTCACCGCCGCGTCCCTGCTGTGCGCCCTCGCGCCCTCGCTCGGCTGGCTGATCGTCGGCCGCGTGCTGCAGGGCGTCGGAGCCGCCGCCCTGAGCCCCGCCTCGCTCGCCCTGCTCGCCGCCGCGTACCCCGTGCCGCAGGAGCGCATGAAGGCGATCGGGATGTGGGCCGGCTTCAGCGGCATCGGTCTCGCCGCGGGCCCAGTGGCAGGCGGCGTGCTGACCGAGGCCTTCGGCTGGCCCGCCATCTTCCTCGTCAACCTGCCCATCGGCGTGGTCCTGCTGCTGGTCGGCGTGCGCCACCTCGCCGAGTCCCGCAATCCGCACGCCCCCGCGATCGACGTCCCGGGCACGGTGCTCTCCGTCCTGGCCGTGGGCGTACTGACCTACGGGCTGATCGAGGGCGCCGCCCGCGGCTGGACCTCCCCGGTCATCCTGGGCAGCTTCGCCGCCGCGGCGGTCCTCCTCGCCGCCTTCATCGCCGTCGAGGCACGCCGGTCCGCTCCGATGCTCCCGCTGGGCCTGTTCCGCCGGCGCCTGTTCACCGTGTCCAACACCGCCATGACCGTGGTGGGGTTCGCGCTCATGGGCTCGTCGTTCTTCTTCTCCCAGTTCTTCGTGTACGTCCAGGGCAGCTCGATCCTCCGCGCCGGCCTGCAGACCCTGCCGCTGTCCCTCGCCATGGTGGTCGTCAGCCCGTACGCGGGCCGGCTCGCCGCCCGGTACGGCTTCCGCATCGTGGTCACCGTCGGCCTGGCCCTGGCCGGTCTGGGCCTGCTGGCACTCGGCACGGTGCACGCCGACACCGGCTACGGGAATGTGTGGTGGCGACTGGGCATCGCCGGCGCCGGCTTCGCCCTGGCCATGTCCCCGCTGACGGGCGCCGCCATCCAGGCGGTCAGCCCGCAGGAGGGCGGCCTCGCGTCCGGCATCAGCAGCACCACCCGGCAGATCGGCGCGGTGTTCGGCGTGGCGATCCTCGGAGCCATCGTCCGCGCCCGCCAGTCCGGCGGCGCCTCCTTCGAGTCCGGCCTCAACAGCGCCTTCCTCGCCGCCGGAGCGGTCACCTTGGTCACCGCCGTGTTCACCGGCCTCTGGCTGGCCAAGTCCAGGCCCGCGCGGGCCACCGCGGCGCCGCAACCCGCCACTGACGCGGTCACGGCCCTGAACGAGGCGCCCGCGAACAGCCGTTGACGTCGACGGCAACAACGCCCGTCGCGACCGGGAGGTGTCCCGCTGGAGGGTTTCCAGCGGGACACCTCCCGGTCGCCGTCACGTTCCCGCGCATCCCCTCTCCGCGCTTCGGGCCGCCGCGCTTCAGGCCCGCCCCACCACGAAGTCGCGCACGGCGTCGGCGAAGGCCGACGGCTCCTCGATGTGCCCGAAGTGACCGCTGTTCTCCAGCATCAGCAGCCGTGAACCGGGGATCAGCTCATTCAGTTCCAGGCCCCAGCGCGGGCCGCAGATCACGTCGTGGCGGCCCACGATCACCAAGGCAGGCACCCGCAACTCCTTGAGGGCGGCGCGGTCGTCGATGACGTCCGGGGCGCCGTGCTCGTCCAGACCGGAGATGTACGTGGCCCTGATCGCGTCCCGGACCGGGGACCACTCCTCCTCGTGGGCCCAGTAGTCGGCGAAGTACGAGGGGAAGACCCCACGGGCCACGGCGACCGTGTCGGCGTCGCTCGCCATCGAGGACATCGCCCCGAACGCCGCCAGGACCTCGCCGAGCCCGGGCTCTTCGCTGTGCTTCGCGGCGAACTCCTCGACCCTGCGCCCCGCTTCCGCGCCGTGCTCCGGTCCGGTGACGGGCGCGCCTTCGTACAGCACGACGCCGGCCAGCTGCTCGGGGTGGTGCAGGGCGTGGTGGGCGGCCACGAAGGCGCCGTGCGAATGCCCCAGCAGGTGCACCGCGGGCACGCCCAGGTGCTGGATGAGCCGGTCGAGGGCGTCGCTGTAGCGGGCGCGGGTGTAGCCGTGCGGGTGCGAGGGCAGGCGGCTGCCCTCGCTGGTGCCGATGGGCTCGACGTACACCATCGTCAGGTGCTCCTCCAGCGCGGGCATCCGCAGGTACTCCCAGAAGATTCCGGGGCCACCGGGGTGGACGACGCACACCGGCCCGTTCCCGTGCACGTGGTACCGCTGGACCAGGCCGTCGTGGTGGTGCGTGTGGGTTCCGGGGGAGAGGGGGCCGGTGGCGGCCGGTCCCTGGTCGTGGGTGTCTGCGGTGGTGGGGGTCATCCGGGTCTCCTGTCGTCGGGTGCGGGCGATGTGCCGGCTGCGGCCCGGAGACGGCAGTGGTCCGGGCGTCCGTCCTGAGAACGGTCCCGGACCCTTGCGGGTTCACACGTGTCTCACGGCCGTCGTCGCGTCGTGCATTCCTTCGTCACCAGCTTGACGGGTGACGTGCATGCTGCCATGCTTGTATCACCGCCTCAACCGGTGACGACGAATTCACTGTCGACACGGCAGGCACCGGAGCATCTCTCGGCCCGAACGGAGAGCGGCCCCAGACCGCGGGTCCCGTGCCACTTCCCCCGGCACGGGGCCCGCACCGGCCCAGGCGGTCAGGCCGATGACGAGGGAGGACACGCGCATGTTCATGAAGAAGCAGAACCACACAGGCACTCTCCGGCGGTGGCGTCGCCGCTCCGAACCCACCGCGACACCAGGGGTGGGCGAGGGTGCCGCGTCCCGTGCCACCGAGATCGCGGTGGGCCGCCGGTGGCCCGACGCCACTCAGGTGTCAGCGTGGTCCACGACGGCGGTCACCTGGGGCTACGGGCCGGCGCCGTCGGAATTCCTCTGACGCCACGGGGTGTGGGGTTTCTCCGAGTGCGGCGAGATACATCACACGTGTGACCCCGGCGCACCCACCTACAATGGCTTCCTACCGCTCGCCGCTGTCCGCGGCCCTCGACGGCTCGTCGCCGCCCCACGTCGCCGCACGACACAGAACCAGGATGGCTCAGAACGCTATGGCCACGTCCGTCACGGCTGTGACCCGAACCGGCACCTCGCGATCCGGCCTCTCCGGGGCCGGCGCCCCCCGGTCCGAGGCTGCCGGGCCGGAACTCCTCCGGACCATCGTGGGAGAGCACCGCGCCGGACTGGTCTCGTACGCCGAGAAGATGCTGGGCGATCACGGGCTCGCCGAGGACATCGCCCAGGAGACCGTCATCCGGGCGTGGCGGAACATCGACCGGCTGCTCGGCATGGAGGGGTCGGTCCGCGGCTGGCTCTTCACGGTCGCCCGCCACCTGGTCATCGACCGGGTGCGCAAGGCCCACGTACGACGGGAAGTCGTCGGGGAGGCCCACCACGAGCGCGCTTCGGGCCCGGACGGCACGGCGCTCGTCCACGACACCCTGGTGGTCAGGCCGCTCCTGCTCCGGCTCTCCCCCGAGCACCGCGCCGTACTGGTGCACATCTACCTGTGCGACCGCAGCATCCAGGAGACCGCCGGCATCCTGGGCGTGCCGACCGGCACCGTGAAGAGCCGACACCACAACGCCCTGCGCAAGCTCAGGGCCGTGGCCCGCCGCGAGGCCGCCTAGGGCCGTCTCCCCGATCCCACCTGCCCTGCCCCGCCCTTCGGGCGCACGCGAGGACGGAACGGCGTCGACCCGCGGCCCCAGGGGCCGCGGGTCGGTACCCGTTCTCAGGGACGCGAGGGACCTCACGCGTCGCTGTTGAGGATGGTCAGCACCTGCAGCACCTCCAGGTAGATCCACACCAGCGTCATGGTGAGCCCGAACGCCGCCAGCCACGCCTCCTCGCGCGGGGCGCCGAACGCGACGGCGTCCTCCACCTGCTTGAAGTTCAGCGCGAGGAAGCACGCGCCGAGCAGGACCCCGACCAGACCGAAGACGATGCCGAGGCCCCCGCTGTGGAATCCCAGGCCGTGGCCCGCGCCGAACGCGGAGAAGAGCGAGTCGGCGACCAGCAGCAGGAGGAACCCGGTCGCGCCCGCCCCGACGACACCGGCGAACCGCCGGGTGACGCGGATCCAGCGCAACCGGTAGGCGACGAGCATCCCGGCGGCCACGGCGAACGTGCCGAGGACCGCCTGCACGACCACGCCCGGAGCGATGTACGTCGACGTCACGCTGGACAGCACGCCGAGGAAGACGCCCTCGAACGCCGAGTAGCCGAGGATCAGCGCCGGGGACGGCGTCCGCTTGAACGCCTGGATCATCGAGAGCACGAAGGCGACGAGGGCGGCGCCGACCGCGATCCCGTACGAGCGGCCGATGTCCGCCTCGTCGACGGGCAGCAGGAGCCAGGACAGCACCGCCGCCAGGGCCACGGTGCCGAGCGTGGTCGCCGTACGGACGACGACGTCGTCCAGCGTCATGGCGGCCCGCCCGGCCCGTACGTCCAGGCCCGGCTCGGCGTCCTGGGCCGGGGCGTACGGGTTGGTCAAGGGGTGGCTGCCCGGCCGTGCGTCGGCCGCCGAACCCACCGGGTGGCGCATGCCGAAGTCGGCCGGGGCGGTGCCCCGGGTGGCGTTCCAGCGGGAGAAGACCGGGTTGCTGCTGTTCATGTCGTTCCTCCTCGGCCGCCGCGGGTGCGGCGGCATACGTGTGGGGTGGTGAGCGCCGGCGGGTCATGCGTGGCCGCCGGCGGCCGTCGTCAGTCGGCCGCCGCCCCGGGGCTGCCGAGGAGCCTGCGCAGGAAGGCGTCCCAGTCCAGACCGGCCATCTCCGCCTCGGCGGTGACGATCCGGTACGTGGCGTCGAGCCACTCCGCGAGCCGGGCGGTGGGCAGTTCGAACAGGGCCTCCACGTCCGGCGATTCGAGGAGCAGCCACGACGAGGGCCGCTCGCGGGACAGCGTCGGCCACATCCGGACCTCGCCCGACCCGCTCATCGACGTCACGCCGCGGTGCAGCAGCTCGCGGCCGATCCGCCACAGGAGGCCGGGGCCGCGTTCGGCGAGGAACTCGACGCTGATCACCGCGGGCGCGTCCGGGTCGAAGTGGAAGGCCGCCCGCACGGGCTGCCGGGTGAACTCGTCGAGCATCTGGTCGACGTCCAGGAGCAGCGGCGGTACGTGTCCGGGCACCGGACGCGCCCGCAGAGGTGACTGATCACGGTGCATGACGGAGTTCCTCTTCGTGAAGTGATGTCTGCGTGCGTGCCTCACTCTTCACCGGGGGACGAACACGCACATCAGTCACATGACGCCGAGCGTCCGGGACAGTCACGGGCCACAGCGAGCGGGGGCGCTCCTCTTCGGAGGGGCGCCCCCGCTCGTCTCGCGACCGCCGTCTGTCAGTGCGTCAACTACGGTTCTCCGCGGCGTCGGCTAGCGGTCCCCGGCCGCCGCCCGCAGATGGTGACGCACGTCGCCGACGAGGTTGATGCGGGCCCGCCGCTCCACGAAGCACCATTGCCCGGCGCGGAGTTCGAAGCGGTCGTGGTACCGGCCCGCGGCGATCGGTTGCAGCGTCGAGCCGGGCAGGGCCTGCAGCACGGTGACGTAGGAACGCGAGGACGCGGTGGCCGCCGCGGCGTCGACGTCGATGGCGATGTTCGTGGTCACGTGGTGGGTCCGGGGCGTGCCGTCGGCGTACACGATCAGCATGTCCCGGAACATCTTCTCGATCGCGTCGCGACCGCTCACCGGATCGCCGCTGCCGATGAAGACGGCGTGCTCGAGAAGCGCCCCGAGACCGGCGAAGTCACCGTCGTCCACGAGCTCGGCGTACCGCGCGAGCAGGTTCTCGATCGCCCGGTGACTGGACGGCAGGTCCACGGGGACGGGGCGGGACACGGACATGGTTCCTCCAGGCGATACGTGCCGTGTGCTGGGGGGCGGTGACACATATCTTGCCCGATCACCGCTGGCGGTCGTCCCCGTTCATCCGGTGCAGCGCGTCCCGCAGCGCCACCCGGGACGCGATGCCGAGCTTCGGGTAGATCTGGTACAGGTGTGTGCCGACGGTCCGGTGGGAGATGAAGAGCCGCTCCGCGATCTGCTTGTTCGTCAGCCCGGCGGCGGCCAGTTCGGCGATCTCGCGTTCCTGGGCGGTGAGCGCCGTCCGGTGGCCGTCGGCCGTGCTCGGCGTCGCGCGGCCCGCCGCCCGCAGCTCCTTGCGGGCGCGCTCCGCCCAGGCCGCGGAGCCCAGTTGCTCGAACGCGTCGAGGGCGGCGGCCAGCGGGACCTTGGAGTCGGACAGGGCCCGGGACCTGCGCAGCCGTTCCCCCTGCGCCAGGCGCACCCGCGCCAGCGCGAACGGCGCCCGCTCCGCCCCCGGCGTGGCCAGCGCCTCGCCGAACAGCCGGGCCGCGTCGGCGTCGTCCTCGGCGACCAGCGCCCGCGCGCCGCCGGCCAGCAGCGCCAGCCGGGGCGAGAGGCCCGCCACGTTGGTCCCGCGCAGCGCCCGTACGTGGGCGAGCGCCTCGGCCCGGCGGTCCGTGCGCACGGCGGCCTCGACCAGGTCGAAGAACACCCACGACGCGTGGGCGACGTACGGCGGGAAGTCGCCGGCCGGGCTGATGGCGCTCACCCGCCCGAACGCCGCGTCGAACTCGCCGTCGGCGATGTGCGCCAGCGCGTGCACGTGCAGCGCGCAGTGCACGGCCTCCCGGATGCCCCGGGGCGCCGCCCAGTTCGTCATCGCGTCGGCGAGCGCGTGCGCCGTACCGGAGTCGCCCCGGGACGCGGTGATCAGCCCCTTGGTGTACTGGAAGAACCAGGTGCACACGGTGTACCCGGACGTCGCGCACGCCGTCAGCCCCTCCTCCGACAGCTCCAGCGCCTCGGCCCACGCGCCGCGGTGCCAGTCCTCCAGGCACAGGTGCAGCAGCGCCCCGATGTGCCGGCGCACCGCACCGCCCTCCCGCCCCTGCCGGACCAGCCGCCAGGCCGCCTCCCGCACCGCGGGCAGCCGGTCCGGGTACACCGCGGCGGTCCCCACCCTGACGACCCGGGCCGGGTCGGTCTCCGCCGTCGTGGCGTCGATGATCTCGTCCAGGGCCCTGAGCGTCTCCGCGTCGGCGTGCGCCGGGTCGCCCCACGTCCGCGCGGCGACCAGGAGCAGCGGCGGGGGAGCGGGGCGCAGCCGGGCGACGGCCGCGTAGAACGGCGCCCACAACTCCTCGCTCGCCCCGTAGTTGCACAGCAGCAGGAGGAAGTGCAGCGCGTCGACGAGCGCCGGATCGTCGGCGTCGAACCCGTGGTCACCCTGCTCGATGGCGCCGACCAGCAGCCGGTGGGCCGTCGCCAGATCGCCGTCCCCGTTCAGCACGAGCTGCACGGCGGCGGTCGCCGAGCGCAGCGACGCACCGTGCCGGGGATCCGCCCGCCGCGCGTCCTCCAGCAGCTCCGAGGCGCTGTGCAGGGCGCCGATCGCCTCGGCGCCCACGTACGCGGCCTCGGCGAGGCGGCGGGCGCGGTCGCTGTCCAGCGGGCTGAGGTCCGCGGCCCGGGTGAGCGCACCGATCGCGGCCACGGAGTCGCCGCGCTCCAGGACCCGCCGGGACGTCTGCTCCAGGAGCAGAGCGACGTGCTCGTCGGGCCTGAGCGTGGACTCGCCCAGGTGCCAGGCCCGTTGTTCCGGCTGGTCGACCCGTACGCGGGCCAGGGCGCGGTGGGCCGCGCGCCGGGCACTGCTGGGCGCCGCCTCGACGACCGCCGACATGATCAGCGGGTGCCGGAAGACCAGGCGGCGCGGCGACTCCGGCACCCGTACGAGGCCGTCCCGCTCGGCGGGGTCGAGGTCCCGCAGGTCCGCGTGCCCGTCGCTCTCGCGGGCGGCGGCGGACAGCACGCCGAGGTCGCCGGTGCCGTCCAGGGTGGCGAGCAGCAGCAGGGTGCGGGTCGCGGCCGGCAGCGAGTTGACCCGGGCGACGAACAGGCTCTGGAGGCGTTCGCCCAGCGGCAGCACGGCGGGCAGCACCTCCCGAGCGCTGCGCTGGTCCGCCCGCAGCGCGCCGGGGAGTTCCAGCAGGGCCAGCGGATTGCCCTGCGCGGCGTCCAGCAGCCGGTGGCGCACCGGGTGGGCGAGGTCGGGGAAGCGCAGTTCGACGAGGCGGGCCGCGGACTGCGCGTCCAGCGGCGGGAGTTCGTACGACGGCAGGCCGCTGCCGTCGAAGAAGCTGTCCACGCCGGTGCGCGAGGCGCCGAGGAACCGGACGCGGCCGGCGTCCTCGGACAGGCGCCGGGCGAGGAAGCCGAAGACGGCGGCGCTCGCCCGGTCCACCCAGGGCAGGTCGTCCACGATCAGCAGCAGGGGACCGTCGCCGGCCACCGCCCGCAGCAGGGCGAGCGAGGCGTTGCAGACGACCAGCCGCTCGGGCGGCGGCCCCGCCCCGAAGCCCAGGGCGACGCCCAGCGCCTCCCTCGTCGCGGGCGGCAGCCGCTCGAAACCGTCGTACAGCGGCAGCAGGATCTGGTTCAGCGCCGCGTAGCTGATGTCCGCCTCGAACTCGGCGCCCGCCGCGCGCAGCACGCGCGTACCGCTTCCGGCCGCGGCGCCGGCCACGGCGTCCAGGACCGCGGACTTGCCGACCCCCGGGTCGCCGGACAGCAGCAGGGCCCCGGCCCCCGGCCCGTCCCACCAGGCGCGGATCCGCCGCAGATCGCGCTCGCGCCCCACCAGGGCGTCGGCCGGTCCGGTGTACGACGCGTCGTCGGGACCCACCGGTCACCGCCCCTTCCCGGCCCTGTCCGAACGAAGGAGACGACTGAGCCGGGCCGCAGGGCGTACGGCGCCGGGCGGCGCACGCCGAGGGGGAGGGGATCGCGGGGCGTTTCGCCTGGGCCTCCTTCGGCGCCCCGCCATTGTAGGAGCGCCCGCCGGCGCGGGAACGCACGGCCGCACGCGGCCGCACGCGGCCGCCCGCCGCCGCACGCGGTCCCGCGCGGCACCGCACGTCCGGCACCGGCACCCCGCACCGGCGCCCGGCACTGGCACATGGCACCCCGGCACAGGTCACCCTGCACACGAATGAACCCGCATGGGGACGTTCTGCGTGTTCCAGGAAACACCTTTCACCGAGGAACACACATGGACATGGACACGTATCAGCAGCCGCCGCCCGTCGGCGCACCGGCGGAGCCCGTCGTGATGGGCCCGGAGTTCAAGGCGGACGCCCACCGGCGGTTCGCGCGGCTGCGGGCCGGGGGACCCGTCCACCCGGCGCAGTTCTTCCCCGGCATCACGGGGTGGATCGTCGTCGACCCGGACGTCGCCAGGGAAGCGCTGACCCACCCGGCACTCCTGAAGGACCCGGCCCCGGCCGCGGCGATGCTCGACGCCGCCGGCTTCCTCGGCCACCGGCGCGGTACCGGCCTCGGCGGCAACATGCTGGAGTCCGACCCGCCCGAGCACACCCGGCTGCGCCGCCTGGTGTCCGCCGCCTTCTCGCCGAAGCGGACCGCCGCGCTGGAACCGCGCATCACGGAGATCGCCCACCGGCTCGTCGACGCGCTGCCGCCCGCCGGGGAGGTGGACCTGGTGGACGCGTTCGCCGCGCCGCTGCCCGTCGCGGTCATCGCGGAGCTGCTCGGCATCCCCGAGGCCGACCGCTCCGACTTCCGGCGCTGGACGACCCTCGCCTTCCAGGTGGGCCACCCCGAGTACGCCGCCGCCGTGGCGAGCCTGCACGGATTCCTGCGGGAACTGGTCGAGGACAAGCGCCGCGCGCCGGGCGACGACCTGCTGTCCGTCCTCGTCGCCGCGCGCGACGAGGACGACGGCCGCCTCTCGGAGGACGAACTGGTCGGCACCGCGGCCCTGCTGGTCATCGCGGGGCACGAGACGACCGTCAACCTCCTCGGCAACTCCGTCCTGGCCCTGCTGCGACACCCCGACCAGCTGAGGCAGTTGCGCGACCACCCGGAGCTGCTGCCCGACGCCGTCGAGGAGTTCCTGCGCTACGACCCGTCCGTGGAGCGCACCACGAACCGGTACGCGGCCGAGGACCTGGAGCTGGGCGGCGTACGGATCCCCCGGGGCGGTGTCGTCGCCGTCGCCCTGTCGTCCGCCGGCCGCGCCCTGCCGCAGGCCGACGACGGCGACCCGGACGCGCTCGACGTCACCCGCCGCGGGGCCCGCCACCTCGCCTTCGGCCACGGCATCCACCACTGTCTGGGCGCCCCGCTGGCCCGCCTGGAGGCCCGCGTCGCCCTGCACACACTCCTCACCCGTGTCCCCGCCCTCGAACTGGCGGTGCCCGCGGCCTCGTTGGAGTGGTTCCCCGCCGGCATGGTGCGGGGCGTGGTGGCCCTTCCGGTGCGCTACCGCACCACGGGCAGGGGGACGTCATGAGCCGCCGCGACCACTCCGCGGTCCGGCTGAGCAAGGAGCAGGAGGCCCTTCAGGACCTGCTCGACCGGGTCAACTGCAACGACCGGCGCGAACCCGACGCCGAACGACGCGAGACGGAGGAGTACACGGCGAAGACCTTGCGTCAGATGGCCGCCACGTATCTCGGCGCGTTCCTCTGAGCCTGCAGTCATTCGACGGATGTGTGAACGAGGTCCGCTCCCCGACGCTGACCGGGTGTTCGCCGCGGCGGACTCGTTCACCACCGGCGAAGGGTGAGAGGTGTGCACATGGCGCACGACATGGAGAAGGCCCCCTGGGGGCGCGGAGCGGCCCGGACGGGGCCGCGCGGGGGCGTGACGGGTGACCGCAACCGACGGATCCGATCCGGCTGCGCCTTACACAAACCGTAGGGCTCCCCCTATGGCCGCGCCTTCGGGCCGTTGGGCATGCTGAGGCCATGTGCATCGACATCGTCGTCGTCGACGACGACCCCGGATTCCGCCGCATCGCCACCCTGCTGCTGCGCGCACGCGGCCTGCGGGTCGTGGCGGAGTCCTGGGACGGTGCCTCGGCCGTGGCCGCGGTGCGTACGCACCGCCCCGACGGGTTGCTGCTCGATCTGCACCTGCCCGACGTGGACGGGCTGAGCGTGGCCCGCAGGCTCACCGAGGAGGACGCGCCGCCGCGGATCGTCCTGACCTCCACCGACAAGTCCCTGTGGTCGCAGGAGGAACTCCGCGGCGCGGGCATCACGTCGTTCGTGGCCAAGGACAAGCTGTTCGACGCCGATCTGCGGGGGCTGTTCGAGCCCGCGGCGAACTGAACCTCCCGGCCCCTGCCGCCCGGCGCGGCGCGGCACCGCCGGCACCCGCCGCCGGCCCGAAGCCGTCCGGCTGAGCCCCCGCTGCGCGTGCGCGACGCGGCAGGTCACCGGCCTGCCGCCGAACCCCTTGTGGGGAAGGCCCTGCACCGGCCCGGGGCAGCCCCGAGCCGGTCCGAGGGAGCACACGACAGACCCTGCTGCGACGCCGTCACAGACTGGCGCTCCACGGACCGGTCCCGGCCGCCGTCGGCCGACATCCGCAGCATCATCCCGCGCGGGCCCCCGCGGACCTCCGCGGGAACCGCCCCACTCACCCGTCCAGGCCGGTCGACCGGCCGTGCCCCAGGAGGCAGCCGTGCCCCAGTCCCACCTCTCCCTCAAGGTCACGCAATGGGTGACCGACGAGCTCGCCCTCGCGCTCGACTGCGACTTCGTGTACGACTCCCACGACCCGCTCGCCGTCACCCTGGACTTCACCACCGACGGGACGCGTTCGGTGCGTTGGGTGTTCTCCCGCAGTCTGCTCGCCGAGGGGATGACCGCCCGTACCGGTGAGGGGGACGTGGCGCTCTGGCCGGTGCACGGCGAGGGCGGCGACCCCGACGCGTTCCAGGTGCTGCTGGGCGGCGCCCGCCGGGCACTCGTCGAGATCGACGCGGCACCCGTCGCCGAGTGGCTCGCCGACACCTACGCGCTGGTGCCGCCCGGCACCGAACTCGACGGCGTGGACTGGGACGCGCTCGTCGCCGAGCTCACCGAATGACCCGCCGCACCGCGCCCCACGGCACCCGGCCCATCGCCGGACGGACGGCCAAGCGCGACGACCCGCCGGGCGGAAGACACCTCGCCGCCGTCGGCAGTGAGATACGTGTCTGAACCCGCGGGTGCCTCGCCCACGTGGAGGGGAGGGGTCCATCGGCCGACGGCACACAGCGGTCGTCGGCCACGAGACGGAAGGCGGGTGCGGTCATGCCCACGGAATGGCAGAAGTCCTTCGAGGTCCGGTGGGACGACGTGGACCTGAACGGTCATCTGCGCAACACGCGGTACCTGGAGTACGCCGCCACGGCCCGGCTCGGGTTCCTCGTCGAGGCGGGGTGGGGGCCGCGGGAGCTGCGGGGCGCGGGCCTCGCCGCCGTCTCGCTCGGTGAGGAAGTGAGCTATCTGCGCGAGGTGTTCCCGCTCGACGCGGTGACGGTCACGTCGCGGATCGCCGGACTGTCCGCGGACCGGGCGCGCTGGCGCTTCGAGCACGTCTTCACCCGGGAGGGCGGGGAGCGGGCGGCCGTCGTCCGCACGCTCGGCGCGTGGGTCGACGTGCAGGCCCGCCGGATCGCCCCGCCGCCGGCCGGCCTGCGGGCCCTCATGGAAGAGGCACGGGCGGCCGACTGCGAGACGATCGGGACCAGGCGCTGACACCGGGGCGGCAGCGGCCGCCCCGGAGAGGGCTTGCGGACGGGCCCGGCGTCAGCGCGGCGGATCGCCGCCGAGCAGATCCGCCGCGGTCACGTCCCAGTCGACGCCCGCGAGCTCCTGACCGGCCGGGACCAGCGTGTAGGTGCGGTCGAGCCACCGCGCCAGCGGGGACACGGGCAGTTCGAACAGCGCGGCCATGTCGCCGCGGGCCAGCCGGAGCCGCGCGGTCCTCCGGCCCGACGTACCCGACGTACCCGACGGCCGGATCCGTACGTCGCCGAGACCGCTCACCGAGTCCAGGCCGCGCCGCAGGAGGTCGCGCCCGATGCGCCACAGGACGGACCGGCCGCCGTCGATGGTCAGCTCCACCGCCACGGTCAGCGGGTCCCCCGGGTCGAACCGGAACTCGGCCCTGATCGCCTGGCGGGCGCGGACGTCCAGGACGCGCTCGATGTCCAGGGCCAGCCGGAGACAGCCGTGCGGCGCCCTCGGGCCGGCCTGCACACCTGGTGGATAGCCGCTCATGACGGATGGATCCTTCCCTGCGGGAGGAAGCTGACGCGCACCACTGTCGTGCTCCGCGGGACGTCGCACATAAGTAAGTTGACCGGCGGGATCGCTCCGTCACGCCAGGTTCAGTCATTCGACTGTCGTCCGGGGGCCGCGCCTGGACGATCCTGAACCGGGCGCCGCCGCGCCGATGCCGGCGCCGGACGATCGTGGTCGACAGGAGCCAACCGTGAAACGTACTCCCGTGGTGTTCATCCATGGCGCGTGGCTGCACGCGCTGTCCTGGGAGCCATGGGTGGAACGCTTCACCGGCCGGGGGTTCCGCGCCGTCGCGCCCGGCTGGCCGGGCGAGGCCGCCACCGTGGGGGAACTGCGGGCGGCGCCGGGCGGACTCGCCGCCCTCGGCCTGGACGACCTCACCGAGCACTACGCGGGCATCGTGCGCTCCTTCGACACCGCGCCGGTCATCGTGGGGCACTCGGTGGGCGGACTCGTGGCCCAGCAGCTCATCACGTCCGACATCGGCCGCGCCGCGGTGGCCATCGCGCCGGTCCCGGTCAACGATGTCCCCGTCAACGACGTCCCCGTCAGCGACGTCCCGGCCGCCGGCGTTCCGCTGCCGCCCCCGGACCGGGGCGCCCCCGGCGAGGGTCTGGTGACGCTGACCCCGGAACAGTTCCACCACTTCGTCGCGAACACCCTGACCGCGGCCGAGGCGGGCCGCCTCCACGAGGCGTTCGCCGTGCCGACGTCGTACCGGCTGCTCACCGACCTCGGCCGGCCGGCCGGGCCGCGCGGTCCCGCGGCCGTGGCCGACGTCGGCCGCTCGGCGCGCGGCCCGCTCCTGCTCGTCTCGGGCCAGGAGGACCGGTTCGTCCCCGACGAGGCCACCCGCGCCGTGTACAAGCTCTACGGCGACACGGCGGCGGTGACCGACCTGAAGCAGTTCGCCAACCGGGCCCACTCGCTCGTCATCGACGACGGCTGGCGGTCCGTCGCCGACCACGTGCTCGGCTGGCTCCACGAGCAGGGCATCCGTGGCGGCCCCGCCGAGCACTGACGCCCGGCGGACCGGCACGGGTCACACGTGCTGGTCCGCCGGCAGCCTCCCCAGGGCGTCGCGCAGCGCGGCCCGCGACGTGATGCCGAGCTTGGGGAACACGCGGTACAGGTGGGAGCTGACCGTGCGCGGCGACAGGTGCATCCGTGCCCCGATCTCCTTGTTGGTGAGGCCGCCGGCCGCGAGGTCCGCGATGCGGCGCTCCTGCCAGGTGAGCTCGGTCAGGTGGGTGGCCCCGCTGGGCGTGGGCGTGCCGGTGGCGCGGAGCTCGGCGAGGGTGCGTTCGGTCCAGGGCGGTGTGCCCAGGCGCTCGAACATCTCGGCGGCGGCGGTCAGCGGGACGCGGGCCGCCTTGCGGTCGTGGGTGTGGCGCAGGTGGATGCCGTGCGCGAGCCGGATACGGGCGAGTTCGAACGGGAAACCGGCCGCGGACGGCAGCGCCTCGGCCCGCCTGAAGTGGCCCTCCGCCTCGCCGGGGTCGGTCGCGGTGAGCGCGAGCGCGCCCTCGGTGACGAGCGCGAGGCGCGGCGACACGGCGGGCAGCCCGGCGTCACGAGCGGCGACGGCGTGCCGGCGGGCCTGTTCGGTGCGGCCGGTGTGGAGGGCCGCTTCGACCAGGTCGAGGAGGGTGCGGGGGGCCTGGTGCGCGTAGGCGGCGAACGTGCCGGGCGGGGTGATGCCGATGGCGTGGAGGTACGCCGCTTCGTAGTCGCCGTCGGCGAGCGCGGCCGTGGTGCCGATGGCGTCGGCGATCTGGGTGAGGAAGCCGACCCCGCGCGGCCGCGCCCAGGCGTCGACGCCGGCCTGGAGCTCGCGCGCGTCGTCGCCGCGGCCGCGCAGGGCGGCAAGCAGTCCCAGGTACGCGCGCGTGTGCTGGGCGAACAGCACGTTGCCGTGGGAGGTGGTGACCTCCAGGTTGCGCTGCCCGGTGCGCTCGGCGTCGTCCCACTCACCGGCCGCCATCTGGTCGAGCATGATGTGGTGCAGCATGGTCATGCCCGTCGACACGGCGCCCGTCTCCACCTCCCGGTCCACGACGCGCTGGAAGCGCGGACGGTACGGGCCGAGCATGTCCACGTGGTAGGCGGCGGCGCCCAGGCGGGTGATGTCCCACGGTTCGTGGTCGCGCAGTTCGGCGAAGGCGCGCTCCACCCGTTCCCGTACGCCGGCGCCCCGCTGGACGACGTCGCCCCACGCGTCCTCGTAGATCCGCGAGTTCGGCGGCACCAGGTCGCCGAGCGAGCCGAGGAGTTCGTGCGTGCGCTGCCAGGCGGCGGCGTCGCCCGTGTACTGGCTGATGGCGAGGAGCAGGTTGACCAGCCGGGTCAGCACGTCGTTCGGTTCGGTCACGCCCGCGTCCCTGGCGGTCTCGATCGCCGCGAGCACCTGGTGGTGCGAGGCCCGTACGTCGCCGTCCTCGTACAGCGCGGCGTAGGCCGACGCGATCACCGCCGCCGGGGACTCGGCGGAGCCGCCCACCGCGTCGTGGTGGACCAACTGCCGTGCCTTGTCGAGGAGTCCGGCGTGCGAGGCGATGAACGCGGCGTCCTCCAGCCGGCGGGCCCGCAGGTCGCGGCCCGGGCTCAGCTCGGCGGCCCGGGTCAGCCAGGCCACGGCCGCCCGCGAGCCGCCGCGCCGGGTCGCGGAGTCCGCGGCGGCCTCCAGGACGGCGGCGACCTCCTCGTCCGGGTCGACGGTCGCCGCCGCCAGGTGCACGGCGTGCCGCTCCAGGTCGTCGCGGTGCACCCCGGCCAGGGCCAGGTGGGCCGCGCGCCGTTCGTTCGGCGTCGACATCTGCACGACGGTCGAGCGCACCAGGGGGTGCCGGAACACGAAGTCGCCGGAGAGCGGATCCAGGTCGAGCAGGCCGCGGGCCGCCGCCTCGTCGACGCCCGTCATGCGGTGGCGGCCGCGGCCGGTCGCCGTCCCCGCCCCGCCGCCGTCCAGGGCGCCGCGCAGCAACTCCCCGCGCACGGCGCCGTCGAGCGCCGCGATGCGGGCGCCGTACACCTGCTGGAGGCGCTGCGGCAGCGGGGTGCCCGTGTAACCGCCGGGCAGCGCCGCTTCGTCGTCCGCCGTCAGGGCGCTGCGCTGCACGTGGGGCGGGAGTTCCAGCAGGGCCAGGGGGTTGCCCTGCGCCTCGGCCAGGACGCGGGCGCGGATCTTCGGCGCGAGGCCCGGGTGGCGCAGGTCGAGGAGGCGCTGCGCGGCCTCGTCCGTGAGCGTGGTCACCGGCAGCCGGGGCAGCGCGGCCGTGTCGAAGCCCGAGGGCACGTCGGAGCGGAGGCCGACGGTGAGGCGCACCGAGCTGCCGGTGAGCCGGCGGCCCACGAAGCCGCACACCTCGGTGCTCGACGTGTCGAGCCACTGGCCGTCGTCGAGGATCAGGAGCAGGGGCTGCTCGGACGCGGCGAGCGACAGCAGGTCGAGGACGGCGATGCCGAGCGTCATGACCGACGGGGGAGTGCCCCCGCTCCGGCCGAAGACCACGTCGAACACCCCGCGCTGGCCCTCGTCCAGCCGGTCGATGCTGGGCAGCAGCGGGTAGAGGAACTGGTGCAGTCCGGCGAACGGCAGCTCCGACTCGGCCTCGACGCCCGCCGCCCTGATCACCCTGTGGTCCTCGTCCCCGGCCAGCCGGGCGACGTGGTCGAGCAGGGCGCTCTTGCCCACGCCCGTCTCGCCCCGCAGGACGAGGGCCTGGGCGCCGGTGCCCCGCACGAAGTCGGACAGCACCTCCTGCTCGTGCTCGCGCCCCACCATCGACCCGTCGAACGACTCCATCGTCCCCCCACATCCTTCCCCGCCGGAGGAGAGCGCCCCGAGATGTGTCGGGGTCACCCGTACTGAATGCGCCAAGCGCCGTGGGTGTGAATACCTCGGCTCGGCACATGTGCCCACGCCGTGTGTCCCCACCCTGCGCAGAAGCCTAGAGGCACCGGCGGGTTTCGTCATTCGGTGTGTCCGAAAAATGCTGCTCGACGTGTGCGGCATGTCTCTCGCTCATGTGTGAACCGTTCCGTCGACTCACACGTGGACCGGGCCCGGCCCGGTCGTCCTCCGCGAACCGTTTCAGGCGGGCGACCCACCGGGTGTTCAGTCGCCGCGCCCACCCGGAGGACACCGGGTGCGCCGACCTGGCGGCCGGCCCGCGGACCACGCTCGCGGTCACCGCGCGGGTGCCGCCCGCGACGGCGGTCAGGCGCCACGCCTGGTACATCTGCACACCTGCGCCGACCCCCGACCAGCCAAGACGCCCGGGCGGCAGGTGCTCGCCCACGTAGACCTCGAACCGCCGCCCGTGGGAGACCACGTCGAAGGCCCGGTCGAGCGGTCCGGCCCGCACCCGGGTGATCCCCGGAGCCCATTCCGGCCACCGCGGCACGTCACCGAGCAGGGCGAACACCGTCGGCGGCGGGGCCTGCACGAGCGCCTCGGCCCGGCAGTAACCGTGGGCCTCGTCCGGTGAGAACCCCGACGGCCAGTGGAAGTCCTGGCCGGTGTCCGGTTCCCCGGCCGCGGCGTCGGGCATGCCGTTCCCCTCTCGCGTCGCCGGTGGATCCGTGCGTTCCGGCGTTCACTGTGACCCGGGGCCGCGTCCCCGGCATACGTCACATGACTGAGCGGTGTCAGTCGTCGCCGCGATCGGCGTCGAGGCCCGCGAGCGCGTCGCGCAGCGCGGCCCGGGAGGTGATGCCCAGCTTGGGATAGATCTGGTAGAGGTGCGTGCCGATCGTCCGGTGGGACAGCAGCAGCCGCTCCGCGATCTGCTTGTTCGTCAGCCCGGTCGCCGCGAGCGTGGCGATCTGCCGCTCCTGCGCGGTCAGCGCGCCGGGCTTGGGCCGCGCGTCGCTCGGCGCGGCCAGGCCGCTCGCCCGCAGCTCGGCCGCCGTACGCGTCAGCCAGGGCCGGGCGCCGAGCCGCTGGAAGGCATCAAGGGCCCGGGTCAGCTGGTCCCTGGCCTCCGCCGTGGCCCGCAGCCGGCGCAGCCGCTCGCCGTGGAAGAGGCGGACTCGCGCGGTGTCGAACGGCCACTGGTCGAGCCCCGGCAGCGACAGCGCGCGCCGGAACAGGGCGAGGGACTCCTCCCCGGTACGGGTCAGCGCCTCGCAGGCCAGCACCAGCAGCTCGAGGCGCGGCGACAGCTCGGCCATCGCGGACGCCCGCACCGCCGCCGCGTGGGCGGCGGCCTCCTCGGCCCGCCCGCTGCGGACCGCCGCCTCCACCAGGTCGAGCGCGCTCCACATGGCGATCGGGACGTACGGGGCCACGGTCCCGGGCGGATTCAGCTCGCACGCCTGCTGGTAGGCGGTCTCGACGTCGCCGGCCCCGAGGGCGGCCAGCGCCCGCGCGTGACAGGCGAAGAACCGGGCGCCGAGCACCCCGCGCGGGGTCGCCCACCGGACGATCTCCTCGGTCAGCGCGTACGCCGTCTCCGCCTCGCCGCGCGAAGCGGCCACGACCGCCTCCATGTACTGGAAGTACCAGGCGTAGAAGCGGTAGTCGTGGCTCTCGCACAGACCGAGCCCCTCGGCGGCCAGCCGCGCCACGTCGTCCCAGCGGCCGAGGTGGATGTAGTCCAGGCCCAGGTGCATCAGGGCGCCCAGGTAGCGGCGTACGGGCGCGGTGCCGGCCCGGCCCTGCTCGATCAGCCGGCGCGTCGCCCACCGGAAGTCCCCGAGCCGGTCGGGGAAGACCGAGGCGGTGCCGACGCGCACCACGAGCGTGGGGTCGTCCCCGACCGCGGCGATCAGCTCCGCCAGCCGGGGCAGCGCCTCGGGGCCGGTGCGCGCCGGGTCGCCGAAGGTCCGGGTGGCGACCCACAGCAGGTCGGGCGGCGCGGGCGTCAGCCGGTCCACGAACGCGAACAGCGGCCGCCACAGCGCGGGTTCACCCGCGTACCAGCACAGCAGCACCAGCAGGTGCAGCGCCTCGACGAGCGCGGGGTCCGAGGCGTCGAAGCCGTGGTCGCCCGCCTCGATCGCGCCGACGAGCAGCCGGTACGCGGTGGCGATGTCGCCGTCCGTGTTGAGGAGCAGGAACGCGGCCGCGGCCGCCGCGTGCAGCGACTGCTGCCCGGTGTCGGGATGCACCAGCCGCGCCCCCGCCAACAGGCGTGAGGCGTCCGCCAGTTCACCGCTGGAGTCCACCCCGACGTAGGCGGCCTCGGCGAGCCGGCGGCTCTCGTCGGCCGGGCCCGGGCTGAGCCCCGCGGCCCGGGTCAGCGCGGTGACCGCGCCGAGGGCGTCGCCGCGCCGCAGCCGGCGGCGCGCGGTCTCCTCCAGCAGGGCCGCCACCGTCTCGTCCGGTCCGGTCGCGGCCTCTCCCAGGTGCCAGGCGCGGCGCTCCAGCTGGTCGCCGAGCACGGCGGCGAGCGCGCGGTGGGCCCGGCGGCGCTCCGCCGCGGTCGCCAGCTCCACCACCGCGGAGCCGATCAGCGGGTGCCGGAAGGCGAGGCGCCGGTTGCCCGCCGACACCGACACCAGCCGGCCCCGTTCCGCGGGCGCGAGGTCGTCGGCCCCGGCCCGGCCCGCCGCGGCCGCCTCGATCGCGGCCAGGTCGCCCGTACCGTCGAGCGCGGCGAGCAGCAGCAACTCCCGGCTGCTCGGCGGCAGTTCGGCCACCCGCGAGGCGAACAGGGACTGCAGGCGCTCGGTCAGCGGCAGCACCGTGGGCAGTGCCGCCAGGGTCGCGCGCTGCTCGCTGGAGAGCGCCACCGGCAGCTCCATCAGCGCCAGCGGGTTGCCGTGCGCCTCGGCGACGATCCGGCGCCGCACCGCGGGGGAGACGTCCGGATGGGCCAGGGCGAGCAACTCGGCGGACGCCGCGCCGTCCAGCGGCCCCAGCCGGTGCTCGGTCAGGCCGCCGGCCTCGAAGAAGCTGTCGGAGCCCGTACGGGAGGCGGCCAGGAAACCGATCCGGCTGCCGACCAGGCGCCGGGCCACGAAACCGAGCACCGAATTGGTCGCCCGGTCCAGCCACGGCAGATCGTCCACGACGACGAGCAACGGTGTCTCGGCGGCCAGCAGCCGCACCAGCAGCAGCACGGCGGTGGAGGTCAGCAGCCGGTCGGGAGGAGGCCCGCTCCCGATGCCGACGGCGACGCGCAGGGCGTCGCGATGCGGATTGTCCAGGCGGCCGAACTCGTCGAAGAGCGGCACGAGCAGCTGGTTGAGCCCCGCGTAGCTGATGTCCGCCTCGAACTGCACACCGGCCGCCCGCAGCACCCGGACGCCGCGCCGCGCGGCGTCCCGCGCCACCGCGTCGAGGACCGCGCTCTTGCCCACGCCCGCCTCGCCGGACAGCAGCAGCGCCGCGCCCTGGACGTCGGCGTTGCCGAGGAAGGACCGGATGTACGCAAGGTCCTCGACCCGGCCGACCAGCCGCGGTGACGCCGGGCGGACCACGGGGTCCGGACGATCCGTCACGCTGCCTCCCACGGCCGGCCGAGGCGGGTCCGACGCGGCGCGTGGACCCGGCCGCGCCCGCTCCCGGTCCCGTGCGGCCCCTGCATGCACCGGAGTGTAGAGGACGCTCCCGCCAGGCCTTCTTCTCCGGTCCGTCCGGCCGGCGGCCGGCGCGTTCCGGGCCGCCACGGTCCGTCCCGCACCGACATGCCGCACCGTCACGCCCCACCGTCAAGTGACGGATGTGCGCCATTTGTTCACTGGGCCAGGCTGAGGAGACGGGCCCTGTGAACCGGGGGCCCGCGAACCGGGGGCCCGCGGGCGGCAGGCCCGACACAGAGAAGAGGACCCGACGTGACACCGGTCGAGCAGCAGCGTTCGCTCAAGAGCAGCAACCCGATCCTGTCCCGGCCGCAGTTCACGCGGCGGGGCGGGCGGAAGACGGCGGCCCGTGACCCGCGTGCCGGGATCGCCGTCGTACGGGACCGGATCGGAGCGGGCCAGGACCCGGACCGGGGCGGGCCCGACCCGTCCGCCGTGCCGCCCGTCCTCGTCGGCGACCTGCTGACCATGGACGACGTGCTGCCCCGTGCCGCGGCGGCACTCGGCACCTGCGGCCTCGCGGCCGTCCTGTCCTGGACCGTGTTCCCGATCGCCGCACTCCCCACGGCCGTGTCGTACGGCGTCGCCGCGGGCGCGGGAGCGGGCGCCGCGGCGCTGGTGGTGCTCCAGCGGCGCAGGGCCCGCCCGTCGGTCTGGCGGTCCCTGCTGTTCGCGGCGCTCCAGGGGGTGTTCCTCGGCGTGCTCTCCAGCACGGTCTCCAGCCACCTCTCGCCCGGCGTCCTCGTGCAGACCGTGCTCGCGACCCTGGCGACCTCCGCCGGCGCGCTCTTCGCGCGGGCCCTGCGCTGGATACGGGCGACCCACCGGGGCTACGGACACGCCGGATCGGCGCTGCTCGGCCTCGTCGTCCTCGTCTGGGCCGACTGGTTCCTCGTCGCCCTCGTCGGAGCGGAACGCCTGGGCCTGCGCCCCTTCGGCCTGGGCGCGGTCATGGGGCTCCTGGGCATCGCCCTGACGGTGTCCTTCCTCCCCCTGCACTTCAAGCAGGTCGAGGAGGGCATCACCCACGGCACACCCCGCGACCAGGCCTGGCCGGCCGCGTTCGGCCTGACCCTGACCCTGACGTGGCTGTACGTGGAGACCGTACGGCTGCTCACGCTCTACCCGGCCGACGACGCCCACTGACCCTCACCTCTGCGGCGTTGACGGAGGGAAGGGGTGAGCGGCGGAGCCGGGACGGTGCTCACCGTCCCGGCCCCGGGCGGGGTCAGAGCACCGCGTGCTCGGCGGCTCCCGGGAAGTCCGTGCTGTACGCCAGCTCGCTGCCGGCCTCGAACTCGGCCTTCAGCAGGTCGAGCTTGACGCCGATCCGCCGCTGCGCGTCACTGCCGAGCACGACCCAGTGGGGCGGCTGCGCGGCGGTCACGGCCTGCTGGATCGCCACCGCGGCGCGCGCCGGGTCACCGGGGAACATCTCCGGCGTCAGGCTGCCCATCATGGCGCGGAAGCCGCCGGCCGTGGCCGCGTAGTCCTCGATGGCGTCGCCGGACGCCCGCGTCCGGTTCTCGATGCCGGTGCGGAAGGAACCCGGCTGAATGATCATCGCGCGCAGGCCGATGGGCTCGATCTCCTGCCACAGGGCCTCGGTGAAGCCCTCCAGCGCGAACTTGCTCGCCGAGTAGTAGCCGTTCGCCGGCAGGCTCGCGAGACCGTCCATGGACGAGACGTTGACGACGGTGCCGCTGCGGCGGGCCCGCATGCCGGGCAGCACCGCGCGGGTGAGGGCCACCGCGCCGAAGAAGTTCACCTCGAACAGCCGGCGGTAGTCGCTCTCCCGCTGTTCCTCCAGGGCGCCGATGAAGTCGATCGCGGCGTTGTTGACCAGGACGTCGATGCCGCCGAACCGCTCCTCCGCGGCGCGCACCGCGGCCTCGCGGTCCGCGGGGTCGGTGACGTCGAGCTTCACGGCGAGCGCGGTCTGCGGGTGGCGCGCGGCCAGTTCGGTGGTGGCCTGCGTCGAGCTGGCGGTCGCCACCACCTGCTCGCCCTGGTCCAGCAGGTGTTCGGCGAGGGCCTTGCCGAGGCCACTGGACGCGCCGGTGATGAGCCAGGTCTTGCGGGACATAGGGGTCTCCTTTGAACGGGTTCGAGCGAGGGGTGAGTGTGGTTACGGGGGAGGGGGGTTACGGGGGGAGGGCGGTTACGCAGGAAGGCGGTTACGCCGGGAAGGGGCTACGCCGGGAAGTCGGCCGCGCCGCTGGCCTCCGCCCACTTCCGCGTCTCCGCGGCACGGGCGTCGCCGGCCTCCAGGGCCATGGCCACGGCCTGGGCGCCGAGCAGGAGCCGTCGCGGCGGGTCGTCGTGGCGTGCGACGTCGAGGAGGACCTGGGCGGCGCGGACCGGATCGCCGGGCTGGGTGGCGCTGTTCGCCGCCCGGTAGGCGTTCATGGCGCCGACGGTCTCCTCGTAGTCGGACCCCACGGCGTGCAGTTCCATCGAGGAGCCCTGCCAGTCCGTGCGGAACGCGCCCGGTTCCACGATGACGACCCGGACGCCGAACGGCGCGACCTCGGTGGCCAGGACCTCGGAGAAGCCCTCCACCGCGAACTTCGCGCTCTGGTAGGCGCCCATGCCCGCCGTGCCGCCCACCCGGCCACCGAGCGAGGAGAACTGCAGGAACGTCCCCGAGCGCTGTGCGCGCAGCACCGGCAGGGCGGCCCGGGTGACGTTCACGACGCCGAAGAAGTTCGCCTCGAACTGGGCCCGGAAGTCGTCCTCGGCCATCTCCTCGATGGGGGCGCTGTTGGCGTATCCGGCATTGTTCACGACGACGTCCAGACCGCCGAAGGCGTCCACGGCGACCTGCACCGCACGCTGTGCGGCGGCGGGGTCGGTGACGTCGAGGGCGACGGTGCGCACCCGGTCCCCGTGGCACGAGACCAGGTCGGCGAGCTGCTCCGGGCGGCGCGCCGTCGCCACCAGCCGGTCACCGCCCTCCAGTACGGCCTCCGCCAGGGCGCGCCCGAACCCCCGGGAGGCGCCGGTGATCAACCACGTACGAGTCATGCTGAATCCTTCGTCGATGCCGGACGACGAAGCGCCGCACATGTGTGAGCGGGGCGTCCGGTGCAGTGACTTCACTGTCGCCGTGAACGCGGGGCGGCGCCTCCGTCGTTCTACTGCCGACCACACCGGGCCCATATGCTGACGAAAGCGCCGGAGCCACGCGGACTGAGTCATACGTATGCCGACCGGCCTCGGACGTCCGGCTCGGCGGGGAGGATCGCGCCGCGCGCCACGGTTCGTAACGCGCCCGGTCGCACGTTCCGAACATTGTCGAGGTCACGTCACCGACTGGTGCGGCTTCCGCACAGGGCTGGGCCAGGACCGCGGACCTTGCCATCGTGAGGTCGCACCAGGAGCCGCAGACGGCGACTGGGGGACGTCCAGTACGTCGCGTCCCGGTTGGCCCACCAGGGCCGGCGAGCCATGACACACGGGAATTCGGGGGAATCATGTCTCTTCGCAGCAAGCTCACTCGCCGCGCGCAGATCACTCTCATCGGCGTCGCCGCCGGCGGTGTCGCTGCCGCCGCGATCGCCGTCGTCCCGTCGATCGCCGACAGCGACTCCGCACAGCCGGCGGCCGCGACCGCCCGGCAGGGCACCGACTACGGGCCCGAGCCCGAGGCCGACAGCAAGCTCGTCACCCAGACCAGTGAGCTGACGTCCATGGCCACGGCCAGTCTCTCGCGCGACACGATGATCAACCGGGCCCGCACCTGGCTCACCGCCAACAACGGCGGCCCGGTGCCCTACAGCATGGAGCGCAACTGGAAGGACGGCTACCGCCAGGACTGTTCCGGCTACGTCTCCATGGCACTCGGACTGGGCAAGCCGGGCCTGAACACCGTCGGCCTCGCCGACTCCCGCAACGGAGTCACCAAGCGGCTCAGCAGCGTGAGCCAGCTCCTCAAGGGCGACCTGCTGATCGACTACAGCACGAGCGACGGCGACTTCCGCCACGTGGTGATCTTCGAGAAGTGGGCCAACGCCTCGCACAGCGCCTACTGGGCGTACGAGCAGCGCGGCACGTACGGCACGACGCACCGCCAGCTCAAGTACGGGATCGGCAGCGACAATTACGACCCCTTCCGCCCGGTCAAGCTCAGCGGTGGCGGCACCGGTGGCGGTGGCGGCGGGCAGGTCCCGGCGCCGAGCGCCTCCTGGCCGATCCTGAAGAGCGGCTCCAAGGGCGCGGACGTGCGCTCCGCCCAGCAACTGCTGTCCGCGCAGGGCTACTCGCTCACGGCGGACGGCAGCTTCGGTCCCAACACCCGTGCCGCGGTCCTCAAGTTCCAGAAGTCCCGGTCCCTGGCCGCCGACGGCGTCATCGGCCCCAACACCTGGTCCAAGCTGGTGAAGACGGTCAAGTCCGGCTCCTCCGGCGGGGCGGTGAAGGCGGCGCAGACGCAGCTCAACGTGTACGGCTACGGCCTCAAGGTCGACGGCGCGTTCGGCGCGAACACCAAGTCGGCGACGATTGCCTTCCAGAAGAAGCACGGCCTCCAGGTCGACGGCGTCGTCGGCCCGCAGACCTGGCGCGCCCTGCTGGGCACCCGCTGACCCGGACGACGGTCCCGGCGACCGAACGACGGCGCTCCTTCCCCCGCGTACCGACTGGTGGGGAAGGAGCGCCGTCGTCGTCATCTGCGGCGGGGAACGCGTACGGCCCGAGAGGTCTACTCGGGGGCGGCCGTGGCCCGTTGGTGCCGGCGGACGCGCCGCGTCATGACGACACCGGGGACGCCGAGGGCCAGGAGGACCGGGACGGCGGCGGCGATCCCGAACCAGAGGAAGAGGGCGAGATAGCCGGACGCGGCGTTCTCGGTGTCCGCGTCCGCGTGCACGAGGAGGACGACGCTGGTCACGAGGGCGACCGCCATGAGGCACGCGACGACGATCGCGAGCGCCAGCAGAACGCGGGCCCACCGCCGATAGCCGGT
This sequence comes from Streptomyces sp. KL116D, assembly GCF_030766975.1. Taxonomy (NCBI): domain Bacteria; kingdom Bacillati; phylum Actinomycetota; class Actinomycetes; order Kitasatosporales; family Streptomycetaceae; genus Streptomyces; species Streptomyces sp. KL116D. Next base: position 291,942 of record NZ_JASERH010000057.1, on the reverse strand, counting down.
GCTGACCTCCGGGACCGGTGGCGGTGGGTACCAGCCGGGCGGTGCGGGCATCGGCACCGGGCGGCGGGGCGGCCATTGATCGGACATGAGGCCCAGTTCTACTGGGCCCGGCCCCGGAACACCACCCGCGCTCCCGGGCGGGAGCCCGCCGGTCACCCCTTCGTCCTGTCCCACGACCCGCTGTTGAAGCTGCGCAGCAGGGCGATCAGCGCGGCGCCGAGCCGCCAGTCCACGCCGGGCGCGTGCAGGTGCAGCTTGTCGCCGCGGGACCTGAACTCCAGCGGGACCTGTCCGTGCGCACGCCACCTGATGCGCCGCGGGGCGCGTGCGAAGCCGCCCTCGTTGCCCGGAACGCTGTCGAAGACGGAGAACACGAGGACCAGCACCATGAAGGGCAGCGCCAGCCACCACAACCACCACCACACGATCCGGCCCTTGAGGCCCACCGCGTCGGGACCGCCGCACTGACTGACGGTCCAGCGGGTGCGCAGCCGCCGGCCGCGCAGCGCCTTCTCGCGGACGACCGTGCCGATCAGCTCCCCTTGCGGGCCCAGTACGTGGAACGTCGCGACGCCGCCCGTCGCCGACCGGGTCACCACGGTCGCCACCCGCTCCCGGCGGCGGTCGTCGGACCAGAGCGCGAAGGTGCGGACTCCGCTGCCCCGGGCCGCGAGATAGGCGGGGACGCCACCCGGCGGCAGGTCCCGCTCCACGTACACGGCCGAAGGCGCCGGTCCCGAGGTGTCGGCGAAGCTGACCATGGCCGCCACCCTCTCGGGCCCGCGGTCGTCCGCTCTCTTCATGCTCTTCGGGCCGTTGTACATGGTCAGTACGTTGCTCATCCAGGGGGCTCCTCGGCGCACGGGCGGGTGGGCGCAAGTCTCGCCCACCCGACCGCTTTCAGACAGTCCCACCCGACGGCCGGGCGATCAGACGCTCGCTCAACTCCCACAGCCGGCGGGCGGAACCGGGGTCGATGGAGTGGGGTGCGACGTCGGCCGGAACCGTGCCCGCCTCCGGAGCGGTGAGGTCGATGGGCCGGGTGTCGTCGTCCAGCGGTGAGACGTCGCTGTTGTTGAGGTAGACGCCGCCGATGCCGTCGAGTCGGGGACTGCGGCCGCGAACAGATGGTCGCCGCGCGCTGCTCGGGCGTCTCTCTGCCCGCGCTCGGGGCGATGAGACCGGCTCGCCGGAGGCGTCGATGAGCGCCCATGGCCCGCTGGGCGTCCTCACCCACCGACTTGTTGAAGGCGGTGGCGCACGACGCCCGGTGCGCGTAGGCGCGATCCCGTCGGCGGCCCAGCGCCGGTCCAGCTCGACGGTGAACAGGACGTTGGCGGTCTTGGACTGCGGGTAGGCGAGGCCGGAGTCGTGGCGGCCGGTGGTGAAGTGCGGGTCGTCCCAGAGGATGTCGGACATGCGCTGGGCGCCGGAGCTGGTGGTGACGACCCTGGCTCCGCCGGCGGCGCGCAGCGCCGCGTGAAGGCCGAGTCAGCCGAAGTGGCCGAGGTGGCTCACCGCGAACTGTGCCTCGTGGCCGCGCGTGCGTCGTGGACGAGGGCGGCGGAGCCGGGGAAGCCCGCGTTGTTGACGAGGACGTGCAGCGGGTGGCCGGATTCCAGGTACCCGGCGACGAAGGCGTCGATCGACTCCGGGTCGAGCAGGTCGAGGCGGCGGACCTCGACGCCCGCGAGCCCGGCGACGCCCGCGCGGCACGGTCGGTGTCGCGGGCGCGACGGTGACCGAGGCGCCGGCGCCGGACAGGGCGCGGGTGGCGACGAGGCCGAGCGGAGTGGCCCCCGGTGACGATCACGTTCTTGCCGGTGAGGTCGATGCCCGCCATGACGTCGGCGGCCGTCGATGACGGGTGAGATCCGGAGCCGATGGCGCTGCTTGTGTGCGGTGATGAGCGTCATGTCTTCGGCGCGCGCCACCTCGCGACGGGACTCTGAGTGCTTGTAGATCCGGGTCTCTTCGCGAGCGTACGGATATGGAGAGAGACCAGCTGTCCCACGGTGTTCGACCTCATCGAGGTCCGCGGAGTGCTGTCCGGTGGATTCGCCGCGCAAGCGCGACCGTGGGTCGCGCGCGGGACCTGGGGACCACGTTCAAGTTCTTCGCGCTGGTGAGCGGTCGTGCGCGGCTGACCACAGCGGACTGGCCTCGGCGCGCCGATCGAGCTGGAGCCCGGCGACGTCGCCGTCCTGAACAGCCGGTCGTGGCTGGCACTCGAACGCGCGTGCACCGGCACCGGCGGCACCGGCACCGACGGCGGCGGTGCCGCGGCGCGAGATCCAGCCCGAGGAGGACGCCCCTCGATCGACCTCGCGGGAGTCTGACCTCGACACCGACGACGTCACTGGTCTGGCGGCCGGGTCTGTACCTGGATCCGGCGGGCCGGATGCTGCTGGCGCAGGCGCTCGGTCGGCTCGCCATCCGGGGTCGGTCCGGGAGGCGGCCGCATGCAGGGCTTCTCTCACCGTCCACCGGCTGCCCGGCGCAGGTCGGCGGTGGCCGGATCGGCGCCGAGTTCGCGATCCGCCAGCACGTCCAGCTCCTGGTCCTGGAGATGGTCCGCGCCTACGTCGACCAGGCGGAACTGCGGGCTGTGCTGCGGGTGCTGACCGACGAACGGCTGCGGCCGGCCGTCGGCGCATGCACGCCGACCCCGCGAGGGCTCTGGCACCCGGATCGAACTGGCCCGCGCCGCGTGCCATGTCGCACGTCGTTCGCCGAACGGTTCCGGGAGCCGTGGCGGGCGTCCCGCCGCTGACCTACCTCACGCGCTGGCGGATGCTGGTCGCGCAGCAGACCCTGCGCGACCAGGACGTGTCCGTCGAGAGCCCTGGCGTCCAGGCTCGGCTACACCTCGAGAGCGCCTTCAGCACCGCGTTCAAACGCCAGGTCGGCCAGTCGCCCCTGCGCTACCGGCAGGGCGGCGGCTGCGTGCGGGTGCGGCGTAGGAGGACGCCGTTCCCAGGAGGGTGCCGGTCCTGCCTCGGCCGACGCCCTCCGGCGGCCACGACGGGCAGGGGTTACGAGACGAAGCCCCGGGTCACGTGCGTGCCCGTGCCGGCGTTCTCCGCCTGGTAGTTGGACGTGCCGACACAGTCGCTGTACTCGTAGTTGGCCCTGGAGGTGCCGCTCAGACCGCCCGCGTCCGTCGGGAGGTCGGGCCGCCGAACACGGCGTCGGACCTGGGCATCTGCGCGCAGCTCGGGATCCCGGCGTAGCACCCGGCGAAGCCGCCCTGCGAGCCCTGAGCTTTCCGCTGCCCGAGGCAGCCGCCAGTGAGCCCAGGTGCACCGAGCGGACGCGCGCGACCGAGACCCGCGCCGTCCCCTTCCAGGTGTCGGTCCCGGACCGTTCGACTTGATGACGCACCGAGACGCAGACCGCGGCGAAGTCGACGCGCAGGTCACGCCGGGGCCGCCGTCGGCGCCCGCGTGGCAGAGCGACGACGTGACGCGCCGTCGGTGCACGTGGAGAACGGGCCGAGAGCCGCTCGCGACCGCCGCTGTTCTCCGGGGCTGGAGGCCGGTGTAGCGAAGGCGCCCGCGAAGTCTGGAACTGCTGGGCGACGTAGATCCCGCTCTGGTGGGCCGTCGCGGGGTTCACGGTGATGGGGAAGGTGATGTTGCTCATCCCGCCGGACGGCCGCCCGGGATCGACCAGCTGATGGAGACGTTGCCGCCGCCCACGGACGCGGACGCGGCCTGGGGGTGAGCGCGAGCGAGACCTGCGGTCGCGCCGACGGTGGCCCAGCGGCGCAGAGCCGATCTGACGTGGTGTGACATGTGCCGTCCACTCTCTCGACTCGTGTGGGCCAGGGCATCAGAGCTCGCGGGCGCACCGCACCCGAAGGGCGCGGCGGCCGCGAGGACGCACTGTGTCCGGAGAAGGAGGCACGTGTGTCGTGGGGAGCCTCGGCCCACCCACCCGGTCCGTGCCGCCGTTCACCTGAGGACGCGCCGTGGCAGTCCCTCAGGCTGCTTCCACACCGCTGTGCTCTGCGTACCAGGTGGCTCCATGGACGAGAGGCGCGCAAGGCGACTTGGACTCTTCTCACCGCACCGGCACCGGCACCGGCGGACGTCACACGACGCGACCGCGACGCACCACGGCGTCAGGAAACGGATGAGCCCTGCGTGTTGTGCTGCGTGGCCGCCGGTTGCGTACGTCCGGTCTGTCGTCGGTCGCCCGGCTTGAGGACCGCGGCCGGCCGTGGTGGGACGCCAACTCGCGGACCGGCGGACCCAGTCGGCGCGTCGCGGGTGTCGTGGAGGCAGGCGCGCGCCGCCAGGTGGCGACCCGCGTCCAGTGCTGATCTCGACGCGAGGCGACGAGTGCCGCGCCGGACCAGGAGCGACCGCGAGGCGGTGGCTGGTGATGGGCGGGCAGGCTCGCGCTCCACAGCGGAGTTCTGAAGGCACGACTTGATCGATCTGCCGGGACGGCGGGGCGCTGCCCTCGGGCGGTACGCGCCGCCGAACGGCCGGGCGGGAATAGTCGAGTGTTCCAGGGCGAGAACAGGGGCTCGGTGGAGACCTCGATGTCACCGACCCACTTGATCGAGGCGATGCCGATCCAGGCCGGCACGATCAGCCGCACCGCTCCGTGATCGGGCGGCAGGGGTTCGCCGTTCATCTCGTACGCGAGGATCACGTCGTCGAGCGCCTTCGCGACGGGCAGCGGGCGTCGCACCCTGCCCCAGGTTCATCCCGTCCGCGGTGACGTAGTCGGCGTCGAGACCGCGCGGCAGCACGTCCACCGCGTCGCGCCGCAGCCCCGCCAGACGCAGCACGTCGGCCAGACGCGCGCCGCGCCACCGGGCCGACCCGATGGCACCGCGTCCAGGCCGTACCGGAGACGCTCTGCCCCTGCTGGCTGGTGAAGTAGCTGCGCCCGTTGCTCCGCGCACTCGACGACGCAGGACCGGGTCACGGCAGGCAGCCGCTTGAGATCGCCGAGGAGAATTCCGCCCACCTCAAGCTTCCGTTCCCACACCTTCAACGCCCAGTCCGCAGCGCTGACTTGAGGGCTGGAGGTGCGATTCCGATCGAAGATAGTGCGAGACGGGGGTGTGGTGCCCGGTCTCCGCGAGGGCCGCGAAGTTCGTCTCCGCGTTCGTGCCCCGCGCCGTGAACCACGCCTCGGGCAGCGGCTTCACGATCCCGGCCGCGGCCGTGGCCGCCGACGCACTCCCGCGCGGCCGCCACCGGCAGCCCGGTCGCCAGCCCAGCGGCGGCGAGCAGCCGCATCACGTCCCGCCGAGCCACCCCATCGGCACGGGCCCGCCCACTCAACCACTGCCGCAGCCGCCGCCGATCGTAGGCCGCCTCGTCAACCACCGCTTCACGTACGTCCGTAGAGATCGTCACGCGGCGAGTGTAGGAAGCCCCACCCTGAGGCCCAGGCCAACTCCGGTACCGCAATGCGGTGTTCACAACATGGGGTGCGGCGCGGGACGTAGCTCGGTTGCCGAGACGAACGTCAGGAACCGTCCGAGTGATACGCGAAGGGCTCCGTCGGGGCAGCGCAAGCACTCGAAGAGGTAGATGCCGCCCATGTCGCCGAGCATCAGTCCCGGTGCGCACTGGATCCGTGAGCGCTCCTCGTAGGGCAGGTCCCAGATGGTGCCCGTGGCGGGGGTGTCCTCGACGGGGAGCCAGGTGCGCCAGCTCTCGCCGTCGAACTCGGCGGAGTTGATGGTGGCGCAGGTGGTCCATGCGCCGGGCGCAGCTCGGAGCACGTGGGCCAGATACGGGTCCTGGGTCCAGGTCGGGTAGCCGCCGACCTTGATGCCCTCCGACACAGAGAGAGGTGCGACCAGTAGGACCAGCCGGTCTCCTCCTCCAGCTCGTCGAACCTGTCCTCCAGCGCTTCCGCGACGTCGTCGAGGGCAGGTCCCAGTTCGGATAGTCGGTGACCCGTTCCGATGCAGGACGCAGGGGAGTTCGGGAGGTAGTCGTCGTGGGTGAGTCGGTCGGGCGGGGCGGGGCCGCCGCCTCGACGTCGATCAGGGAACTGTCCCGCCAGAAGACCTCGGGGCGCGGCACGTAGCCGTGCTCGTGGTCGAACGGACACCACAACACCTGCAGCACGATCCGTTCCGGCAGACGGCAGCTCGGCACGTCGGCGGCGAAGAGCTGGAGGACCGGGACCAGGGGGATCGGCTCTGGTCCCGACGGGAGAGCGCCGTGCGCGGGTGGTCGTCGTCGCAGTGCGGCCACGGCTGCGGACTCGGCCACAGCAGCGGTCCACCGAGTGAGCTCTCCGTATGCCGGGGTCACCGGCGCGCGGATGCAGTCGGACGGCGTCCCGACGGTGAACGCTCACCTCGGGAACAGCGCCTCGACGTCGAGAGGCGTGACGGAGTGGTGCGAGCCATGTGGAGTGCTCCTCGTGGAGGCGGGTGGTAGGGGCGCGGTACGTCTGAAGCTCCGTCACGTCCCTTCCGAGCTTCAGGCGTACGCCACCTCAGTCAGTTCAGTGAGTTCAGTCAGTTCAGCGAGTTCGGTCGAGTGCTCGCAGAGCGAGAACTCCCGCTCGTAGAGCTGCTCGTTGTGCTCGGCGACGAAGAACTTGCGTTCCCGCATGAGCTCCTCGCGGTAGCTCTCGGCCTGGTCGAGCGTCATGGTCGAGCGTGTCGGCCCAGGGCTGCTGCGGGGGCACGTCGGAGGTCGAGACGATCGTCTCCGACGGGTCGACCAGGAAGAACGCGAGGATCTTGCGGTGTCCCGGGCGTGCGGGGTCCGCGAGACGGAACGGGCTGACGCGGTGCTGGAGGACGTTCGGGAACGCCAGGCAGCGGCCGGCGGGCGTCGAGGCGGATCCCAGCGTCTGGTTCAGGGCGTCCTCGTTCTCCAGGCCGTAGACCTCACGCATGCCGTCGTCGTCGTTCTGCTCTGTACTCCGGGTCGTCGAGCGCGGTACAGGGAAGCTCAGCCGGCTCTCGGTGATGTTCTCGCTGTCCCAGTAGTAGATGCCGGTCGAGACGATCCGCTCGTTCAGCATGCCCTCGACGTGCCAGGAACCGCCCGGGTACTCGGGCCGTTCCGGGGTGAGGTGGATCGTGGCGAGTTTGGCGATGACCTGGGGACGGCGGCCGCGCAGATCGATGCGGGCGGAGTCATCGGGCAGCTCGGGCGCGATGAAGGCGGGGGCGTCCGGAACGACGGGGTGGCGGTTCTCCCGCCAGGCGTCGTAGGCCGTCGCCCACGCCTGGACGGCCTCCTCGTGGGCCGCGTCGTCACCGTCGGGCGTCTTGCGCGGGTAGGCCCTGGCTCCGAGTCGTACCAGCCGTAGGGATCGGTCTCGATCCGCAGGGGCCGCGGGTGGCGCAGATCGGTGAGGACGTTCTCCCAGAGGGGAAGCATGCGCGCGAACAGCTCGGGCAGGACGGCGTTCAGGGCGCGGTGCCGCTCGGGTGGACGTTGTTGACGTACGAGCGGAAGGCGACGTCGCCGTCGGCACTGACGTCGACGTCCGTGGAAGCCACTGGAACTTCTCCGAGAACTCGTACTTCGAGTAGCGGTCCGTCGGATTCCGCCAGGCCCGCTCGGGCGCCGTGCTCACCCCGTTCACGAGGCAGAAGAGGGATGGGTGCACCAGGTCCAGCACCTGGCCGTCCGACCCGGGGTGCCAGTCCTTCTCCGCGTCGGGCACCTCTTCCAGCACCCGGACGGCCTCTCGCAGCCGGGAGCGCAACTCCTCGTCGACCACCGTGTCCGACTGCCACACCCCGTCCACGGCGGACACCTCGATGCCGGTCCGGCCGTCCCGCAGCGCGGCGTAGTGCGCGAGTTCGGCGAGGACGTAACGCACCTGGCCTCAGTAAGACCCTGGTCGATCGCTTCCTCGCGTCCACCGGGCGACGATGCCGGCGTCGTCCTTCTTGTCGAACCAGTCGGGCTTCGCACGGATGTGGGCGCTGCACTGCGTCATCTCGCAGTTCCCGCAGCGTCCGGGGCGTCGCGAGCGATATGGAGCGGGAGGCGTGAAGAGGGCAGCGGGAAAGCAGACAGGCCGGTCAACTCGCGTGGTCCCCACAGTCGGGCGTGTGATCGACCGGAAGACTACTGGAGCACGACACGCCGTCCGTACCGGCCGTGCAGAGGCACAGGAACACCGGGCGCAGCAGCAGCGCGCGTGCCGTCGGCCGTGTGCGGGCCCGACGAAAACGGCGGGCCGTCCGGCCGCCCACCGGGCAGGATGCGCCCTGTGCACCATGTCCACCACGTCCTGTGCGGTCTCGCCGGCAACACCGCCCTGCCGGCCGAGTTCGTCGACCGGCTGATCGCCGTCGCGGACGAAGACGTCGCCGCGAACCTCGCCCGCCGCCCCGACCTCAGCCACGCGCAGGCGGTCGCGCTGGCGGCACGCAGCGAGGAAAGCGCGGTGCAACTCGCCCACTTGGGCCGACTGACGGCCGCCGACATCGACCCCGCGACACAGCCGGACGCCGCCCTCGCCCTGCTCGACGAAGGCGCGGGCGACCCGGAGTGGGCGAGGCTCCTCGTCACCGATCAGAGCGTCGAGCGCCGGGAGAAACTGGCAGCCTGCCCCGGACTCCCGGTCGACGTCGTCGACACGCTCGGCGCGGATCCTGACGTACGGGTCGTCGCCGAGCTCGCGCTGTGGACCACCCCGGACCGGGCCGCGGGCCTCGCCCGGCACCCCACGCCGAGGTCCGCCGCGCGCTCGCCGCCAACGAGGCGACGCCTCCGGCGCCGTACTGGCGATGCTGATCACGGGCGACGGACTGCCGCCCGCACAGCGGTGCCTGGTCTGCGACCGCGAGGAGACACCGTTCGTCCACGACCGGAACTGCCCGCGGCTCGACTGCGACTTGCTACCGGGCGCCTCCTGCGACGGCTCCCACGAGTCCACCCTGCACGACCTCCGGCAGGCCGCACTGCGCAACCCGGCCACGCCCACCGCAGCCGTCGTCGGCTTCGCCGATGACCCCTCCGCCCTGCTGCGCTGGGCGCTCGCCGCGCGCACCGACCTGCCCTCACCGGTGTACGCGCGACTCGCCGTGGATCCCACGCCCGGCGTCCGGGCCGACCTCGCCGAGAACCGCCGTCGACGACACCCTGATCCGCGTCTGGCCGGCGACCGTGACTCCGAGGTACGGCGGGACGCTCGCGCACCACCCACACGTACCGCTCGAGCGTCCTCACCGACCTGACCCGCACCACCAGGACCGGTCCCACTCTGCTGCCGCGGATCGCCACCGCATCCTCCACCGAGGTCGAGGAGTTGGCGCGGTCACCGCATCCCGCCCTGCGGATGCTCCTGGCCCAACGGCGCGACCTGCCGCCCGGGATCCGCGACGCGCTCGCCGCCGACCCGGACGCGAAGGTGGTCACGTCCGTCGCCGCGCACCCGCCTGGCCGAAGCGCAGTTGCGGGCGATGGTCGACCGGCACGGGGTCCGTGTCGTCGCCGGGGTGGCGGCCAACCCGGACGCGCCTCCCGCACTGCTGGAGGATCTCGCCCGTCACGATCCCCGGTACGGAAGGCGCTCCGGGCGGTCGCCCGGCATCCCGACGCCACGAGCACGGCGCTGCGTGAGTGCCTGTCCGACGAACAGGCGCGCCCCTGGCCGCCGGCCACCCGGCCCTGGCGCCGCAGCTCATCGAGGAGTTGCTGACGGACGCCGACCGGCAGGTGGTGGAAGCCGCGGCCGCGAACCCGTCACTGCCGCGTGCCGTTATGGCGGGCCTGTCGTCCCGGCGGTAGCCCCGGCCGTGGTCATTCTGTCGCCCGAGCCAGCCACGACCGGCTCGCCCTGCTCATGCGGGCCGCGAGCGGACGAGGCCGATCATGGCGTGGTAGAGCGCCGGGCGCGGCGGAGCCTCCGGCAGCGGGGTGACGGGCGTGTCCGGAGGTGGCGTAGGCACGCAGCATCTGTGCCACGAGGCGACGCGAGGCGGTCGCGGCGGTGGGATGCTGGTGCCGGCCGCTCCGACGACGCCCGCGTTGGCCAGCAGCAGGACGGTCAGGTCGCGGTCGCTGAAGTCCTCGCGCAGGCAACCGGCCTGCTAGGGCGCGGAGATGAGACAGCGCGCCGCGGGCGCCGCGGCGCGTCGGGTCTCCACGGCTCCGGCAGGGGAACGTCATCGTCAGGACCTCGACGAAGGTCGGGTCCGCGGCCTGCAGGGCGCAGACGCACCGGACGTAGTCGGCGAAACCCTGCCAGGGGTCCGGATCGTCGAACAGGCCGTCACCAGGCGGTGATGGGCCTCCACGCGGTCCGTGAACACGGCGTCGATGAGACGTTCCCTGGTGCCGAAGCGACGGAACAGGGTCGCGTTGCCGAGCGCCTGCCTCGCGGGCGACGGCGGTCATGGAGACGCCGAGTCCCTCGCGGGAGACGAGACGGCGGCGGGCCGCCGCCACGATGCGTTCGCGATTGCGCTCGGCGTCGGTCCGCAGCGGCGAGCACACCTTCTCGCTCACTTGCTGAGCCAGAGGTCGGGGCCAGACACACCTCGTAGTGGATGGACCTGGGGCTCAGCCGTGGGCGAGCAGGTCGCCGCGGACGGCCTTCATGAAGGCCAGCGGCCCGCACAGGAACGCCGTGGTGTCGGGCGAGGGAGAGAGGCGGGCGACGTCGGCCCAGCCCTCGTTGACGTGGTCCGCGGCGGCGTCGGGGTGGTCGGTGTCCTGCGTACCAGACGTGCAGCGAGGCACGGGGAGCCGGCCGACCAGCTCGACGAGTTCCAGGCGGTGGGCGTGATCGGCGGGAGCGGTCCGCGTGGACGACGGTCACCGGCCGGTGGGGCGAGGTGGTGGCCAGGTGGTCCAGCATGGCCAGCATGGGGGTGAGGCCGATGCCCGCCGAGGCGAGCGGCAGCGGGCCGTCGCCCTCGGGGAGCAGGAGGTCGCCGAAGGGGAGGGAGACCTGGAGGGTGTCACCGGCCCTGGCGTGGGCGTGCAGCCGGGAGGACACCTCGCCCTCGGGCACCTGGCCGTCGGCGGAGTACTCCCGCTTGACGGTGATGCGCCAGGTCTTGAGGCCGGGGGCCGAGGCGAGGCTGTACTGCCGTATCTGGTGCGCTCCGTCGGGCAGTTCGACCCGTACGCTGACGTACTGGCCGGGACGAACGGCCCGGTCGGCGACCCGTCGGCGCGGCGCAGGACGAGGACACCGTGTCAGGGGTCTCGTCGTGAGCGTTCGGCGACCTCCATCGTCCGCCAGACGTCACCGTCACTCGACCTGGGCCTGCGCGTACAGCCTGGCCTCCATGGCGATGAGGAGCGTTGGCCATCAGCCAGTAGACCTCGTCCCAGGCGGAGGCCACCGCCGGGGTCACCGCGTCGCCGAGGACCTCGGCGACCGCGCCGAGGAGGTGGCGGGCGACCAGCGTGTACTGGTCGGAGGTGATGCCGAGGGAGGCGTGCTTGTTCGCGATGCGGCGAGCACCGCGTCGGGGCGCTCGTCGGGGTGCTCCACGAGCGCGGTCGCGAAGGCGGCGACGGCGCCGGCGAGCGCCTCCTTCTGCGCGCCGCTGGCCTGGTTCGCCCGGTTGAACAAGTCGCGGAGCAGCTCAGGGCCGTTCCTCGAACATGCGGCGGTAGAACAGCTCGGTGATGGTGCGAGGTTGGCTCCACGGCGGGGAGGGTGGTGCGGACGATCTGTGCGGACCGTTCGGACAGCATGCCGACTCCAAACTGGTAACTGAGATGCGTATTTGGCGGTGCGAGTCACCGCCGGTGCATCATCCGTGCTCGCAGTGATTGACCGGACAGCGGCTCACGTTGTGACAACCACGACGCACCTTGTGACGGCTACGACGGCGGCTGCGACGGCGGTTGCGAGGATGGCTGCGACGACGGCTAAGAGGACGGCTAGGAGGACGGCTGCTGACGGCGGGACGCCGTGCTCCTGGAGGAAACCCAGCACCGCGGCGCTGAACAGGGCGGGCCGCTCGACGTCGTCCGAGGTGCCCGGTGTCCTTCAGGACCGACAACGCGGCGGCGGGCATCGACTCGACCGAGGAGGCGGGCCCAGCGGGGACCGCAGATGAAGTCGTCCTCCGGCCAGGACCAGGGTGGAACGGTGACGCGGGACAACTCCGCCCGCACGTCGAACGGAGCGCCCTCGCGGTGCCGCAGGACATCCGCAGCGTCCGGCGGGCGGGGCCGAACTCCCTTCTCGACCCCAGTAGTCGAAGACGTAGGCCGGCATGATCTGCCGCAGGACGGCGGTGGCGCCGTCGTCGTCGAGAGGGCCGAGTGGGGTGGTGAGGGCGGCGGTGTAACCGGCCACCTCAGGATGGGCCTCGACGTTCCGCGCCACGAACCGCTCCATGGCGGCGACCGCCGCCGACCAGAACTGCGCCGTCCGCCACGGGGGAGGTGTCGTACAGGACGAGGAGGCGAGGCGGTCCGGGTGGTCGAGCGCGTACTGCTGGGCGACGAAACCGCCGTGGGAGTGCCCGAGCGAAAGATGCACGCGCGGCTGTCCGAGGTGGTCGACGACGTGGTGCAGGAGCCGGGCGTACGTGGCCACGGTGTAGTCACGGGCGTCCGGCAGCCGCCCGGAACGGCCCGTGCCGACCGGCTCGACGTAGACCATGGTCAGGCGCTTCTCCAGCTCGGGCGTCCGGAGGTACTCCCAGCCGATTCCCGGTCCGCCCGAGTGCGCCACGCACACGGGGCCCGAACCGGCGACGTGGTACCGCTGTTCGACGCGGGCGGTGCCGTGGGGGACGGTGAGCGCATGGTGCCGGGAGACGGCGGTGCTGACGGATGAGGATGAGGTGCTTCACGCCGTCCGATGATCCGTGCGCGACGGCCCGGCTTCAAGCTGAATGTGCCACCGTTGATGACACTGTTACCGATCAGAATCACTTCTCGGAGCAGACAGTGTGTCAATGGCGTACGGACGTGGGGTAGGGTGAATTCAGTGTTTCCGACGCCGAGGCGTACTCCACCTGGAAGGCGTCGGACACATCGGTCGCACCCGCTCCACCGAACCGGGCGGGTGCTGTGGTCCCCGGACGCTCGATCCCCCGCGAACCGGCGTCCGGGGCCACGACTCGTCCTTTGCTGCGGCCCGTCGGTCAGTGACCGCCGGCACGGTAGAGGCCCCGGCCGGTGCGCTGGACCCGGGAAGCGCCGACGAGACGGTCGAGCGTGCTGCGGATGGCGTTGATGCTTCCGCTGTCGTGCGGCGCGGCCCAGTGCGGTCGCCACGTCGCGGGCGCGTACGTCGGTGTCACCGGACTGCGCGAGGTAGGCGAGGATCTGTTCGGTCAACTGGCCGTACGTGCGGTCCGTGTCCGTGTCGGTGTTTCTCTTCGCGCGGGAGGCGTTCTTCGAGCGGGAAGTCCGCTTGCCGGCCTTCGTGACGCGCCTGGTCGGCCGCGGGGCGGCGGGTTCCGCGGCGGGCGCCGGGTCCGCTGCGTCTACCGCGTCCTGCGCGCCCAGCTGAATCCGCCGGGCCCGACATCACGCTTTCCAGGGCGTGCACGGCCCGGCGTACGGTGTCGAGATGGGCGGCGACGGCGGCGAGTTCCTCTCCAGCGCCCGTTTCTGCAGCTCCAGCGCGGTCGAGATCCCCCTGAGACCTTCAGCGGTGCTCCCGATGGTGCGGGCCGAGCGGGCCGAGCGTGCAGTGCGCGATGCCGAAACCATGTCTCCCTCTCATCCCACTCGCACGTGCCGCGGGCAAAGGACGTGTCCACCGATTGTTGCCACTGTCATGGCAAAGCGCAACGGTTGCGTGCGTCCCGGCGAGTCCACCGCCACCCGCTCCGGGGACGGGCCGACGAAACACGATGTGACAAGATGTGTTCCCTCTTTCGCCCGCGAGGCGCAGTCGCCTCTTGAAGAAGGAATCGCTCATGCCTGCCATCCTCATCCACGGCGTTCCTGACAGCCATCACGTATGGGACGGCGTGCGACAGCACCTGACCAGGACCGACGTGGAAGCCTGGGACCTGCCCGGCTTCGGCGCCCCGCGTCCGAACGGTTTCGGCTCCTCCAAGGAGGAGTACGTCGACTGGCTGATCCGACGACTGGAACGGGTGCGGCGAGCCGGTGGACCTGGTCGGCCACGACTGGGGCTGCATCCTCACCCTCCGCGTCGCCTCCTGCGCCCCGACCTGGTCCGCACCTGGGCCGGCGGCAACGGGCCGGTCGACTCCGCATACGTGTGGCACCCGTTGGCCAAGATCTGGCAGGACCAGGTCGAGGGCGACCGCTTCATGCGCGAACTGCGTCCCGAGCCGTTCGCCCAGGACCTGGCGGCCGGCTTCGACGTGCCCATCCGGCTGGCCAAGAGATGGCGAGCCGCGTGGACGAGCCGATGAAGGACTCCGATCCTCAAGCTGTGCCGCTCCGCGGTCACCATGGGAGCGGAGTGGGAACCGGGACTGAAGGCGTGCCGGCGCCCTGCCTGGTCTTCTGGGGAGCGCTTGACCCCGCGTGCAGATCGAGTTCGGACGCAAGCTCGGTGCTTCCCTGCACGCCTCCTCGGTGGTCGAGATGGACTGCAACCACTGGCCGGTGCTCCAGCGTCCCGCGGAGGTCGCCGAGTTGCTGGAAGGCCACTGGAGCGCGCACGCCGCCGACTGACGACCACAGGGACGGTCCCGCATCCGGTGACGGTGACGGTGATCGAGGACCGTCGAGGGACCGTCGAGGGACCGTCGAGGACCGGGGATCGGCACACGTCCGATCCCCCGGCCCCGCGCGCGTCCCTCACCCTTGATCGAACACTGGCCGAAATACCACTGTGTTGACCGAGTGACCCGTCTGATACGTTCAACACGAAACAGTGTGCACTGCCGGGGCCTCGTCGCTCCGGAGACCGCACAACTCCTCCGGCGCAGGCCCTCATGGGCGCATCACCGCCCTGCCGCGCCTCGTGACGAAGACATCATTCGGCTCGTTCAACAGTGGGACTGACATGACAGACAGATCGCCTACTCAGGCATCTCGCCGCAAACACGCCTGCGCCGCAGGCCGGTCGCGCTCGCGGCGCGGCGGCCCTGGTGGTGGCGGGCGCGATAGCCGTCCCGGCGGTGGCCCGCGACGCAGGACGATCCGGCCCAAGAGACAACGCTGCAACAGGAGTTCGCGCAGGCGGCCGACTGAGTACCAGGTCCCTCGGAACGTCACCCTGCTGGCCGTGGCCTACCAGCAGTCGGCCTGGGAGACGCACCAGGGCGGACACAGCACCTCCGGTGGATACGGCCCCATGCACCTGACCGACGTCACCGCCGACATGATGGCCGGCGGGGCGGCGGGCGCGGCCGGCCGGTCCGACGTGAAGAAGCTGGCGGCGGACGACGCGCTGCACACTGCCGCGACCGCGGCCGAACTGACGGGCCGGACGCCCGTGCGCTGCGCGACGACCCCGCGGCGAACATCCGTGGCGGAGCGGCGCTGCTCGCCTCGTACGAGAAGCAGCGCTCCACGGCAGGCTGTCCGACGATCCGGACGACTGGTACGCGGCCGTCGCCCGCTACGCCCAGGCACGCGACCAGCGGGCGCCGCCGCCTACGCGAACCGTGTGTTCACCACGATGAAGAAGGGCACCGCCCGCAGGACGTCCGACGGACAGCGGTCCGGCCGGCCGCCGACCCCGCCCTCGCGCCGGCCGCCGCACAGCGCGGCGAGCCGAAGCTGCCCGCCGCCGCGGCCACGGCCACCGAGTGCCCGCCGACCCTGGCGTGCACGTTCGTTCCCTGCCCACCCGTCGAACGGCCAGGCCGCCGACCGGCCCGCCAACGGCACCGTCATCGACCAGATCGTCCTGCACGACACGGAGGGCTCCTGCGCGTCCGCCATCGCCAACGCCCAGCTCGCGGGCACCGCTTCGGCGCACTACGTGATCCGCTCCGCGGACGGCGCGGTCACACAGATGGTCCCCACGCAGAACCTCGCGTACCACGCGGGCAACTACGTCACCAATATGCACTCGGTCGGCATCGAGCACGAGGGCTTCGCCGCCCAGGGCGCCACCTGGTACACCGAGACCCAGTACCGGGCGACGGCCGACCTGGTGAAGTACCTGGCCGCGCGCTTCGACGTACCGCTCGACCGCCAGCACGTCGTCGGGCACGACAACGTCGTGGGGCCCAACTCCTCGCTCGCGTCCGGGAGTGCACTGGGACCCGGGACCGTTCTGGGACTGGGACCACTTCATGGACCTGCTCGGCGCGCCCGTCGACGGCAGGCACGGCGTCGGTGACATCGGGACCGCCGTGACCATCGCGCCCGGGTTCGCCCACAGCCGGAACACCGTGCGGATCTGCCGAGGACGACCCGAGCGGGGCCACCGAGTGCGCCGACGTGCGGCGGGCGTCGAACTTCGTGTACCTGCGCACCGCGCCCCGGCCGTCCGCGCCGCTCTTCGGCGACCAGGCCCTGCACCCGACGAGCCCGGGACCACCCGGGTCGACGACTGGGCAGCACCGCGCAGGCCGGACAGCGGTTCGTCGTCGCGGACAAGAAGGGCGACTGGACCGCGATCTGGTTCAGCGGCAGCAAGGTGTGGTTCCACAACCCGCACGGTGCGCACACCGTTCCTGCGCCCGACGCGACCGTCGTCGGCCCCGTGGGCGTCAGAACCGGTGAAGGTCTACGGCACCAGCTGCCCGACCCGCCGAGATCCCGGCGGGCCTGTCACCGTCGACGCAGGCGCCCCTGATGCATGTACACCGTGCCGGCGGGCCAGGCCTACGTCACGACGGCGCCGCCCCGGCTGACCACCGACTACTTCCCGTCGGCCGCCACCAAGGTCGTCTTCGGCGGCAAGAGGATGTACACCATCCAGTACGGCCACCGTACGTCCCTGGTCTACGAAACGGACGTGCGGGCGAAGGTGGCTCAGGGCTTGACGGCGCGGTAGAGCCCGCGGCCGGCTCCGCGTGGACGCAAGCGAGGCGCCGACCAGACGGTCGAGGGTGCTGCGGACGGCGTTGATGCTGCCGCTGTCGGTGTCGCGTCCCAGAGCGGACGCGACGTCGCGGGCACGGACTCTCGGCGCCGCCGCGCCTCGCGAAGTACGCCAGGATCTGCTCCGTCAGCTTGCCGTACGTCTTGCCGTCGTCGGCGCCGTCGTCGCTCCGGTCCGCCTTGGCCGGGCGCTCCTTGGCCGCAGCCGAGGGTGCCGCAGTCGTGGGTGCCGCGGCTGCGGCCGACCGCTTGACCGGGGACGGCTTGACCGGGGACGGCGCTGTCACCGGGGCGGGGGAGGCGGAAGCGGCGGGGGCCGGGCCGGATCCGGGCATGAGGGCCTGAAGCGCGTCGAGCGCCAGCTGCACGGAACCGAGGTGGGCGGTGACCGCGGCCAGATTCCCTCTCCAGCGCCTGCTTCTGGATCTCCAGCCGGGCCAGGTCCTCCTGAGACTCTCGGCCGTGCTCTCGATGTTCCGGGCCGTCGGGGTCACGGAGACCATGGGTTCCTCTCGTCCTCAACCCCTTGTCCTGGCGGGACCGCTCGATGTCCTGGCCCGCCACTCCCGGCGCGGCACCGGGGGATGCTGCCGAACATCATATGCAGCGGTCCCACCGGTGCGGGAACAGAGTGGGCGGGCCACGGAGAGCACACCGTTTCTCGCGGGTCGTCAGCGACAGCCCGTGTGTGAGGGGCGAGCCCCGTGTCGCTCCCTTCGCACACCGGTGTCCCGGTGCCACCGGGCCCGGCCACGGACCGCGGCAGCCGTCGGATCTTCTCGGACACCGCGCGGATCCGGGCGTCCACCTCGTCGATCGCCTCTCGAAGCACACTCAGCCGCCCCTCGAGGACGGCGGCCTCCGCGGCGAGCGAGACGGTGACGGCAGCGGTGTCGCGCAGCGATGTCGGTGCGGGCGTGAGTGTCGGCGTCGGCGTCGGTGTGGGCGTCAGTGTCGGTCGGACGGTCGGCGCTGCGTGTCGTCCTCGTGCGCCTCCCCTGAAATGTGTCCCTGCCATGCTCCTCCTTCGTCGCGGCGGCGCCCGGGTCAGAGACCACCGCGCACCGCCGATACCGCGATTGACCGGGTAGCGGCGGCAGCTGTGACAACTCTCGTACGGCTGCTGCGTCGCGGCAGTTCGCGGCAGGGTAACGTTCCGTGCGGAAGGGGAGTCGGTATCGAGCACATCGGTGACACCGTGCCGCTCGCGGAACTGCTCGACGAGCGGCGGCACCTGGTGGAGGTCGCGCGCTGGATGCTGGGCAGCCGGGTCACGGCCGAGCGCGTCACCGACGAGGCGTACCGGGAGTGGTACGGGCTGTCCGACGGCGAGCGGTCACGCATACGGACACCGCGC
The DNA here is from genome assembly GCF_030766975.1 of Streptomyces sp. KL116D. Lineage (NCBI taxonomy): Bacteria > Bacillati > Actinomycetota > Actinomycetes > Kitasatosporales > Streptomycetaceae > Streptomyces > Streptomyces sp. KL116D. The sequence goes on along the minus strand of NZ_JASERH010000057.1, from coordinate 273,666 downwards.
ACCTGGCTGACCCACGTCGTGGGCGGCCTCTCGCTGGCCCGGCTGGCCCCGCTCGGTCCGGACGGTGAGGACCCTGAGGACCGCGGGGCCGCTGACCCGGAGGGTTCCGCGCGCCGCCGGGGACCGTACGGCGACGGACTGGCGGGCGAGGTCAGCGACGTGCTGCTGCGGGCGGTGAACACGTTGTCACCGGCCCAGCGCGCCGCGTTCGTACTCGACGGTGTCCTCGGAGCGCCGGCGACCACGACACCAGGCGGCGCGGTGCGATCCCTGCCGCCCGCGGCCGCCCCGGCCGACCCGGCGGACACGGCCCTGCTGCGGTCTGCGCGCCCGGAGCGGCCGGTCCGCGTCACCGCGTCGGCAGGAGGAGGCCGCGCGGGCCGTACGGCAGGCGTGTGCCGACGGGGACCACGAGGGGCTCGTGGCGCTGCTGGCCGACGACGTCACCGCGTACTTCGACGGCGGCGGCAAGGTCCGTACGCAGACCGGGCCCCGTCACCGGCGCCGCTGTGGCCCGGAGCCTGCTCACCCTGCTCTCCGCCCAGCCGCGCACCACCGTGGACACCTGGCCGGTCAACGGACGCGCCGGCCTGGTCGCCCGCCACGACGAGCGGGTGGCGGCAGTGATCACCCTCGACCTGGTCCAGAACCGCGTCGCCCAGATCTGGGCCGTCCTCAGCGACAAGCTGCGCTCATGGAACAGGCCGGTCACCCAACGCATGTGACGACATGATCAGACGGTGCTGAAGACCACCTCACGCAAGCCCGCACCCGCACCCGAATCCGCACCCGCACCCGCACCTGAGCCCTCGCGGGAGCGGAGGAGCGCGGCCATCTTGTTCGGGCTGAAGACCCACATCACCTGATGGATGCCCCGGCGCGTGGCCGCGACGGTCATGAACGTGGCGGGCCGGCCGTCGCGGTAGAGGACCACTCCGGCGCGGCCGTTGGCCTCGACCGTCTCGACCTCGACCGTCGGCCAGAACCGCGGAAAGGCGGTCGACAGGTTCGCCACACGGGTTCGGCCGATGACCGGAACGCGGGCCGCCCCGCGCCTGCCGTTGCCGTCGGAGAGGCTGACCGCGCGTCCGAGGTGAGCAGCGACTCCAACGAGGCGATGTCCCCGTGCCGGGCGGCGGTGACGAACGCGTCGAGCAGCCTCCGGTGCTCGACGGCGTCGACGCTGTCCCGCTGGTCCTCGGTGAGGTGCTTGCGGGCCCGGCTCACGATCTTGCGCACGTTGACGGGGCTCGAGCCCCAGGATCCGCGCGATGTCCGGATAGGAGTAGTCGAAGGCCTCCCGCAGGACGTAGGCGGCGCGCTCGGTCGGCGGGAGCTTCTCCAGCACCAGGAGCAGGGCGAGTTCCAGCGCTTCCGCCCGTTCGGCACCGGCCTGCGGGTCGTTGCTGGTGTCGATGGGTTCGGGCAGCCACGGACCGATGTCAGGTCTCGCGGCGGACCCGGGCCGACTGGGCCACGTTGAGTGGCCAGTCGGGTGGTGGCGCTCGACAGGAAGGCGGCGGGGCTGACGACGACGGTCTGTCGTCGTGTGCTGCCACCGCAGCCACACCTCCTGGACGACGTCCTCGGCCTCCGCCGCACTGCCCAGCACGCGATAGGCGATGCCGAAGAGACGCGGCCGGAGCTGCACGAAGACGGACACGGCCTCGTGCAGGTCGCCTTCCATGGGGGTCGCCTCTGGATGCATGTCCTTCGGCCTCCGTTTCCTGTTGCCGGGTTCTTGGCGGAGGCGATGCGCGGGCGGGACTGCCCGGGCTCCGGTGCGTGGTCCCGCGGGCACCTCCGTTCAAGAGGCCGCGCACCCGGATGCTTCGTTACAGGTTGTGGGAGAGGCAGTGGGACAGGTTGTGGGTCACACCTTGTGTCATCGTCTACTCGACGGCTTTCCTTCGGTGGAGACCTCGGCCATGAGCGCGGCGATCTCTTCGGGGACGGGGGAATGCTCTCGTGGCTGACACCGGTCGTCGGCGACCAGACGAGGTTGACCCGGAACGCGAGGGTCCGTCTCGGGGAAGTCGCTGCGGTTGTGGCAGCCGCTGCGGGTCTCCCGGCGCCCCAGTGCCGCTTCGAGCGTGGCGCGCGCGGCCAGGGCGGCCGACTTCAGGTCGAAGGCGTGGGCGGGTCCTGGAAGCCGGCGATGTCGGGGTGGACCCCGACGTTCTCCATGCGCTTCTCGATGAGGTCCAGCTCCGCCAGACACCGGCGCGCAGCCCCTGTTCGTCCCGGACGACGCGCGTGCTCCGTCATCGTGTTGCGGATGGCGCGCGCTGCAGGGCGCGGACGTTCTCGGGCCCGTCCGCCGCGAGCAGCTCGTCGACCTCGGCGCGGGCCCTGGCCACGGCGGAGGCGCTGCGCGGCTGTGCCGTGAGCGACGCTCGAGTAGGCGGCGGCGGCCTGACCGGTGATGCGACCGTAGACCAGGAGCTCGATGAGGCTGTGCCGCCGAGGCGGTTGGCGCCGTGCAGTCCGCTGGAGGCCTCGCCGATCGCGTACAGCCGCGCACGTCGGTGCTGTGGTCCTCAGGACGCACCCGGCCCGCCCATCGAGTAGTGGGCCGTGGGCGCGGCACCTCGATGGGATCACGCGTGATGTCGAGCATCTGCAGTTCGAGGAGGGTCTGGCAGACCGAGCCGCTGCATGATCGTCTGGCGGGGAGGTGCGAGCGTCGAGCCAGACACCGCCGCTTTGGGCGATGCCGCGGCCTTCGCTCGATCTCGGTGTACGAGGCCAGCGCCACGCGGTCGCGCGTCGACAGTTCCATGCGCTCGGGGTCGTAGCGGGTCATGTACCGCTCGCCGAGCGCGTTGCGCAGGATGCCGCCCTCGCCGCGGGCGCTGCGCTGACCAGCGTGCCCGCCGCGTTCTCCGGCTCGATGATGCCGGAGGGTGGAGACTGCACCAGTTCCGGGTCGCGCAGCCGGGCGCCGGCCTCGACCGCCAGCCGGAAGAGTCGCCAGGGTGTTCTCGTCGCGGCGCGACGACGTGCGCCGCCAGATGCGCAGGTGTGACCGCCGGCCGCGAGATGACGGCGTCCGCGTGGATGAGTGGCGGGTGCCGTTGTCGAGGTCGAAGCCGTACGCGCCGAACACCGCGCCGTCGTGGGTCAGCAGCCGCGTGATGTACACGCTGTCGAGCAAGGGGATGTCCAGCTGGCTCGCCCGCCGGACGAGCGTGCGCTGGATCTCAGGCCCGTGTAGTCGCCGGCGAAGGCGGTCCGCCGGAACTTGTGGGCGCCGAAGAAGCGCTGGGAGATGCGGCCGTCCTCCTCGCGGGCGAAGGCCATCCCGTACCGCTCAGGTCGTCGATCCCCAGGGCCGCGCCCTGGGTGACGATCTCGGCGGTGCGCGGATCGCCGAGCAGGTAGCTCTCTTGAGCGTGTCGGCGGCGTGCTGCTGCCAGCTGTCCTCGGATCCATCGTGGCCAGCGCCGCGTTGATCCCGCCGGCGGCCAGTGAGTGTGGGTGTCCTCCCTGGCACGTTTGCCGACGGCGATGACGTCGACGCCGGCCTCGGCCAGCTCGATCGACGCCCGCAGGCCGGCTCCGCCGGTGCCGATCACCAGCACCGTGGTGGACAGCCGCTTCTCGGTCATGGCCACGATCACTCCCGTCGCTCTGTGTGGGTAACGGACAAGTGACCAGGGCGGGCGCCGGTTTGTGACACGGGTGTCAGCGCGGTGCACACCGTGGGAGTGCGGGTCTCACACCTTCCGACCGACAGCTCACCGACGGCCCCGGAGCGTCACGGCCAGCAGCTCCGAGTCGTCGCGGCCCGGCAGCGGGACGAATCCGTGCAGGGGCCAGTTCGCCGACGAGCTGGGCGCGCGTCGCGGGCCACATCCAGAACGTCTCGGTGTGCTCCCGCAGCACGTCGTCCGCGGTCCTGACCCAGTAGTCGGCGCGGGTGCGGATGCGGTAGCCGGCGGCCGACATCGTCATGCACTCCGCCGTAGACGTGCGCACCGACCCGCTTGTCCGCCAGCAGGCGCACGACCGTGCGGACCGGAAGCCGGGCCGGCGGCAGCTGCAGGAACAGCGAACCGTCAGGGGTGAGGGCCCTGCCGATCGCGGACCACAACCTCTCGCGTACGGCGGGTGGCAGGCAGCCGATCATGTTGTGACAGACGGCCGCGTCCGCGACCGCGTCCAGCGCCGTCTCGTCCAGGGGGTGCGGGTGCACGGTCACCCGGTCCCGCTGCTCGGCGGGCAGGGTGGCGAGCCGGGTCAGCAGGGACGTGCGCATCGCCCTGGCCGGCTCCACCGCGTGCACGTCGGCCCAGGAATCGGCCAGCGCCAGCATCGTCACCCGCCCGGTACCGGCCCCGATGTCCAGCACGCCGCTGCGGGCCCCGGCGATCTCACGGCCGTACAGGCGGCGCACCCGCGCCTCGTCCTCGTCGGCCTGCGGATGTCGTAGAACTCGGCGGTCACCGCGTAGCGAGTCGGATTCCTGCCGGATGTTCGGCGTTCTGGTCGCTGACAGTGTGCATGTCCCACGTGACAACGTCTGGGCATAGTGTGTGACACGGGGGCGGCAGTCGCGCACCGCTGTCACAGATCGCGGACGGTGCGCGGTCAGTTCTCGGACCCGTTTCCTGGAATCGTCTCCGGACCCGTCCTCGGCCCCTGCCTTTGGACCCGTCTCGGACCGACCGCGTGACCGGACCGGTTCCCCTTCCCGCCGGCGCCGCCGCCGCGCCGGGTCAGTGGCCCCACGGCCGATCACCGACCCACCGGCCGGCCGAGCGCGCCGGCCCCGAAACCGATCGTGAGAGCGGAGTACGTCGTCATGACCGCGCGTTCCCCACAGGTATGGCTGCCCGCACAGTTCGGCCGTCTCGCCGAGCTGCCCCCGGAGCGCTCGACTACGCCCGCTGGGACGGCCGTTCGGCCTTCCCGACGGACCCGGCGGAGTGGAGTTCTACGTGCCGCCCTGACCAGGATCATCGACGTCATCGCCGAACCGCTCGCCCGGATGACACGGCTGCGGGCGGTGCAGGCACTCAGCTCCGGCACCGACGAACTGCGGGCGGCACTCGACCGGCTGCCCCGTGAGGTGACCTTGTGCAACGCGCGCGAGTCCCGCCGCCGGCACGGCGGAGCTGGCCCTGACACTGATCCTCGCCAGCCTGCGGGCATACCGGAGTCGCTGCGCGCCCAGGACCGGGAGGACTGGGACACCCGGACCCACTCGACCCTGTACGAGCGGTCCGTGCTCATCGTCGGCCACGGCGCCGTCGGCTCCGCGCTGGAGGAACTCCTGGCGCCCTTCGGCTGCGTCGTCACCCGCGTCGGGCGCGAGGACAGGGCCGCGCGCCAGGGCCGGTGCACTCCGTCGCGCACCTGCCCCGGTTCGTTGCGGACGCCGACGTGATCGTAGCTGTGCACTCCGCTGACCCCGGCGACCCGGCACCTCTTCGACGCCGGACTCCTGTCCCTGCGTCAAGGACGGCGCCCTGCTCGTCAACGTGACGGGCGCGGTCGTCGGCACCGACGCGCTGCTGAAGGAGGTGCACGGCGGCCGCCTGCGGGCCGCCCTCGACGTCACCGACCCCGAGCCGCTCCCGCCCGGGCATCCGCTCTGGACCACGCCGGGCGTACTGATCACCCCGCACGTCGGCGCCTTCACCCCGATCTGTGGCCCCGTCTCGAAGCGCTCGTGCGACGGCAGTTGGCCCGGTTCGCCGCAGGTGAGGAGCTGGAGAACGTGGTCACACGCTGACGTCGGGCCGCACGACGGTGTCACACTTTGCCGCCTCATCGGTCTCTGACTGGGACAGCTGGTTCATGAATGCACCTGAACAGTGCAGTCAGTACAGACGGTGCAGGCAGCGCGGTTCTGGACGAATCGGCTCCCTGGGTGCGACGCGGAAAGCGAATGGTGACGAGATGGGACAGCGAGCAGCCGGCCGGCCGAGCCGGAGCAGCGCGGCGGGGACAGAGCTCGCCACGTGGGTGGACGGCCGGACGGGCCTGCGGGCTGACCCGCTCCGCGCGCCGCCTCGTCTTCCCCGACCACTGGTCGTTCCTGCTCGGCGAGATCGCCGTCTACAACCTCGTCGTCCTGCTGGTCACGGGTGTCTACCTCGAGCCTCTACTTCCACCGTCCGCCGACCTCGTGGTCTACGACGGCCGGTACGTGCCGCTGCGGGGGCGGTTGGTGTCCCAGGCCTTCGACTCGACCCTGCACTCTCCTTCGACGTCCGCGGCGGCCTGCTCGTCCGCCAGGCCCACCACTGGGCGGCCCTGGTCTTCGTCGCCGCGGTCTTCGCGCACCTGCTGCGGGTGTTCTTCACCGGCGCGTTCCGCAAGCCGCGCGAGCTGAACTGGGTGCTGGGGTTCCTGCTGCCTCGTCCTGGCCATGTTCGCGGGCCTGACCGGCTACGACCTGCCCGGCGACCTGCTGTCGGGAACTGGCCTCCAGGTGGTCAACGGCACGCTCCTGTCGATCCCGGTCGTCGGGACCTACCTGTCGTTCTTCCTCTTCGGCGGCGAGTTCCCGGCGAGGACCTGATCGCCCGCTTCGGCGCCCTGCACACACTGGTCATCCCCGCCCTGATCGTCGCCGTGCTGGTCGGCCGGCTGGCTCTGGCCGTACGGCACCGGCACACGCAGTACCCGGGCCGGGCCGGACCGAGAACAACGTCGTCGGCCTGCCGTTCGCAGTGCTGCGTGCCGTCAAGTCCGCCGGCTACTTCTGCTTCGTGTCCGGCGTGATCTTCTTCATGGCCGCCGTGGCCCAGATCAACCCCGTATGGGACTACGGGCCCTTCCGCCCCGACCAGGTCTCCGCCGGATCCCAGCCGGACTGGTACATGGGCGTCGCGGACGGCCTGCTGCGCGTCATGCCCGGCTGGGAGATCGAGCCTGTGGGGCCACACCCTGGCCCTGGACAACCTCCTGCCCCTGCTGGCCGGAACGCTGCTCTTCCTGGCGATGGGTGCTCTGCCCTTCCTCGAAGCCTGGGTCACGGACGACGACCGTGAGCCACCACCTCCTGGACCGCCCCGCAACCGCCCGGTGCGCACCGCGCTGCTGGGGTGGCCTGGCTCAGCTGTCTACGCGGTGGCGCTCGTCGGCGCCGCCAACGACGTGATCGCCACCCAACTGCACGTCAACGTCAACTCCGTGACCTGGACCGTGCGCATCGGCCTGTTCGTCGCCCCGGTCCTGGCTTCGTGATCACCAAGCGCCTCGCCCTCGCCCTCCAGCGCAGCGACCGCGACAAAGTGCTGCACGGGCGCGAGACCGGCGTCATCAAGCGCCTGCCGCACGGCGAGTACGTCGAGGTCCACGAGCCCCTCGACCAGGCGCGGTTGCACACCCTCACCGCCCACGAGCAGTACCGGCCCCTGGCGGACGGGCCCGACCGGGACCCCGACGGTCCCGCGCCCGCCCGCACCCGCCGCCTGCGCGTCGCGCTCAGCCGCGCCCTGTACGGCCCGGGCACCCGGATCCCCAAGCCCTCGCCGACCGAGCGCAAGGAACTCACCGGCCGGCACCGCCCCTGACCCGCCCGGCGCCGGCCGAGTGGCCGTCCGCCGACACCCCACCCGCTCCCCGCCCGGGAGACGCGGGCCGACCGCCCGAGAGCTGCAACCGACATGGACCGTGCCGCTCGTACCGCGCGCACTGCCCGTACCTCGCGCACCAACCGGACCCGTGCGCGACTCACCGCCCTCGCCACCGCCACAGCATCTTCATGCCGGCCTGCTCGTCTCACCGCGGCCGGTCCGGCCGCCGCCGACAAGGGAGTTGCCGACAAGGGAGCCGCCACCCAGGCGCCAAGCCCACCGTCGTCCTGGTCCACGGCGCGTTCGCCGACTCCACGAGCTGGAACGACGTCATCCGCAAGCTGCGGCACGACCGCTACCCGGTGGTCACCGTCGCCAACCCGCTGCGCTCCCTGACCGGCGACGCCACCTACCTCAAGGAGGTCCTGGCCGGCATCGACGACCCATCGTCCTGGCCGGACACTCGTACGGCGGCTCGGTGATCAGCAACGCCGCCACCGGCAACGAGAACGTCAAGGCGCTGGTCTACCTCGCGGCCTTCCTCCCGGACAAGGGCGAGAGACGCCGTCGACCTGTCGGGCAAGTTCCCCGGCAGCACCCTCGGCGACGCGCTGCGCCGGTGCCGACCACGAACGCCGACGGCTCCCAGGTCAACGACCTCTACATCCAGAGCGACGGTTCCACCACCAGCTCGCGGCGGACGTGCGCAACGAGACGGACCTGATGGCCGTCACCCAGCGCCGTCACCGACGCCGCCCTCGCCGAGGGCGCGGCCGAGCCGGCCTGGAAGACCATCCTCCTGGGTCCTGGTCGCCACGCAGGACCGCAACATCCCGGCCGCCGCCCAGGAGTTCATGGCGAAGCGGGCCCACGCCCACACCTCGAAGGTGAGTCCTCGCACGCGGTGAGCGTCTCCAAGCCCGGAAGGTCACCGAGGTCATCGAGGACGCGGCCCGCGCGGTGCGCTGACACCGCCGCGAGACGGCTCTCGTGCGGACGGCGCGCTCTGCCGCGCGCCCGTCCGCACGGCGCTTCGCGATGTCGCACCCGGCCGGTGCGGCCGGTCGGATGTCCGCGATCCGCTCCACCCACGGCCGGCCCGGCGGACCACCTCCCGCACCGGCCCCGGACGTGCAAGGACCAGCCCATGCGCCACGAACCGCGGATCACACCGATAGGCCCGGCCGACCTCGCCCGCACCGTGGCGCTGCACCACCGCTGCTCACCGCAGACCCTGTGGAGCCGCTACCACCGGGCGATGCCCGACCCCGCCACCTACCTGCCCACCCTGCTGACCCGCCCCGGCTCGGTCCACCTGGCCGTGCAGGACGTGACCGGACGCCACGTCGCCGTAGGACACCTGATGCCGGATCACCGGGCCGCGGAGGCCGCGCTGCTGGTCGAGGACTCTGGCAGGCCGCGGACTCGGCACCCGCCTCCTGCGACGTCTCGCGCGGCACGCGCTCAGCGACGGCCGGGAGACCCTCTACGGTCTCTTCCTGGCCGGCGACGAACGGATCGACGCGATGCTCCGCCACGCGGACGTGCCCGTGCACCGCACGGAGGAAGGCGACACCGTCACCGCCTGGGCAGGGGCCCGCGACCTCGCCGCCCTCCGCACGGAACGGACGAACCGGCCACGGCTGCGGTTCCGTGGCCGGTGTCCGCGCGACGACGCCCCTACTCCGGCCAAGGGCTGTTCCGATGATCTCGACGAAGTCCGCACGGCGGAACGAGGCGTCGAAGTGGCCAGCACGTCATCGTTCATGGTCCCGAACGTGGTGTCGGGGCGGTCGGCCATGCCTCGTCAGAACGCCTTCAGGATGCGGTTCTTGAAGTCGGGACGCGGGTGCGCGGCGACGACGTCGGCCCGCTGCTGCTCGGTGATCTCCGCGAGGTCGAGGCCCAGGACGTCGGTCTCGACACCGAGGCTCACCACCGCGACTCGGGCGCCAGGTGGTGCGGCACTTCCGGGGTGGTGTGCAGGGCGATGGCGAGCCACGCGGTGCGGGCCTCGGCCTCGGTGCGGCCGTGGTCGAGCAGGAAGGTGCGGGCGGCCTCGGCGCCGTCGATCTCGAAGCGACGGTCCTTGGTGGCGTGCGCGGCAGTCAGGCCGAGGTCGTGGAAGAGCCCGCCGACGTAGGCGAGCTCGGGGTCGACATCGAGGCCGCGTGCGGCCGCCCTGAGGATCCCCACAGGTAGACGCGGCGCGAGTGGTGGAAGAGCGTCTCGTCGGCGCGGCGCGGACGAGGTCGGTGGCCTCTCGGACCAACCGGGTGCCGGGAAGGGTGATTCGCGATGATCTCCGGCACGGTGGCCTCCTCGATCGGATGCGGAGCGGACTGGTTCCCAGCCTTCCTCCCGGTCGCGGTCCGGCACCGCCCGTTCTGCCGTGCATCCCACAGATCCGGACCAGGTCGCGTCCGGCGGTGGCGTGCGCGCGGTCAGCGGGCGCCGGCCGCGGCGTCGTCCTCGTCGGAGCGCCGGGTGGTCGCGAACCGGGCCCGGTACCCGCTCGGCGAGACGCCCAGCCGGGCCACGAACGTGCGGCGCATCGACTCGAGCTCCCGAAACCGGCGGCCCGCGCCGTCTCGGCCACCCCGCAGCCGGAGTCGAGCAGCGCCTTCGCATGGTCGATCCGGATCCCCTCGACGAACTTCGCCGGGGTCGTGCCCATCTCCGCGTGGAAGAGCCGCGCCAGATGGCGTGGGCTGACACCGATCAGGGCGGCCAGCGAGCCGGCGGTGTGCGGCAGCGCGAGCTGCGCCGCCACCAGGTCGACCGCCGAGCGCAGCAGCGGGCGGACGGGGAGGACGTACCTCCAAAGGCGCCGAGAACTGCGACCGGCCGCCGGGGCGCTGCATGAACACCACGAGGTTGCGGGCGACGTTCCGTGCCAGCTCGACGCCGTGGTCGTCCTCCACCAGCGCCAGGGCCAGATCGATGCCGGCCGAGACGCCCGCCGAGCGGTGATGACGCCGTCGTCCCCGGCGCAGAGAGCGGCAGGCTGCACCTGGACGTCGCGATAGCTGCGGGCCAGCAGCTCGGCGTGCCGCCAGTGGGTGGTGGCGCGCCGTCCGTCCACAGCACTCCGGCACCGGCCAGGACGAGACGAACCCGTACAGATCGACACCAGCCGGCGCGTTCGGGAGTGCAGGAGGCGGACCGCCTCGGTCAGATCGCCGGGACGTTTGCCTGGCGACCAGCTCGTCCCCACCGGAGACGACCACCGTGTCCGCCTCGGCCACATCCGCCGTCGGCCCGTCGACCGGCAGCCGCAGGCCCACCGAGGTGACGACCGGCCCACCGGACGGCGAGTATAGCTGAGCGCGTAGCGCGCGCCGAACCGTCCCTCTTCTTCGGAGGGAATCCCCGCGCTTCAGGCGGGAGGGAATCCGCGATCCTGAGCCAGGCGGAGCGAAGCGCCGCCGCATCGCTCGTAGTGCTCGCCCAGCGCCCGTGCTCAGCCGGGCCGCTGACTGGTACTCGATGTAGTCCTTGATCACTGTCAGTGGAGCACCGCCGCATGACCCGGCGAAGTAGGACCCGGACCAGAACCGGCCGTGCATGATCGCCCGGTTGACGCGGCCGGTGAACTCCTGCCGTAGGCGGCGCGAGGAGACGCCTATGAGGGAGCTGACCAGGTTCGACAGGGCGACCTTCGGCGGGTAGTGGATCAGCAGGTGCACGTGATCCTCTTCGCCGTTGAACTCGATCAGGTCGGCTTCGAAGTCCTCGGCACGCCTTCCGCATGATCTCTTCGCAGCGGGTCAGCATGGCGTCGTTGAAGACGCCCGTCCGATACTTGCGACGAACACCAAGTGTGCGTGCAGGTTAGCAAACGACTGTGACGCCGCGCCGTACGTGGGGATCTGGTTCCCAGCGTGGTGGCATACCCAATGTTATGATCTTGCTGTCTCGAACCGCGGAAGGGTGAACCAGTGATCCGCGCCTACAAGTTCCTCGCCTGGGCCCACCGTCGGCCAGCAGGGCGCCCTCGCGGCGATGCTGCGCGATCGCTGCACCCTCTACAACGCAGCCTTGCAGGAACGCCGCGACGCCTGCCGGCACGCCTCGAAGACCAGCATCAGAGTACGGGCAGCAGTCCGGAGCGGCTCAAGACATCCGCTTCGGCCGAACCACGCAAGGTGGTCGTTCTCCAGCCAGCAGGCGACCTTGCGCCGCTTGCTGATAAAGCGTTCGCCGCGTTCTTCCGGCGCATCAAGGCCGGGGAGACGCCGGGCTATCCCCGTTTCCGCTCGAACAAGCGGTTCGACACGGTGGACTTCCCCAAGGACGGCGACGGCTGCCGCTGGGACTCCACCCCGCACGACCCCGTCACCCGCGTGCGCCTCGGCGTCGGACATGTCAGCGTGCACCAGCACCGTCCCGTGGCCGGGCACGGTCAAGACGATCAGCGTCAAGCGGGAAGGACGGCGCTGGTACGTCGTCCTCACCGCCAACCAGGCCCGGCCCGAACCGCTTCCCGCGACCGGCGCCGTGATCGGCATCGACATGGGCATAGCCAACTTCCTGACCGACTCCAAGGGCGGAGCCGTGCCCAACCCCCGGCACGGCCGGAAGGCCGCCGCGAAGCTCGAAGCCGCACAACAGGCCCTGTCCCGGTGCAAGCGCGGCAGCAAGCGCCGCCGCAAGGCCGTAGAGACCGTGGCCCGGCTGTCACGGCAAGGTCCGGCGTCAGCGCCTGGACCACGCACACAAGACCGCGAATGAGTACGTACGCGACAACGACTTCATCGCGCACGAAGACCTCAAGATCCGCAACATGAGCAAGGCGCCGGCACCGAAGCCTGACGCCGACCGGCCCGGTGCGTTCCTCCCCAACGGGGCGAGCGCAAGGCCGGACTCAACCGTTCGATAACTGATGCCGGTTGGGTGTTCCTCGCGATCCTCGCGGCCAAGGCGGAAGGCGCCGGGCGAGTGGTGATGGCGGTGGAACCCCGCAACACCTCCCGGCGGTGCCCCGCATGCGGGCACACCGCCAAGGAGAACCGACCCACACAGGAGAAGTTCCACTGCCAAACGTGCGTGGCCACCAGGCGCACGCTGACACGGTAGGGCGCCCTGAACGTTCTACGGGCCGGGCTGGTCCGTCGCGACGCCAAACCGGCGAAGCGAGAAGCCACTCCGTTTACGCGGAGGAGTCACGACTCTGCCTTTCCCGTGCCGCGCGCGCGGTTCCCTCGGTGTGTGCGGCACGGTCGGGCCGCGTTCCCTGCGTCGGTGTCAATCTCCCACAGGCTCGGACGCGAGGCCGCCGTCCTCCTGGGCCCGGCCTCTCACGCCACGGTGTCGGCGTACAGGTCGTCCTCGAACGCCGCCGCCTCCACGATCGCCTTGACCGAGGTCAGATAACGGGCCGCGTCCGCGCCGTCCACCAGCCGGTGGTCGTGCGACAGCGACAGGTGCACCAGGTCCCGGACGGCGATGACCTCGTCGTCACCGTCGCGTACGACCGCGGGCCGCCGGACCGTCGCGCCCACGCCGAGGATCGCGGCCTCTTCGGCGGCACGATGACGGTGTCGAACAGCGCGCCGCGCGAACCGGTGTTGGAGATCGTGAAGGTCGCCCCCGTCACGTCGTCGGGCGTGAGGTGCCTGGTGCGGGCCCGGTCGGCCAGGTCGTGCACGGCCCGCGCGAGCTCGGCGACGGTCAGGTCACCGGCCGACTTGACGACCGGGGTCAGTCAGACCGTCCTCCGTGTCCACCGCGATGCCGATGTTCTCGGTGTCGAAGTAGGTGATGGTCCCGGCGGCCTCGTCGATCCTGGCGTTGATGACCGGATGCGCCCGCAGCGCCTGGGCGGCGGCCTTGATGAAGAACGGCAGCGGAGACAGCTTGATCCCCTCCCGGGCGAGAAGCCGTCCTTCGCCCGGGCGCGCAGCCGCATGAGCCGCGTGACGTCGGCCTCCACGGAGCTGGTCAGCTGCGCCTGCTCCTGCAACGCCTGCTTCAGGTTGTTCCCGATGGCTCTACGGATCCGGGTCATCGGCACGGTCCGCCCGCGCAGCGAGGAGGTCGCGGTGGCGGGGGCCGCGGGTGGGGCGGGAACTGCGGCTGCGGGGAGGGGGTTGGGGCCGGAGTCGGTATCGGGGCTGAGGCCGGGGCCTGGGCTGGGGCGGGATCGGGGCTCGGAGCCGGAGCCGGGAGGCGGTCGCCGCTGGGGAGCTGACGGTGCGGGCGGAGCCGGAGCCGCAGCGGGGGCAGGCGCAGGGGCTGGCGCGGGAGCCGGAGCCGGGGCAGGCGTCGGCGTCAGGGGCCGTCCGGGCCTCGTCCGGTGTGCCGATGACGCCGAGAGCCGCCCCGACCTCGACGGTCTCGTCCTCCGCCGCGGTGATCTCCAGCAGCACACCACCCGCCGGCGCGGAATCTCGGTGTCGACCTTGTCGGTGGAGACCTCCAGCAGGTTCGTCGGCCTCGACGCGCTCGCCGACCTCCTTCAGCCAACGGGTCACGGTGCCTTCGGTGACGGACTCGCCGAGTGCGGCAGGGTCACGGAAACCGTCGCGGTGTCGTCAACTCCTCAACACCGGCGGGCGCGACGCGACGGCCCGCCGGATCTGTCGTTCGTGGTCTGTGTCGTACGGGGCCGGTCGCACCCGGCGCCCGGCGTTCTTCAGCGGCCGAGGCCGTACCGCTCGCGGGCCTGGTCGACGGTCGCCGGGGAGACCTGCCCGGCCCGGGCCAGCCGGGCCAGGGCGGTCACGACGATCGACTCGGCGTCCACCGGAAGTAGCGGCGGACGTCCTCGCGCGTGTCGGACAGCCCGAAGCCGTCGGTGCCCAGGGAGTAGTAGTCCTGCTCGATCCACTGGCTGATCTGGTCCGGCACCTGCCGCATCCAGTCGCTGACCGCCAGCACGGGGCCGGGCGCGCCCGCGAGCGCCCGGGTGACGAACGGCGTGCGCTCCTCGCCGCGCATCGTGGCGTCGTCGGCGTCCATCGCGTCGCGGCGCAGCTCCGTCCAGGACGTCACCGACCACACGTCGGCCCGCACGCCCAGTCGGCGGCGAGGAGTTCCTGCGCGCGCAGCGCCCAGTGGACGGCCGTACCGGAGGACAGCAGCTGCAACCGCGGTCCCGCGGCGCCGGGTTCGGCCGGCCGGGAACCGGTAGATGCCCCGGACGATGCCCTCCTCGATGCCCGGCACCGCGGGCATGGCCGGCTGGTGCTTCGGCTCGTTGTACACGGTCAGGTAGTAGAAGACGTTCTCGAACGCTCGCCGTACATGCGGCGCAGGCCGTCCGGACGATCACGGCGATCTCGTAGGCGAACGCCGGTCGTGGCTGACCGCCGCCGGGTTGGTGGCCGCCAGCAGGTGCGAATGGCCGTCACCGTGCTGCAGGCCCTCGCCCGTCATGGTGGTGCGCCCGGCGGTGCCGCCGACCACGAAGCCGCGGCCCATCTGGTCGCCCAGCGCCCAGAACTGGTCGCCGGTGCGCTGGAATCCGAACATCGCGTAGAAGATGTGGAAGCGGGATCATCGGCTCGCCGTGCGTGGCGTACGAGGTCGCCGCGGCGGTGAACTCGGCCACGGAGCCGGCCTCGGTGATGCCCTCGATGAGGAGCTGCCCGGAGGCGCTCTCCCGGTAGTGGAGGAGCTGGTCCGCGTCGACCGGATCGTAGAGCTGCCCTGCGGCGAGTAGATGCCGGCCGTCGGGAACATCGACTCCATGCCGAAGGTGCGGGCCTCGTCGGGGACGATCGGCACCCAGCGCGCGCCGGTCCGCTCGTCCCGCATCAAGTCCTTGACCAGCCGGACCAGCGCCATCGTGGTGGCCATCTCCTGGTGGCCCGACCCCTTCTCCAGGGCCTCGAAGGGCTGCGCGGGCGGCTCGGGCAGCGGTGCGGCCGTCACCCGGCGCAGCGGGAGTGGGCCGCCCAGCGCGGCCCGTCGCTCGTGCAGGTACCGCACCTCGGGCGAGTCCGCCCCGATGCCAGAACGGACCTGGTCCCCGGCCAGCGCGCTGTCGGGGATGGGCAGTTCCAGGTGTCGCGCAGTTCACGGAACTGCGCCATCAGTGAGCTCTTCATCTGCGGTTGGCGCCAGCGCGACTCGAACGCCGAACCCAGCGTGTGGCCCTTGACCGTCTGGGCGAGGATCACCGTCGGCGCACCCCGGAAGCTCCACCGCGGCCCGGTAGGCGGCGTACACCTTCAACGGCCCGTGTGCCCGCCGCGGGAGCTCTCGAACAGCTCCACCAGCTGCGAAACGTCGCTCAGGGACGCGGCGAGACGCGGACAGGCTGCTCCCGGCGAAGAACTTCTCCCGGATGTACGCGGCGTCCCGCGCGGCCAGCGTCTGCATCTGCGCGTCGGGCACCTCGCCCAGGCGCCGGACCAGGTCGCCCGTGGCGTCCTGCGCGAGCAGCGGGTCCCACGCCTCGCCCCAGAGCGTGCTTTGACCACGTTCCAGCCCGCGCCCCGGAACCGTGCCTCCAGCCCCTGGACGATCTTCGAGTTGAGCGACCGGTCCGTCGAGGCGCTGCAGGTTGCAGTTGACGACGAACGTGAGGTTGTCCAGGCCTCGCGGGAGGCGAGCGCCAGCGCCGCCATCGACTCCGGCTCGTCCATCTCGCCGTCGCCCAGAACGCCCACACCCGTGAGGCGGAGGTGTCCTTGATGCCGCGCGCGAGCAGATAGCGGTTGAAGCGGGCCTGGCAGACGGCGCCGAGCGGACCGAGACCCATGGAGACCGTCGGGAACTCACAGCCACGGCAGCCGCCGGGGTGCGGGTAGGACGGCAGGCCGTGCCCGCCCGCCTCCCGCCGGAAGCCCTCCAACTGCTCGGCGCTCAGGCGTCTTCGAGGAACACCCGCGCGTAGATGCCCGGCGAGGCGTGCCCCTGAGGAAGAGCTGGTCGCCGGAGCCGCGTCGCCGTCTTGCCGCGGAAGAAGTGGTTGAACCCGATCTCGTCACAGCGCGCGCCGCCGACGCGTAGGTGGAGATGCTTGGCCGCCGAGCCCCAGGCGCGCAAACCCCGGGCGACCATCGCGGCGGCGTTCCACCGGTTGAGCGCGGTGATCCTGGACTCCATCTCCGGTCACCGTCGAACGCTGGGCTGCGCGGCCGCCGACGGTGTTGATGTAGTCCGACGACGGCAGCGGGGGCAGCGCCCCGTTTACGCGTCGGCGGACGCGTGCACGCGCCGCATCAGATACGCGGCGCGTTCCGGCCCGGCGGCACACGTTGCGCACGACGCGGCGTCGAGGGAGGCCTGCCATTCGGCGGTCTCCTCCCGGTCACGGTCGGGTAGCTGGTCGAGCTCACTGGTCGCGGGTGTCTCAGTGGGCCGGGACGCGGATCTGCGTTCATGGCAGCCTTTCCTGTCACGGAGCGGGGCGAGTGCCGACAGCCGGCGACACGGTGGGGCGGCGGCCGGAATGACGTGCGAAGGCGGTGGTGTCGCCCGCCGGTTCAGCGGTTCTTGAGCCACTCGGTATTGAAGGTGTGGTGGCCCAGCTGGGCGTGCAGGCCCGGGCAGCAGGGTCCGCTCGCCGAGCACCGACGCCGAAGAAGCCTCCGCGTCGGGGACCACAGGCCCGGACCGGCCGAGCACGGCCAGCAGTTCGCCGGTGCCTCGTCGAGCCGGAGCTCCTCGGGTCCCGCTGGTCTCCAGCACCCCGAAGCGGGGCAGCCCCACCGCGGCGCGGGCGACCGCCGCGGCGACGTCGTCCGTGGCGACCGGGCGTACCAGCAGGGGCGGCACGTGCACGCCGTCGGGCCGGAGTGCCTCCGTCGCGGCCGTCTCGACGGACTCGTGGAACGGAGTGGCGCGCACCAGGGTGTAGGGCACGGTGGCGTGCCGCGCCAGGTCCTCCTGCGCAGCCTTCGCCGCGAAGTACTCGAGCGGACGCGGTCGGCGCCGACCACGGACAGCGCCACGTAGTGCTCGCGGCCGAGCGCGGCGGCGCCGCTAGAGATGGCCCGTCGAGGCGGTGAAGAACCGCGTACTGGCCGTCTGTTCGCGGGACGGGGCGTCGGTCAGGTCCACGATCACCTCGGCGCCGGCCACGGCCCGTGCCAGGCCCTGCCCGGTGCTCACGTCGACCGCGTCGGCGCGGGAGACCGGCACGACCTCCACGCCGTGGTCGCGGAGCCTGGCGACCGTACGGGCACCGATCAGGCCGGTGGCACCTACTACGACGACTCTCATCCGGATCTCTTTCGTCGGGGGCCGATGACCCTGCCGGGGCCGATGGCCCTGCCTGGGCCGATTGCCCTGCCGGGTGCCGGACGTTCCGCCGGGTGTCCGTGACCCTGCCGGGTGTCCGAGGGACGACGGTGGCGGGCGGGCGTCCGCGTACCACCGTGCTCACCACACCTAGACCGTCCGGAGCAGGTTCTTGTGACACCGTGTCGGTCGCGGCCGGCCGTCGTCGCGTGTCACAGATTCCCGGGGCACCCGGTCAGGAGGTTCGAGCGGTCGCCATGGCCGCGACGATCACGTGGCGGCGCGGACGACGTACCGCGCGGACACGGTGCAACCACGGAAGGTGCGACCCAGTGTCGGAGAACTCAGAGCACACCCAGCACGGCCACCACGGGCACGGGCACGGCACGGGCGGCGAGGACGGCCCCAGCTGGACCCGGGCGGCGAAGATGCTCCAGGACGCCTCACCGATCACCGTTCCCGAGGGTGCCTCGGCGATGACCATCCACGTCGGGTGGGAGCCCGGCGACCCCGGCACGCCGCCGCACCGCCACTCAGGACCGGCGTTCGGCTACGTCATCAAGGGCGCCGTCCGCTTCGAACTGGAAGGGGAGCCGGAGCGCGTCGTCGAGGCCGGCGGCACCTTCTGGGAGCCCGGCGGCGACGCCATCCACTACCAGGACGGCAACGCGCTGGACGACGAGCGGACCGAGTTCGTCGTCACGATGATGTGCGCGCCCGGCAAGCCCATGCTGGAGCTCGTCGACGAGGCGGAGCTGAAGGAGCGCGCCCACCTGCGCGCACCGCGGCCGGCCGCCTGACGCGCGGCGCGGGGCCCTGGACGCAGGGCCCCGCTCGTCGGGGCGAGGTCGGCTCAGCCGAACATGCCGGGCTTGTAGCCGCCGGCCGGCTGCTGGTTGATGACGTTGATGCGGTTGTAGGCGTTGATGACCGCGATCAGCGAGATCAGCGCCGCGAGCTGGTCCTCGTCGTAGTGCTTGGCGGCGTTCGCCCAGGCCTCGTCCGAGACACCGGTCGAGCCGTCCGCGATGCGCGTGCCCTGCTCGGTCAGCTCCAGGGCCGCGCGCTCGGGCTCGGTGAAGACCGTCGCCTCGCGCCACACGGCCACCAGGTTCAGCCGCTGCTGCTCCTCGCCCGCGGCGGTGGCGTCCTTGGTGTGCATGTCGGTGCAGAAGCCGCAGCCGTTGATCTGGCTGGCACGGATCTTCACCAGCTCCTGGGTGGCGACCGGCAGGGCCGAGTGCATCGCCGCTCCGGCCGAGTTCAGGTGCTTCATGACCTTGCCGGCCAGGGCGTTGCCGAAGTAATTGATACGAGCTTCCACGGGGGATCTCCTCAAGTGCGGAACGATTACGTTTCACTGACCGGGCACCCGTCGGTTCTGTGACACGACGCACGAGCAGGTCCCGGACTCGGCGCGAGTCCCGGGAGACACCGTGTGAATATTCTGGCCCCGACCACCACATCCGGACGGCCGCACACGTCCGGATAGCCTCAGAGCACACCGTCAGCGAGCACAGCGAATACAAGGTGATCACCATGGCAACCGAAAGTGTTCTGCATCCCAGCCTCATCGTCCCGATCGGGCACGTCGAACCGGTCCCGCGACGCATCCGGGGGACGATCGCCGGCCGGGTCGTCTTCGACACCCGCCGCGCCCTGTACGTGTGGGAGTGGCAGGCCTACCCCCAATTCAGCATCCCCGTCGAGGACTTGGTCGACGGCGAGCTGCACGACGACAAACACATGGAGCAGCTCGGGGCCGGCCCGGCGCACCGGCACACCCTTCAGGTCGGACCGGAGGTCCGCGAAGGGGCGGCGTGGGTCTGGGGCGAGGGCGCCCCGGGTGCGCTGCGTGACACCGTGCGTTTCGAGTGGGAGGCCCTGGACTCCTGGCTGGAGGAGGACGAGCCGGTCTTCGTGCACCCCCGCAGCCCCTACTCCCGCGTCGACGCGCTGCGTTCGAACAGCCGGGTCCGGGTCGAGCTGGACGGAGTCGATAGCTCGCGGAGGCCGACAACTGCGTCAAGCTCTTCGAGACCGGCCTGCCCACCCGCTACTACCTCGACCCCGCGACCATCGACTGGACCCGCCTGCGCCACTCGGACACGGTCACCCGCTGCCCGTACAAGGGGACGACGAGCAGCTACTGGTCCTTCGACAGCGACACCGCCTCCCACGAGGACATCGCCTGGACCTACGACTTCCCGACCACCCACGTGCACCGCATCGCGGGCCTGACCGCGTTCTACAACGAGCACGTCGACCTGTACGTCGACGGCTTCAAGCTGCCCAAACCCGGGGATGCCGACGGCACTTCAGCCGACTAGTGCCGTGACCGCACGGGTGCACCGGGGTGGTGGTCGCGGCGGAACGACCCGGCAGAGGCGTCGGCCACCGCCGCTACCGCGGTGCCCAGGCCACGTGCTTCGGCG
The DNA here is from genome assembly GCF_030766975.1 of Streptomyces sp. KL116D. Lineage (NCBI taxonomy): Bacteria > Bacillati > Actinomycetota > Actinomycetes > Kitasatosporales > Streptomycetaceae > Streptomyces > Streptomyces sp. KL116D. The sequence continues at coordinate 253,505 of NZ_JASERH010000057.1, read as the reverse complement.
GGCCGGCCGGGCGGACGTCGACCAGGTCGAAGCCGTCCTCGTGGCGCACGAGATGCTGGACCCGGCCGAGGCCGGAGTCACGGACGAATCCGACCCACCCGAGCGTGGTCGCGTGGCTGAGAAGCCATCCCACGACGTCCATCGTCACCCGAAGTCGTCCTCGTGGATCCACGTCCGGACGGTCAGGCCCATGCTTCGCCGCCGTCCAGTGTTCGGCCGGTCCGTGGCACGGACCGGCAGGAGACATCGCGCCGTCGAACGAACGGCTCGCCGAGCCACCGTCGAAGAAGGGCTGCCAGGGACCACCCCATGACTCCCAGTCGGTCGACTTCAACTCGGCCGGCATGTCCGCCTGTCCCATGAGCCACCTCAGTCTCCACAAGCACCGGCTCGGGCAGGTCCGGCGGCAGGTCCACCGCCAGGAACAGGTCGTAGTGGTCGCTCACCTCAGGGACCCTAGCCGCCGGCACCGGCGAGGCATCCGCCGAGGCGGACGCCCTCTCGTAGCCGTCGCGGGCTCAACCCGGCAGTGCCCCGGCCCTCGCGTCACTTGCGCCAGAACAGGTGGTGCGTCACGCCGCTCGGGCTGGGCACGACCTCCAGGTGGAACCGGTCGAGCAGGTGCCCGTCGGGGATTCCCAGAGCCGCAGCCCGGACCCGAGCTTCACCGGCGCGACCACCACGTGCATCGTGTCGACGAGGCCGGCGCGTCGAGGAACTGCCGGACGGCGCTGACCGCCGCCGAGCCGGACGTCCTTGCCCTGCGCCGCTTCCCGCGCCTGCGCGAGGACCGTCGCCGGGTCGCCGTCGACGAAGTGGAACGTGGTGTCGGAGAGCGTGAACGACGGACGCGGGTGGTGGGTCAGACGAACACCGGCGTGTGAACGGCGGCTCGTCCCCCCACCAGCCCTGCCACTCGTGGTCCTGCCAGGGCCCGCGCTGGGGCCCGAACTTGTTGCGGCCCATGATCTCGGCACCGATGTTGTGAGAAGTCCCGCGTGAAGTAGCAGTCGTCGAGGCCCCGGCCGCCTCCGCCGTCCGTGCGCTGGGCCAGCTCGCCGTCGCGCCGGCCCAGGACATCAGCGGCGCCGGGTCGACGGCGTGGCCGAACGGACTCTGCAGGCTCTGGTCCTCACCGGCACCGATGCCGTCGCTGGAGAGATCGTGAGCGTTCATGACTTTCAGCAGCTTTGATCGACGGGTTCCCTCGCCTGTTCCTGTCGTGTCGTCGTGCGGCGAGGCGCCGCACATCATGACGTCGAACGGGATGCCGCCGGATCACGACAGCAGCCACGCAACTCCTCTTCCGGGACCGGTCGAGACGGTCCGTCCCATCGTTCCTTTCGCCCGACGCGTCACGCAGTGACGGACATCCCGGTCTCAAGAGGGAAGGACCTACCGAACCAACCGCCCGAAAAGGACCGAGCCGCGAGCGACATCGTTCTCGAGCTCCGCCGCGCAGGACTTCGCCGACGCCACCGCCAAGCCGCCGCCGCTGCTACGAGCTGGGCGTCGAGGGCGCCCGCAAGCTGCTGGACGACGTCCAGTCGGGACCCGTCGAGAAGCCCGACGTGGACGAGAAGTGGATCACCGTCCCCGCGGAGGTCGGCGACGTCCGGGTGCGCATCATCAAGCCGTCGGCAGCACGGGCGTCCTGCCCGTGATCCTGTACGTGCACGGCGGCGGCTGGATCCTCGGGAACGCCGGCACCCACGACCGCCTCGTGCGCGAATCTCGCCGTGGGCGCGAAGGCCGCCCTGGCCTTCGTCGAGTACGACCGCTCCGGAGGCGAAGTACCCGGTCGCCATCGAGCAGGCGTACGCCACCGCCCGCTGGATCACCGCCCGGGGCGGCGACGAGGGACCCTCGACGGCTCTCTGCCTGGTCGTCGCCGGTGACTCCAGTCGGCGGCAACATGAGCGCCGCCCTCACCCACATGGCCAAGCAGCGCGGCGACGTGACCTTCCTGCACCAGTCGCTGTACTACCCCGTCACCGACGCGGGCCAGGACACCGAGAGCTACCGCACCTTCGCCCACGGCCCGCACCTGACCGCGAAGGCCATGGAGTGGTTCTGGAACGCCTACACCACCGACCCGGCCGAGCGGAACCAGGTCACCGCGTCCCCGCTGCGCGCGACCCTGGAGGAACTGGCGGGACTGCCGCCGGCCTTCGTCGCCGTCGACGAGAACGACGTGCTGCGCGACGAGGGCGAGGCCTACGCGCGCAAGCTGATCCAGGCCGGTGTGCCGACCATGAGCGTCCGCTACAACGCCACGCTGCACGACTTCATGATGCTCAACCCGGTCCGCGGGACCCAGGCCTCCACCACGGCGATCGAGCAGGCCGTCCACGTGCTGCGTGCAAGGCCCTCGGCACCGACTGAAGGCCCGCGGCACCGACTGAACGAAAGGCCACTCCCATGAGTGAACAGAAACCGACCGTCGTCCTCGTCCACGGAGCCTTCGCGGACTCCTCCAGCTGGAACGGCGTCATCGAGAAGCTCCAGTCCCACGGCCACCCTCGTGGTGTCCGCGAGCAACCCGCTGCGCGGCCTGAGCAGGACAGCGACTACGTCCGACAGCTCGTGGAGTCCCTGCCAGGACCCGTGGTCCTCGTCGGACACTCCTACGGCGGTTCGGTGATCAGCAACGCCGCGCGCGGACTCGACCGCAGCGGCAGCTCGTCTTCGTCGCCGCCTTCCTGCCCGACGAAGGGGAGAGCGCGGTCGACCTGTCCGGGAAGTTCCCGGGCAGCACCCCCGGGAGACGCTCCGCCCCGTGCTCGATCACCCTCGCCGACGGCGGCCGGGCGCGACCTCTACATAGAGGAGGGCAAGTTCCACCAGCAGTTCGCCGCCGACGTCCCCGAGACGGCGGCGGCGGTCATGGCACGACCACCGCAGCGGCCGCAGTGCGCCGACGCCGCGCTGGCCGAGGGCGCCTCGGCCCCGGCCTGGCGGGACGTTCTCCTGTCCTGGGTCACTCGTGGCGACGGAGGACCGCAACATCCCGGCGCAGGTGCAGATCTTCATCGGCCGAACGCGCGAAGGCCACGGTCGTGACCGTCGACGCCTCCCACGCGGTCGCCGTCTCCCGCGCGCGCGACGTCGCCCGCCTGGTCGACGAGGCGGTACGGGCCACCGCTTGAGCCGCTGTGGCGCCGCGGCGCGGTGCGCGTCACCGCGCCGCCTCGCGGCCCGGCCCCGCTGCGGGCGCCGGGCCGCCGACTTCGGGAGCGCACCAAAAGACGCATCAGAGAGCGTCACCAGGCGCATCAACGAGTTCGGGAGCGCGTCGCGAGCACGGAAGAGCAGGCCGCTCGCGGGGTGGCCGACATAGAGTGCCTACCCGTACCGGGAGGCCCACCTCGGTGCCGCCCGGCTGCGCTGTAGGCCGCTCTTCATCGCGCAGTCGGCGCTGACCCACCGGCAGAAGAGGGACACCGAGACTGGTACCTCGACGAGCAGAAGAGAAGTACGTCGCGGGGATGGTGACGCAGCACATCGCCGACAGCATCATAGCGCGAGGCCGACACGGCCCGGCACCGGCGCTTCCTGCGGTGGCTGCGCCGGATGCTGATCGCCATGGCCGCCCTGACCGTGCTGACCTTCGTGGGCACCGTGTTCCTGGTGATCGCGCGCCCCTGACCGGGAGCCGTGAGGAGCGAGCGATTTCGAGCCACCCGCAGGCACGGTGACCACCAGAGGTATCGTGGCCTGCGGAGGCGGCCAGTGGTGAGGGACGGGGCACGGACCGGGCTCATCGGGCGACGCGCCGAGCGCCCGTCCTCGACGGCGCCTGCTCGCGCAGGCCAGGAGGACGGTCACAGCGGCGTCGTCGTGGTGCGCGGCGAGGCAGGCATCGGGAAGACCGAACTGCTCAACCACCTCGTCGGCCGGGCCGACGGCTTCCGCGTCGTGCGGGCGGCCGGCGTCCAGTCCGAAATGGAACTGTCCTACGCCGGACTGCACCAGCTCTGCGCCCCGCTGCTGTCTCACCTCGACGATCTCCCCGGGCCCCAACGCACCGCCCTGCGAACGGCGTTCGGCATGCGGGCCGGGGACGCGCCCGACCGGTTCCTGGTCGGACTCGCCACGCTCAGCCTGCTCGCCGCCGCCGCCGACGAGCCCCTGCTGTGCGTGGTCGACGACGCGCAGTGGCTGGACCGCGTGTCCTCCCAGACCCTGGAGTTCGTCGCACGCCGCCTGCCCAGCTCGCCGAATCGGTGCTGCTGGTCCTCGGCCGTCCGCGAGTCCGGCCCCCGCGAGACCCTGGCCACCCTGCCCGAACTCTTCGTCCACGGCCTCGACGAACAGGACTCGGCACTCCTCCTCGACTCGGTCGTCACCGGCCCGCTCGACCCGCTGGCACGGGACCGGATCGTCGCCGAGACGCGCGGCAACCCGCTCGCCCTGCTCGAACTGCCGCGCGGCCTGACCGCGATGGAGATGGCGGGCGGCTTCGACGGCCCGGCCGCCCGCCCGCTGGCCGGCCAGATCGAGGCGGGCTATCTGCGCCGCATCCAGGCACTCCCGGCCGAGGCACAACGCCTGCTGCTCGTCGCCGCCCTCGAACCGGTCGGCGACGTCGCGCTACTGCGGCGGGCCGCCGAACGCCTCGGCATTCGGTGGACAGCGCCGTCACGCAGGCCGAGGCATCGGGCCTCTCTGACGCTCGGCACTTCTGTCCGCTTCCGGCACCTGGTCCGCTCGGCGGCGCACTACGCCGCCGACGTCGAGGACGCCGCCGCGTGCACCGGGCGTTGGCGAATCGATCGACGCGGACCTCTGACCCTGGACGCCGGGTGTGGCACTCTGGCGAGCGCGGCGACGGAGCTTCCGACGAGCCGTCGCCGCGAACTCGAAGGATCCGCCGGCCGCGCCCACCGCCGCGGGGGCCTCGCGGCCGCGGCGGCCTTCCTGCACCGGCCAGCGAGCTGACCCCGACGCGGGCCGGCGCGGAGCCAGGACCCTGGCCGCCGCCCAGGCCAAGTACCAGGCGGGCGCCTACGACACCGCGCGCGGACCTGGTCGACGTGGCGGACCTGAACCCGCTCGGCAGAGCGTGGGATCGGCCGGGCGAACCTGCTGCGCGGCCAGATCACGGCTCGCGGCCCGCAGTGCTACGGCGCCGGACTGCCCTCGCTGCTCGAAGCGGCCCGGCGAAGCTCCAGCCGTACGACTCCGAACTGGCCCGCCGGACCTACCGGGACGCCATCTACGCGGCACTGACCGCGGGCCGGCTGGCCTACGGGCGGGGTCCGCGACGCCGCCGAGGCCGTGCTGAGCGATGCCGGCGACCACGCCGACCGCGAGGACCTCCACACTGCTCACCGGCCTGCGTCGCGGATGGTCACCGAGTGGGTACGCCGTGGAGCGCTCCGCTCGTCCTCGACGCCGTGCGGGCGCTTCCGGACGGACCGCCGCACGCCACTGCCGAGACGCCCTGGCTGGCTGCGCTCGTGTGCCGCACGGCCCACAACGTGCGTGGGACTTCGCGCCACCGCGCCTGGTCCGGCTCTCCGCGCCTGGTCGACCTGGCCCGGGAGGACGGAGCGCTCGCCGTGCTGCCCTCCGCCCTCCCGCTGCGGTTGTCGAACCGCGTTCGCAGGGTGATCTGCGGGCCGGCGACTCCCTCCTGGTGGAGGCCGAGGCGATCGGCGAGGCCACCGGCAGCAGCTTCTTCGCCCGCCACGGAGCACTCGTCGTGGAGCCCTTCAAGGGACGGGAGGCGTCGCGAGCAGGCGATCGCGGCCGTCTACTGCACGACGATCTGCTCCAGGCCGAGGCAAGGTCACTCACCGCCGCGTGGGCGGAGGCGGTCCTGATGCAGCGGCCTCGGCCGCTACGAGGAGGCCTTCGGCGCCGCCGAGCGCGGCTGCGAGAACAGGAACTCGGTCTGTCCCTGCAGTCCAGGGTGGAACTCGTCGAGGCGGCCGTCCGTCTCGGCCGGACCGCGCGCGCGACCGAGTCGGTGCGCACCTATCGAGGAGATCGTGCCGGAGTCAGCGGCACGCCCTGCAGGCGCTGGGCACCTCGGCCGCCGTCCGAGCCCTGAGTGGCCGAGGGCGCGGCCGCCGAGACCCTGCACCACCAGGAGGCGATCGATAGCAGCTCGACCTGGCCCGGACCCGCATGGATCAGTGCCAGGGCCCGGCTCCGCTACGGCGAATAAGCGCTGCGCCGTGAGCGGCGCCGCGGATGCGCGAACCCGGCTGGGCGAGGCGTACCCAGGAGATGCTCGGCGACGCGGGAGCTCGAGGCGCCTCGCGGAACGCGCGCGACGGGAACTGCGGGCCGCCGGGGCGAAGGTGCGCGCGCGGACCGCGGCGACGTCGGTCACGTTCACCGCGAAGGAGGCCGGGTCACTCGCGCGGCTGGCTCCGGGACGGGTTCACGAGCGCGGAGATCGCCGCGCTGTCTTGTCCTCAGCCCGCACACGGCGCGAATGGCATCTGCGCAAGGTGTTCGCGAAGCTGGGGATCTCCTCCGCAAGTGAGATCGGCTCCGTGGGACTTGACGCCCCGGCGACCGCGTCTCACGACCCGGCCGCGCTCGGCTCACGCCGACAGCGGTCCGGCGGGAGACGTCCTCGGGCTCCGCCGGCAGCGCGGGCACGGTGACGATCTGATCAGATCGTGCGTCGAGCAGCCGGTGCACGGGACGGCGCCCGGCCGCCGCCGGCAACCGGCCCCCGCTGGGCGTCCAGTTCACCGGTCAGCCCCACGCTGCGATGACGATGCGGCCCTGCCGCCGCCGAACCGCACGGCCACGTCCACGCGGTCGAGCCGCCAGCGCCGCCGGTCCGCCAGCGCCCGCGCGGCGTGGACGTGCGCGATCCGAGCGCGGCCAGGAGCAGCTCTCCGGCGTGGGTCCCGCGTCGGCGCCCGCGGGCTCCGGCTCGTCGGCGGTCAGCACGTGGGTGCCGATCGCGACGGAACAGAGTGAGACCGCTCGCCCTCGGCGACACGGAAAGCGAGGCGCGCGTGATCACGGGTCTTCTCCTCTCGGCCGGGATGCGGGACCGCGACGGAACGTGTCCCCGTCACACAAGACCGTGGTGACACCGGACGTGTGACAGCCGACTCCGCGCGTGTGACGGCCGGCCCCGTGGTGAGCGCCGCGTCCGCCCTGCTCGGCGGCCGCCGGTCACAGCACGGTGTCCAGGGACCGCCGGGAGGTGATGCGAGCTTCGCGTACACCTTCCGCAGGTGCCACTCACGGTGTGCGGGCTCAGGAACAACTGGGCGCCGATCTCGAGTTGGTGTCCCCGTCCCGGGCCAGCCGCGCGATCTGGTGCCTCCTGGGTGGTGAGGGCCTGCCGCCGCGTCGCCGTCGCGCCGGACCACCGTGTCACCGTCGCCCGCAGCTCGCGGACCGTGCGGTCGGCGAAGGCCTCCGCGCCGAACCGGGTGAACAGGGCGTGCGCCGCGTGCAGTTGCTCCCGGGCCTCGCCGCTGCCGGCCTCCCGCCGCAGCCACTCCCCGTACAGCAGGTGCGCCCGGGCCAGCTCCATCGCGACCGTGGTGCGCCCGAGCCGGTCGATCGCCTCGCGGTACCGTTCCTCGGCCTCGGCGCCCTGGCCGAGCAGCGCCCGGGAGCGTGCCTGGACGCCCAGCGCCCAGTCCGTGCCGGCCGCGTCGGTGATCCGCACGAGCCGGTCGAGGGCGGTGCAGGGCCTCGTCGGGGCGGCCGCTGCGCGCGCTCGGCCTCCACCAGCTCGATCGGTCCCCAGCTGGCCGCGACCAGGTCCTGCGGATGCGCGCTCGCCGCACGGGCCGCGTCGGACGCCTCCTCGAACCGGCCGAGTCCGTTGAGGAGCACGGCCTCGGCCCGTCGCGCTATGGCCACGCCGATGCCCTCACCGCGTCGCACGGCGTTCTCCAGGCCCGTCTTGATCAGCGGCAGCCTCGCCCGCGCGTCCCTGCCAGGCGACGAGTGACATGGTGCCGAACGGTGCGAAGCTGCCGCCGACCGCTTCCTGGACGCGGGTGATCTCCGCGACGAGGAGGGCGGCCTCGGCCAGTTCCCCGGCGCAGGTGTGGACGACCACGCGTGAGTTGAGGGCGAGCGGCAGTTCGGCCAGCGCGCCGACCGTGCGGGCGGTCCGTACGTGGCGTGCCGCCAGCTCCGTCCAGCTCTCGTCGTCCCGCATCTCGGCCGCCAGCGCCGAGACGAGCCACGACCAGCGCAGGATCTGCTCCGGGTCGGACACTCGCGGAACAGGCGCAGCACGGTGTGCGCGGCAGGCACCGCGGTGCGGTAGTCGTCGGTGAACCGTGTCGCCAGGGCGTCCAGGAGCACGTCGGCGGTGCGCGTCGTCCCGGTGGGGGCCGATGGGGTCGACGGGGCGCGGCGCGCGGCTGTTGCCACCTCGCGCGCGTCCGCGCCGGAGGCGAGGCGGCCGGCGAACATGGCCGCCGACAGGGCGTCCAGGAAGGTCTCGTGGGCCAGGGCGGTGTCGATCGGCAGCAGACTGCGTGCGGTGCCGAGCAGCAGGGCACCGCTTCGTCCATGCGTCCCGAGGCGAAGGCGATCTGGGCCTGGACGAGGTCGGCGCGGGCGCGGTGGTCCTCGTCGAGGGATCACGCTGCGGGCCAGCGCGAGCGAGTTCGCGGGCCGCGGTGGGCGCACCGCGCGGATCTTCGCCTGGGCCGCGGCGAGGGCCCGGGTCGCCTTGCGCGGCGGGTGGGACGTCAGGACGGCCGCGTGGGCGAGGAAGGCGGCCGCCGCGGCGGTGGCGCGCGCGCCGCCGCCCGCTCCGCCGACGCCTCCAGTTCGGCGGCGATCGCCTCGTCCGGACGTACCGTCGCCCGCGCCAGGTGCCAGGCGCGCCGGTCCGGGTCGACGGCGCGGTCGGTCACCTCCGCCAACACCCGGTGGGCCTCCCGGAGTTCCGCGAGGCCGGCCGAGCGATAGACGGCGGAGCGCAGCAGCGGGTGCCGGAACCGGACGAGTGCGCCGACGACGAGCAGCCCGTCCGCCACCGCCGGGTCGATCGCGTCCGGGCCGATGCCCAGCTGCTCGGCGGCGCGCTTGAGCGAGGGCCACGTCACCGATCGGCTCGGCGGCGGCGACGAGCAGCAGGCGTCGGGTCGAGGCGGGCAGGGCCTGCACCCGCCCGAGGTAGCTGCGCTCGATGCGGCCCGACACCGGGCCGGGACCGCTGCGGCGGAGTCCGTCCGTCGTTCCCATGTCGGGTCGGTCGTGCGGCAGTTCCAGCAGGGCGAGCGGGTTGCCGCGGGCCTCGGCGAGGATGCGGTCGCGGACCTGGGCGTCCATCGGGCCGCCGACCGACACGCTCAGCAGACCGCGGGCGTCGGTGTCGTGGAGGCCGTCGACCGTCAGCTCGGGCAGGCCCGCCAGCTCGTCGCGGCCCCGTCGCTCACGGGTGGCGAACACCGGGCCAGGGGTTCGGCGAGCATCCGCCGCGCCACGAGACGCCAGGGTCTGCGCGGAGACCCGGTCGAGCCACTGCGTGTCGTCCACGAGGCAGAACAACGGCTGCTCGGCGGCCACGTCGGTGAGCAGTCCGAGCACGGCGATGCCGACGAGGAACCGGTCGGGAGGCGGGCCGTCGCTCATCCCGAACGCGGTCGCCAGGGCTTCGCGCTGCGGCGGCGGAAGACGGTCGAGGCGATCGAGGAACGGGGCGCACAGCTGGTGCAGTCCCGCGAACGGCAGCTCCATCTCCGACTCGGCACCCGCCCCGCGTGCGACGCGGTGCCGGGAGACACGGGCCTCCAGATGGTCCAGCAGGGCGGACTTCCCGATCCCCGCGTCGCCCCGCAGGACCAGCGCGGCGCTCCGTCCGGCCTCCACGTCCGCCGCCAGGGCATCGAGAACCTGCCGCTCACGGCGTCGGCCGCGCAGCTGTCTCGGACCGTCCCCGTTGCTCACCTTGCCCCCTGCACGAAAGGGAGCATAACAACGCTCCGGCGGCCGGGACCGCCGTGGTCGGCCGCCGGAGCGACCAGGGAGCGCCACGGATCAGGGGAGTGACGTGGATCATGGGTCGAGAAGGCATGGATGCCGTGCGGCGACGGGTGTTCCCTGGCGGCATGAACGAAGAACACACGGTTCCTTCCGGCCTCCTCGACGAACACACCGTTTCCTCTCCGGCCCCGTCCCACTGGATCGACGGCCGTGCCGTCCGCGGTACCGGACCGCTGATCGACGTCGTGAATCCCGCCGACGCGTCGGTCGTCGCCACGCTCCACGAGGGCACGGCCGAGTGAGGTGGACCTGGCGGTGTCCGCCGCGCTCACCGCGTTCGAGGTGGGCGTCGACGCCGGTGGAGCAGCGGGCGGCCGTCATGCGGCGGTTGGCCGAGGGCCTGGAGAAGCACCACGAGGAACTGGCGGCCACCATCACCCTGGAGATGGGCGCGCCGATCAGCTTCTCCCGGCAGGCGCAGGTCGGCTTCCCGGTCGCCTCGATCCTGGCCGCGGTCGAGGCGGCGAGCAGTTCGAGTGGACGTCCGTGGTGGCGAACTCGCTCGTCGTCCGCGAACCCATCGGCGTGGTGGGCGCGATCACCCTCGTGGAACTTCCCGCTCCAGCAACTCGTGACGCAAGGTCGTCCCCGCGCTGCTCGCGGGCAACACCGTCGTCCTCAAGCCGTCGGAGCTCTCCCCGCTCAGCGCGCGGACGTTCGCCGGCATCGCCACCGAAGCCGGTCTGCCCGACGGTGTGTTCAACGTGGTGCAGGGCACGGGACCGGTCGTCGGCGAGGCACTCGCCCGGCATCCGAAGGTCGACATGATCTCCTTCACCGGATCCACCCGGGCCGGCCGTGCCGTGTCCGTCGCCGCGTCCGGCACCGTCAAGCGGGTCGCTCGAACTGGGCGGCAAGGCCGCCCATCATCATCCTTCCGAGGCCGACCTCGACGCCGCCGTCACCCGCGGCCTGGCTGCTTCGCCTGGGCCAACGCCGGTCAGGCCTGCGGCGCCTACGTACGGATGCTCGTACCCGAAGCGCTCCAGGAGACCGTGGTCGGGAAGCTGCGGGCCGCGGCCGCGGAGTACGTCGTCGGCGACCCCGCCGACGAGGCCACGCGGATCGGCCCGCTCGCCTCGGAGACCCAGCGCCGGCGCGTCGACGACTACATCCGCCGCGGCATCGCCGACGGCGCCACGCTCGTGGTCGGCGGCCCCGGCCGGCCGGCGGGCTCTGGACACCGGCGCCTACGTCAGGCCCACGATCTTCGCCGACGTCGACCCGGCGTCGGTCATCGCCCAGGAGGAGATCTTCGGCCCCGTCCTCGTGGTCATCCCCTACGCCGACGACGACCACGCCGTGGCCATCGCCAACGGCACCGTCTACGGGCCCAACGGCGCGGTGACCGGCGACGAGGAGCACGCCATGGCGATCGCCCGGCGCCTGCGCGTCGGCCAGGTCGACGTCAACGGCGGGCCGCACAACTTCCAGGCGCCCTTCGGCGGCTACAAGCAGTCCGGCAACGGCCGGGAGATGGGCCGCGCCGGTCTTGAGGAGTTCCTGGAGACCAAGGCGATCACCCGGTGAGCCGGCCAGGTACCGTCCCACGGCGCGGACAACCCGCACAAAGCGCACGGAGCGCACGGAGGGGACGACGCGGCCCACGACCGTAGAACACACCGTGTCACGGGAATGCGCCGTCCTGATCACACCGTTCACCTGGGCGACAGATGAGTCAGGACGGCGCACGTGTGCCGGCGGAGAGGACAGCGATGGCGGACCGAGCAGCACTGGCAGCATTCCTCCGCCCGTCGCGAGGCCCTCCAGCCGGAGGACGTCGGCCTTCTCCCGCGGCCGCCGCAGGCGCTACCGGCGGCTGCGCCGCGAGGAGGTCGCGGCGCTGTCCGACCTGTCGGCGGACTACTACGGCCGCCTGGAGCAGCCGCGGGGCCCCCACCCGTCCGGGCAGATGCTCGCCGCGCTGGCCCGCGGTCTGCGCCTGTCACGGGAGTGAACGGACCACCTCTTCCGGCTCGGCGGCCACGCCGTGCCGGGCCGTGAGCAGCTCGGGGACCACGTCGACCCGGGGATGATGCGCATCCTGGACCGGCTGGAGGACACCCCCGCCGTGGTGATGAACCGCCTCGGGGAGACGCTGCGGCAGACTCCGCCCGGCCGTGGCGCTGCTGGGCGACACCACGGCGTACAGCGGACTGGCGCGCAGCGCCCCCTACCGCTGGTTCACCGACCCCGCGGCGCGCCTGATCCGTCCGGAGAGCGAGCACGCGGAGCACAGCCGTCTCCTGGTGGCCGGCCTCCACGACGCCTACACCCGCGACGGCGCGGGCTCGCGGGCCGCCGACCTCGTGGACGCGCTCGTCGAGGAGAGCCCCGAGTTCGCCGGCATCTGGCGGAGCCGCCCCGTCCTGGGCCCGTGTGCGCCCCAAGCGGTTCCTCCACCCCGGCTCGGGACGCTGGACCTGCACTGCCAGACCCTGGTCGACCCCGACCGGTCCCAACGGCTCGTCGTCTTCACCGCCACCCCGGGAACCGAGAGCGACACCAACCTACGGCTGCTGTCCCTGCTGCCCGATCCCGTGTCACAGAACCGGGCCCTGCACGGTCGTGCTAGCGTATGAGCCAGTCCTTCCGCCCCGGTCACCGGCCCGGCTGCGGCGGCCCCGCGTCGGCCGAGACGTCCCGCATCAGCTCGGCGATGTGGGTGGTGGGCGGCACGGGCTCGCGCCGCACCCCGGCGGGCCGGGGACCACACCAGAGTGACCGTCAGATCGGGGTCGACGTCGGGGTGGTCGGAGCGGTGGTGGCTGCCCCGTCTCCGGCGCTCCCGCGCGCACTCCAGCGTCGCGCGGGCGGCGAGCAGCGTGGACCGGAGGTCGTAGGCGTACGCGAGGTCCTGAAGCCGCCGATGTCGATGTGCACCCCGACGCGCGCCGAGCGGGCCTCGACTCGGCGAGCGCGGCGAGTCCGGCGGTGAGCCCGGTCTCGTCGCGCACGACGCCCGCGTGCTCCGTCATCAGGTGCCGCACCGACCGCAGCAGGGCGCGGACGTTCTCCTCGCCGTCGGCGGCCAGCAGACGGGACACGTCCGTCTCCGCGGCCCGCACCGCCGCGGGCGAGCGCTGCTGGACGGCGAGCCCGGCCGAGTACTCCGCCGCGGCCCGGCCCGCGATCCGGCCGTACACGAGAGTTCGGCCCACGCGTTCTCCTCCAGCCGGTGCGCGCCGTGCAGTCCGCCGGCCGCCTCCCCTGATCACGTAGAGCCCGTGGACGTCGGTGCCGTGGTCATCGGGCCGCACTCCGGACGCCGCCCAGGGAGTACTGGGCGGTCGGCGCGCGACCTCGACCGGATCGCGGGTGACGCCGAGCGTCTGCACGTCGAGCAGGGTCCGGTGGACGTGCGGCAGCCGGGTCAGGACGGTCTCTGCGCGGGAGGTGGGACAGGTCGAGCCACACCCCGCCGGCCCGGGTGCCGCGGCCCTCCTTGATCTCGGTGTGGACGGCCGCCGCGACCCTGTCCCCGCCGCAGCGCTCCATGCGCTCGGAGTCGTAGCGCGCCATGAACCGTTCACCGAGGTTGTTGAGCAGCACGGCGTTCCCTCGTCGCGGACCGCGTCGTCGACGAGCAGCCCGGCCGCGTGCTCGGGTCCGACCAGTCCGAGGGGATGGAACTGCACGAGTTCGGGGTCGCGCAGCCGGGCGCCCGCCTCGGTGGCCAGGCGGAAGGCGTCGCCGCCGCTCTCGTCGCGGCGGGACGACGCGCGCCGCCAGATGCGCGTGCCCGCCGGCCGCCAGGATCACGGCGTCGGCGTGCACGCGGTAGCGCGAGCCGTCGGCGAGGCCGAATCCATAGGCACCGAACACCGTTCCGTCGTCGACCAGGAGCCGGGTGACGTACACGCCGGTGAGGACGGGGATGCCGAGCTCGGCGCGCGGGCCCGCAGCGCCCGGTGCACCCCCGGCCCGGTCCGTTCGCCGCGCCCCGCGTCCTGGAAGCCCCGGTCCGCGTGGCGGGCGACGATCTGGGCGGTGCGCGGGTCGGCCAACAGGCAGGCCCTCCCGCAGCGTTTCGGCGGCGTGCCGCTGCCACCCGTCGTCGCCTCCGGCCGATGGCCATGCGCGGGGCCCACGGAACCCGTGACGGCAGAGTGCGCCGTCGTCCGTGCGCTCTGGACACGGCGATGACCGCGACACCGGCCTCCTGCGACCTCGATGGCCGCGCGGAGACCTGATGCACCGGCTCCCACGACGAGAACGGATGTGGCGAGCTGGTGTCCGAGCGAAGACACGGGGGACCTCTGCGGCGGCGGACTGACGAGATCATCGGCACTGGTCGACCGGACAGCAGGCGGTTTTGTGACAGCTCCCGGCGACTTTCCGACGTGGAGACCGTCACATCTCGACAAACACACAGGGTGTGTGCCCTTACGGATATCGTTACAAGCGCCTGTTCCGACCATGTTGTGGGACCCTTTCGTCCCCAGATGTCCCTGAGGAGCCGCCCCGCATGATCGCCAGCCCGCTTCCCGACCTGGTCGGCCGGCAGCGCGAGTGCGCGGCACTCGACGCACTGCTGGCCGGTCTGAGCGAAGGCGGGTCCAGCACCCTGGTGGTCCGCGGCGAGGCCGGCATGGGCAAGTCGGTGCTCCTGGAGTACGCGGCCGCACAGGCGTCACGGGTGAAGGTGACCTGGGCGCACGGCATCGAGGCGGACATGGAGCTGCCCTACGCCAGCCTGCACCAGGTCTGCACACCGTTCCTCGGCGAACTGGAACTGGACGAACTGCCCGAACCCCAACGCGACGCCCTCCGCGTGGCGTTCGGCATCGCCGCCGGAGACCCGCCCGACCGCTTCCTCGTCGGACTCGCCGTACTGACCCTGCTCACCCGCGCCTCCGAGACCCGGCCGGTGCTCGTCCTGGTCGACGACGCCCAGTGGCTGGACCAAGCGTCCCTGCAGACCCTGGAGTTCGTGGCCCGCCGACTGCTCGCCGAGCCGGTCGCCATGGCGTTCGCCGTACGGGACCCCGAGGGCGGCACCGCCCTCAACGGACTGCCGACCCTCCGGCTGGAAGGCCTGACACCACCGCGGCGGGACAGCTCCTGAGTCAGTGGTCGGCGGCCGCCTGGAGAGCTGCGTCCGCGACGCGGTTCGTCACGGAGATGGATTCGGCAACCCGCTCGCCCTGCTCGAGTTCTCCCGCGGCCGCAGCGCCGCCGAACCGGCCTACGGACTCGACTCGTCGGCCAGGCCCGGCGACTACGGGGGCCGGTCGCCGGCGCGCGTCGAACGCGACTTCGCCGGCCGGATCGGCTCCCTCTCCGGCGGCGACCCGCACCCTGCTGCTGATCGCCGCGGCCGAACCGGTCGGCGACGCGCGCCTGCTGGTGCGCGCGGCCGCCCGGCTCGACATCGTGCCCTACGCGGCACCGGCCAAGGCGGCCGGCCTGATCGAGTTCGGGAGTCCGTCAGGTTCCGGCACCCGCTGGTCCGTTCCGCCGTCTACCAGGGAGCCACGCCCGAGGAACGCCGGGCGGTGCACCGGCGCTGGCCGACGTCACGGACCCGGTCCTCGACCCCGACCGGCGCGCCTGGCACGCCGCCCAGGCCACCGACGGGCCGGACGAGGACGTCGCCACCGGCCTCGAACAGGCCGCCGACCGCGCCCGGCAGCGCGGCGGCATCGCCGCCGAGGCGGTGCTGCTGGAGCGCGCGGCCGAGGTGACGCCGGACGCGTGGGCGCGCGGCCGCCGGGCCCTCGCGGCCGCCGAGGCTCACTTCTCGGCCGCGGCGCCCTGACCGCGCCACCGAACTCGCCACGGTGGCCGAACTGTGCCCCCTGAGCACGCTGGACCGGGCCCGCTCTCGCGCGCCTGCGGGCCCGGATCCTCTTCGCCCGCAGCCGCGGCGACGAGGCGGCGCCCCTGCTCCTGGAGGCCGCGGCGCAGTTCACCGCCGCCGGGTCGCCGCTGGCGCGCGAGACCTACCTGGAAGCCATCAGCGCGACCATCTTCGCCGGTCTCGTCCACGGCCCGACCGGAGCCCGCGCGGCGGCGATCGCGGCCCGCGACTCGGGGGCGCCGCCCTCCGGTTCGGAGGCCGCCGACCGCTCCTCGACGGCGTCGCCGCGCTCCTCGCGGACGGGAACGAGGCCGCCCCGGCCTTGCGGGACGCCCTCGACCTGCTCGTGAACGAGGAACTCGGCACCAGGGAAGCCTGTCATGCGCTGGCTGCTGCTCCTGCCGGTCGCGCTGGAGGCGTTCATCCACTACGCCTGGGACCTGCACGCCTGGGACGCGCTGTCGAGCCGCGCCGTGCGCCTGGCCGCGACGTCGGAGCGCTCGGCGCCCTGCCCCGGCCCTCATCTACGCGGGCGGCGTGCACATCCACTACGGGAACTTCGCCGAGGCCGACCGGATGATCGACGAGGCCGACGCGCTCTCCGCCGCGAGCGGGCCACGCCCCCACAAGTACGCGACCCTGGTCCTGGCCGCGTGGCGGGTGCGAGGCGGAGGTCGCCACCGGCATCATCGACGAGGCCAGGCAGCGGGCCGAACAGACCGGCGAGGTCTCCCTGTTGGGCGCCACCGGTACATCCAGGGGTGCCGTTCAACGGCCTGGGGCGCTACGAGGAGGCGCTGGCGGCCTGCCCGTGCGGGCATCGAGCACGACGATTCAACTTCACCGGCCTGTCGCTGGTGGAACACGTCGAGCGCCGCCACCCGGTGCGGCGAACTCGACCAGGCCCGGGCTCGCTGGCCCGGCTGATCGAGCTCACCCGGGCCGCCGAATCCGGCTGGGCCCGCGGCGCCGCCGCCCGCGGCCAGGCGCTCCTCGCCGACGGCGACACGGCCGACCGGCTCTACCGGACCGCGATCGAGGAGCTCGAGCGCGGCGGCGTGGCCGTGGAGGTGGCCCGCACCCACCTGCTGTACGGCGAGTGGCCGCGCCGCAGCCAGCGCCGCTCGTCGGCCCGCAAACACCTGCGTACGGCGCACGAGATGTTCGACGGCATGCGCGCGCACGCCTCGCCGAGCGGGCCCGCCGCGAACTCCTCGCCACCGGCGAGCACGTCAGGGAGCGGGAGGACCGGCCGACCAGCGCCCTCACCCCCAGGAGTTCCAGGTCAGCCGCGCTGGCCGCCGACGGCATGACGAACGCGAAGATCGGCGCGGAGCTGTTCATCAGCCCGCACACCGTGGAGTGGCACCTGCGCAAGGTGTACATGAAGCTCGGCATCAACTCGCGTCGTGCGCCGCCCGGTGCCCTGGGACGCCCCGGCCGACGACCTCCCGACGAGGACACGATGCGAGCGCCTGACGCGGGCGC
The DNA here is from genome assembly GCF_030766975.1 of Streptomyces sp. KL116D. Lineage (NCBI taxonomy): Bacteria > Bacillati > Actinomycetota > Actinomycetes > Kitasatosporales > Streptomycetaceae > Streptomyces > Streptomyces sp. KL116D. The sequence goes on along the minus strand of NZ_JASERH010000057.1, from coordinate 236,218 downwards.
GGGCCAGGGACCCCGTGGTCCCCCATGGACTCCGTGGTCCCCCACGGACTCTGCGGCCCCACATGGACCCCGTAGCCCACGTGGCCGCCGTGGGAGCCGTGCCGCCGTGGACTCCGCTGCCCGTGGGCACCATGGACTCCGTGGCCCGTGGGCGTCGTGGACTCCATGGCCAGGCCCGTGGCCAGGGCCTTGGCCACGGGATCCCTGACGGGGCCCAGGGTGTTTCCACGGGCGGGGCCCAGCCCACGGACTCCGCCACGAGGTCCTACGACTCCACCACGGGCAGCAAGGGCGCGGGGGAAGGGGTCACGCGGCCAGGGTGGAAGCACGCCCTTGACGGGCGTCCTTCCACGAGCAGGAGCTCCTCATGCCCGCCACCCGCCCCCAGCCCACGACCCGCCCGCAGACCACGACCGGTCCGCGAACCACGAACGGTCCGCAGATCACCACCGAAGCCGCGAACGCCCGGCGGCCGGGTCGGCGACATGGACGCCGCCCTCGACGCCTTCCTGGCCGAGCGGACCCGGCTCTTCCGCATCGCCTACCGCATCTCGGCGATCGCCACCGGAGCAGAGGACGGGTCCAGGAGGTGTGGCAGCGCTGGCAGCTCACCCAGCGTGCGGAGATCGACAACCCGACCGCGTTCCTGGTGACGGCCACGACCCGGCTGGCCATCAACGTCGTGCGCTCCGCGCGCCACCGCCACGAGGTCCCGGTCGAGCCGCAGTTGGCCGACTTCGGCGACCGCGCCGCCCCGGACCCCGTGCTGAGCGTCGAGCGGACCGTGGCGGTCGAGGGCGCCCTGGCCCTGCTCATGGTCACGCCTGACGCCGGACCGGCTGGCCGCCTACGTCCTGCGCAAGGGGTTCGGCTACGCCTACGCGAACTCGCCGCGCTGCTGCGGATCAGCGCCCCGAACGCCCGCGTGGTGGTCCACCGGGCGCAGGCCCGCCTGGAGTCCGCCCGCGAGCACCCGGTCCCTCGCCGAGCCGCACCGCCGCCTCGCCGCCGCGTTCAGGACGGCGGCCCACACCGGCGACCTGAGGCCTGTTGCGGGTGCTCGCCCCCGAAGGACAGATGCGCCGCGGGCCCGTCGCAGGCCGCGTGACGAGCCGTTGACCTTGTCACACTGTTCAACGTTTGACGATCGCGTGAGAACACACCATATTGAGTGTGCGTGCATAGAAGAACGCATCGAAGAACGCTTCGAAGAACGCACCGACAATGTGAGGACCGTGCGATGTCCGCAGACTCTTCCGACCAGACTTCGCGGCCACGCGCCGTCGCGACCGGAGCCGGATCCGGCATCGGCCGGGCCACGGCCGTCGCTCTTCGCCAAGGCCGGAGCGCATGTGCTCGGGGTGGGCCGGCGCGAGGAACCGCTGAAGGAGACCGCCGCGCTGCACCGCGGCATCGACGTCCTGGCGATCGACGTCCGCGGCGACGGAGCGCCCGCCGAGGTGATCGCCACCGCCGTGCAACGGTGGGGCCGCATCGACCACCTGGTCAACAACGCCGGTGCCACAGCGGTGATGAACCTGGCCGAGACCGACGGACCGACGATCACCGGCCTGCTCGCCCTGAACGTCGTCGCGCCGAGCCTCCTCGCCCACGCGGCCCTGCCGCACCTGCAGCGAGACCTCCGGCACGATCATCAACCTCTCCAGCACCTACGGGCACCGGCCCATGGCGGGAGGCGCGCACTACTCGGCCAGCAAGGCCGCCATCGAGCAGATGACGCGCAGCTGGGCGCTGGAACTGGCGGGGGAGGGCATTCGCGTCAACGCCGTCGCCCCCGGCCCCACCCGCACCGACGTCATGCTGCACGCCGGACTCACGCCCGAGGCCGCCAACGACATGTACGCCTACGAGCGCGACCGCATCCCCACCCACCACATCGCGAGCGCCGACGAGGTCGCTCACTGGGTGCTCCGGATGGCCGACCCCGCGGGACGTCACGCGACCGGCCAGGTGATCACTGTCGACGGCGGCCTGGAACTCATCTGACACGCCCGCCCGTCGAGGCCGTTGCCTCGGCCGACGCCTCGGCCGGACCCGCGCCATGACCACAAGGTGTCACACATCAGGTGCCGGCCCGGTCAAACCCCTCAGCCGACCCGAGCGGACGCACCGACACGGTGCGTGAACGCCCGCGAGGCCGGTCGGACGAGGAGGTTGTGGGTCATGAAGGTCGTGGTGTTCGACGACGGCGGACTCATGGGCGTCGAGACGGCCCTGTGGGTCAGGGACCACGGGCACGAGGTGGGCCTGGTCTCGGCGCCCACCGGGCTCGACCCGCTCACCCCGGAACAGGTGGCCGACGCCCTGCACGACTGCGCGGTGGTGATCGACCTCGCCCATCAACCGCCCCCGGCCACCGGCACGTTCCCCCGGCCACCGGCACGTTCCCGACGGGCAACGACCCGCTCCCCATGGGCAACGGCCGGCCCGGGGACGAGGCGGCTCACCTCGACGCGTGGCTCGCCTCCACCGGCAGACTCCTGCGCGCCGCGACCGCCGCCGGGTGCGACACCACGTGTGCCTCTCCGCCGTCGGCGCGGACCGGGTGCGCGGCGACGGCGCCTTCCGGGCACTGCGGGCGCGGGAAGCCATGATCGAGCGCTCGGGCACCCCCTACTCGATCCTCCGCAGCACGCAGTTCTTCGAGGCCGCCGAGGCGATCGCGGACACGGCCACCGAGGACGGGGTCGTCCAGGTGCCGCCGCTGAGAGTGCAGCCGGTGTCCCTGACGGACGTGGCGATGTACCTCGCCCACATCGCCGTGTCCCGGCCGCTCGGCGGCGTCCGTGAGATCGCCGGTCCCGAACAGTTCGGCCTCGACCGGTTCGTGCGCATCGCCCTCGCGACGGACGCCGCCTACCGGCCCGTGCGCACGCACGCCCACAGCCCCTTCTTCGGCGCCCGCCCGCACTCCCGCGGACCTCCTGCCGGGTGCCGGCGCCTTCGTCGCGCAGACCAGCTACCGGGAATGGCTCGCCGGCCGCTCCCGCACCCGAGGTCAGTTCCTGACCCCGAACCACCACCCCTACCCCTACGCCTACGCCTACGCCAGAAGTGAGCCCAGGATGACGATGACGACACTGCCCGTCGAACTGCTCGGCGGGATCCGCGAACTCGCCGCCGTACCGCTGCCATCGGACACGCCCCACCCAGGCGGGCCGCCCCTGCGCCGATACGCGGTGGAACTGCACGTACCGGACGAGCGGCACCAGGAACTGGAGGCCGAACTCCAGGCGGCAGCCACGGCCGACGGCCCGCACCTGCGCGGGAGCGAGGGACGATGGCGCGTCCTGGACGGCTGGAGCAAGGTCGCGGCGGGCCGTCGCCACGAGATCTGCATCTACCGGCTGGAGGTCGAGGAGGTCGGTCTTGCCGACCAGCCGATCCTCGCCCGCACCGCGGAAAGGGTCATGGCCAACTCCCGCGCCCTGGCGGACCTTCTGGCGGAGTTGCACGCGCGCGGGGTGCTGGACGCGAGGAGCGCCTGCGAGCCGTCGAGGCGGCCGCCGCACCGCGCCCCTGACGCGCGAGGAAGCACGCGCCCTGTCCCGAACCGACTGACCTGCCTACTCGCTGCTCGCTACTCCCGAAAGGATGCCCCATGCCCGAAAGGGTCGAGGAACCCGTGCCCCTAGACGATCCTGCGGTCCCCACTGACCAGCGCGGCGATCTTCCTCGTCGTCACGATCGACGAGGGCGGCGAGCACACCGTTCGCGAACTCCTCCCGACATCGGCTCCCTGGAGCGTGCCGTGGGGTTCCGCGCCCACCCCGACGGCCTGCTGAGCTGTGTGACCGGCATCGGGTCCCACGCCTGGGACCGCCTGTCTCGCCGGAGAACGCCCGGCCCGTCTCCACCCCTCTTCAAGGAACCGCGCGGCGCACGCCACCGAGCCGTCGCCACCCCCGGCGACCTGCTGTTCCACATCCGCGCCGCACGCCAGGACCTGTGCTTCGCGCTCGCCACCGAGATCATGAGCCGGCTGCGCGGAGCGGTCACGGTGCGGGACGAGGTGCACGGCTTCCAGTTCTTCGACGAACGCGACCTCCTCGGCTTCGTCGACGGTACGGAGAACCCCACGGGTGCCCGGGCGCAGGCCGCCGTGGTCGTGGGCGAGGAGGATCCCGGTTTCGCGGGCGGCAGTTACGTGGTGGTGCAGAAGTACCTCCACGACCTCGACGCCTGGGAAGCCCTGCCGGTCGAGGCGCAGGAGCGGGTGGTCGGCCGGCGGAAACTCTCCGACGTGGAGCTGGCGGACGACGTGAAACCGCCGGACTCGCACGTCGCGCTCACCACGGTGACGGACGCGGACGGCGCCGAGCGGGAGATCCTCCGCGACAACATGCCGTTCGGGGCCGTGGGCACCGAGGAGTTCGGTACGTACTTCATCGGCTACGCGCGCACTCCCGAGGTCACCGAGACGATGCTGGCGCGCATGTTCCTGGGCACGGACGCGGCGACGCACGACCGGATCCTGGACTTCTCCACCGCGGTCACGGGCTCCTGTTCTTCACGCCGGCCGCGGACTTCCTGGAGGACTCCACCCGACCTGCCCGACTTGCCGGACAGCCAGAGCCAGAGCCAGAGCCAGAGCTAGTCAACGGACGACGCAACAGTGTCACACCAGTCCGGGCCCCACCGGTCTTCAAGGCGAGACATCGCGCCAGTAGACCAGTGGCAACCAGTGGCAACCAGTGGCACAAGGAGTTCACGTGACCAGCACCGCCGAGACACCCCCGTCAGAAGCCCGGGCGGCCCGCCCCGCCCCTCTCGCCCACGTCGTCTCCATCGCGGCAGCGGCGGCGATGGGCGGCTTCCTCTTCGGCTACGACAGTTCCGTCATCAACGGCGCCGTCGAGGCCGTCCGGGACCGCGCTACGACGTCGGTTCGGCGGTGCTGGCCCAGGTCATCGCCATCGCGCTGATCGGCTGTGCGATCGGCGCGGCGACCGCTAGGCCGGATCGCCGACCGTATCGGCCGGATCCGCTGCATGCAGATCGCGGCGGTCCTGTTCACGGTCAGTGCCATCGGCTCGGCGCTGCCGTTCGCGCTGTGGGACCTGGCGATGTGGCGGGTCGTCGGCGGGATCGCCATCGGCATGGCGTCCGTGATCGGCCCGGCCTACATCGCCGAGGTCTCGCCGCCCGCGTACCGGGGCCGTCTTGGCTCCTTCCAGCAGGCCGCGATCGTCATCGGCATCGCGATCTCGCAGCTCGTCAACTGGGGCCTGCTGAACGCCGCGGGCGGCGACCAGCGCGGCAAGCTGATGGGTGTCGAGGCCTGGCAGGTCATGCTCGGCGTCATGGTCATCCCGGCCGTGCTCTACGGCCTGCTGTCCTTCGCGATCCCCGAGTCGCCGCGCTACCTGATCTCCGTCGGCCACCACGACGAGGCCCGCCGCATCCTCCACGAGGTCGAGGGCGACGGGATCGACCTCGACGCCCGCGTCACCGAGATCGAGACGGCCATGCGGGGCGAGCAGAGATCGACCTTCGCTGACCTGCTCGGCGGCAGCTTCTTCTTCAAGCCGATCGTCTGGGTGGGTATCGGCCTGTCGGTCTTCCAGCAGTTCGTCGGCATCAACGTCGCGTTCTACTACTCCTCGACGCTGTGGCAGTCCGTCGGCGTCGACCCGACCGACTCGTTCTTCTACTCGTTCACGACGTCGATCATCAACATCATCGGCACGGTCGTCGCGATGCTCTTCGTCGACCGGGTCGGCCGCAGGCCGCTGGCCCTCATCGGTTCGGTCGGCATGGCCGCAGCCCTGGCGCTGGAGGCATGGGCGTTCTCCGCCCGCTCGGCCGGCGGCGAACTCCCCTCCGGTCAGGGGTGGGTCGCTCTGATCGCCGCCCACGCCTTCGTCCTGTTCTTCGCCCTCTCCTGGGGCGTCATCGTCTGGGTCATGCTCGGCGAGATGTTCCCCAGCCGGATCCGCGCCGCCGCCCTCGGCGTCGCCGCGTCCGCACAGTGGATCGCCAACTGGGCCATCACGGCGAGCTTCCCTTCACTGGCCGACTGGAACCTCTCCGGCACGTACGTGATCTACGCGCTCTTCGCCGCCCTCTCCGTCCCCTTCGTGCTCAAGTTCGTCAAGGAGACGAAGGGCAAGGCGCTCGAAGACATGGGCTGATCCCGGCCGCGTACCACCGCCCGGAACGGGCCGCCGCGGCCGGGCAGGCGCAGCACCGCCCCCGTCCGCGGCGGTCGAGCCCGCCCCGCCCGCGGCCTACGCCTCCTCGTCGACCCAGCTCATGAGCTTGCGCAGCTCGCTGCCCGTGGTCTCCAGGAGCAGTTCGGAATCCTGCTTCTTGTACTCCTGGTACCGCTTCAGACCGCCGTGGTACTCGGCCATCCACTCACGTGCGAAGGTGCCGTCCTGGATCTCGGCGAGCACCTTCCGCATCTCCGCCCGGGTGGCGTCGGTGATGATCCGCGGCCCGGTGACGTAGTCGCCCCACTCGGCCGTCTCCGAGATGGACCAGCGCATCTTCCCCAGGCCGCCCTCGTACATGAGGTCCACGATCAGCTTCAGCTCGTGCAGGCACTCGAAGTACGCGATCTCCGGCTGGTACCCGGCCTCGGTCAGCGTCTCGAAACCGGCCTTCACCAGCGCGGTGACACCGCCCGCGAGGACGGCCTGCTCGCCGAAGAGATCCGTCTCGGTCTCCTCGGTGAACGTCGTCCTGATGACACCGGCGCGGGTGCCGCCGATGCCCTTCGCGTACGACAGCGCCAGCTCGAAGGCCGTGCCGGTCGCATCCTGCTCCACGGCCACGAGACACGGAACGCCGCGCCCCTCCTCGTACTGACGGCGCACCAGATGGCCCGGCCCCTTGGGCGCGACCATGCAGACGTCCACACCGGCCGGCGGCTTGACGAAGCCGAACCGGATGTTGAACCCGTGGCCGAAGAACAACGCGTCGCCGTCCTTCAGGTGCGGGGCGATGTGCTGCTCGTAGATCTCGCCCTGGACCGGGTCCGGCGCGAGGACCATGATGAGGTCGGCTTCGGCGGCGGCCTCGGCCGCCGTCACCACCCGCAGCCCTGCTCCTCGGCCACGGCCCTGGACGCGGAACCTCGTGCAGGCCGATGCGCACGTCGACGCCGGAATCCCGCAGGGACAGCGCGTGCGCGTGCCCCTGGCTGCCGTAGCCGACGACCGCGACCCTGCGGTTCTGGACGAGGGAGAGATCGGCGTCGGAGTCGTAGAACAGCTCAGCCATGAGACACACCTTCCGGAGAAGCAGGAACGAACGTACTGACGCGAACGAGTCAGGCCCGGAACGGCAGTTGGCCACCCGTCACCAGCATCGCGGCGCCCGGATGCCGCGGCACGCCGCCGCCCGACATCGACACCATTGACACTATCTCACGCTCACCACGCGCCTCATCAGTGTGAAATCCGCCAGACAGTGTCACAGATGCCCCGGCTCCCCGGTCAGTGGATTGACCTCAGAGGGCGTGCCCGCTCCGCCGTGACGACGGCGTTCCGCCGGTGGCACCCGCCCCCTGAGCGCACCCCCTACACCGACCAGCCGAAATGAGCTTCGCCGCCATGCCCCACGACCAGTCCACCACGCCCGCCGCCGCCGCGACGACCGGCATCACGACCCTGGAAGACCTGCGCAGGCACCTGCAGTGGGCGATCGAGATCGAGCACTCCACACTGCCGCCGTACCTGACGGCGCTCTACTCCCTCGACCCCGAACGCAACGCGGACGCCGCCCAGTTGATCAGCGGAGTCTTCGTCGAGGAGATGATCCACCTCGCCCTGGTCGCGAACCTGCTGAACGCGGTCGGCGGCCGACCCCGCCTGGACGTACCGCACATGATGCCGCCGCACCCGCGCACCATGCCGCACGCCGACCCCTCCATCGAGCTGTCGCTCCTGCCGTTCGGCAAGGAGGCCCTCGGCATGTTCCTCCGCCTCGAACAGCCCGCGCGCCCCGGAGACCCGGCGGAGGGCGACGACTACGAGACGATCGGGCAGTTCTACGACGCGGTCGAGAAGGGCCTGCGGGACCTGTGCGCCGAACTGGGCGAGGACCAGGTCTTCACCGGTGACCCCGCCCGCCAGGTCGCCGGCGGCCCGTTCGCCCACACGGCGGGCCACCTCGCCCCGTCACCGACCCGGCCACCGCACTCGCCGCGCTGGAGGAGATCGTCGAACAGGGCGAGGGCGCGGCACGCGCGCCGACGTCTGGGACGGCGACAAGGACCTGTTCCACCCCGAGACCAAGGCCGTCTCCCATTACTACCGGTTCCAGGAACTCGCCGTGGGCCGCCGCTTCCAGCCCGGCGACACACCGGAATCCGGCCCCACCGGTGACCCCGTGACCGTGGACCCGGCCGGCATCCGTCCCGTCCGCCCCGACCAGCGGCTTGCGGACCACCCCGAGGGCCACGCGATCCGCACCGCGCAGGAGGCGTTCAACCAGAGCGTACTGCAAGATGCTCCAGATGCTGGAACAGGCCTTCAACGGCAACCCGGCGATGCTCGGCATGTCCGTGGGCACGATGTACGCGGCCAAGGGCCAGGCGCAGGGCCTGATGGCGATGCGGGACGACGACGGCCTGGCGGCCGGCCCCACCTTCGAGTACATCGCCCCGAGGACCGGGTCTAGCGCACACCGCCGACGGCGACCGAGGGCGCTCGGCCGACACGGCGGAGCGCCCTCACCCGTCGACACGTCCGTGCCGCCCGAGGACGACGGAACCCGGCGACGAGCAGCGAGGCGACAACGCCCGTACCCAGCACGGCGAACGGTGTGAACGTCAGGCAGAGGACGGCCAGAGCCGCGGCGGGCGGAAGGACGTCGGCCGCCGTGGACAACTGGGCGGCCCGCCGGTGCAGCAGCCAGCCACACAGGTGACGAAGAGGGCGACGGGCACCGTGTACACCGCCGCGGCCTGGACGTCGGTGAGCGCACGAGCGCCAGGGCCGTGGGTGACGTGGGTGACGTGGGCGACGTTCACCGCGAGCGCCGCGCCGACGGCGGCCGCGGCGGCGAACACGACGTAGTGCCCGTAGCCCACAGCATCGCCGTCCGCTGCGTGCACGCAGACGGACGCGGCGCATCCTGACGCGAAGTACATCCACCACAACGCGAAGACGGTCGGCAGTCCGCCCAGCGCGACGGGCAGGACGGAGCCGAAGTCCTTGTGGGTGTCCAGTGCGGCACCGACGGCGAGACCGGCGGCCATGACGGACTCGCCGAGCACGATCAGCGTGAACAGGCCGTAGCGCTCGGCTATGTGCTGCGGATGCCAGGTGGTGCCCTCGGCCCGCTCAGCCCAGACCGGCACCGCGAGCTCCAGCACGGCGAGCACGGCGAACGTGACCGTCCCACCGCCGACCGGCCCGGCCACCGACCCGCCCACCGGCAGCGCCAGCCGAGCCGAGCCACCCGACCTGCAGCACCAGAGTGCCCTACGGCGTACGCAGCGCGGACCGCCGCCGCTCACGATCCGTACAAGCGGCGCGCAACCACTGACTGACCATGGCCAGCCGCATCACCACGTACACGCGATGAAGGTGAAGTCCCCGTGCTCCAGCGCCTCGGCGGCCCCCGCGGCCATGACCAGGGCGATGATCTGAATCAGCGTCAGCGAGACGGTACGGGACGTCGTCGGTGTCGTAGGCCGAGGCGAACCAGGTGAAGTTCATCCCGACGCCCGCAGATCGCGAAGAACACGAGCGCGTAGCCGAGCAGCCCGTGCCCCGCCCGGCCCGACGCGATCTCGTGCTCGAACGCCGACGACGCCTGCGCGACAGCGGCGACGAAGCAAAGGTCGAAGAACAACTCCAGCGCGCTGGCGGCCCGGTGCTCCTCACCGGCGTGCCGAGGCGCGCATCGGCCGGTACCAGGCGGAGAACGCGTTCGTGGACTGACTCATGACGTCCTGATCTGGAGGGCGGGGAGGGTGGGGAGGGCCGTCGGTTGACGAGCACCGTCCGATGCGGACGAGTGTGCGCGGCGGCCGGGAGCCGTTGTGGCCGTCTCCTACGACCGGCTCGGCGCGGATTTGTGACAGCGCTCCAGCGGGCGAGGGCGTGCGGTGACACTGTTCTCATGCAGATACCTGTCGAGGCCGTAGCCGCCACCGCGCTGATCGAGGTCGTGAGGATCACCGGCCTCCCTGCCGAACGAGGCGCCGCATACCCCGGCGCGACCGCCCACTGGACCGGCGACGAGACGGCCGACGCCCTGGCCCTGATGGGCACGCTGCCCGGCAGCGTGCAGCACCGCTGCGGTTTCTCGCCCGGCTGGGGTATCCGCGCGTACGGGGACTCGCTCGACCAGGCCCTCTTCGAGGCGGCGTTCTGCTTCACCTGCCATGAGGTCCGGATGCGAGGGAGCGGCCGTTCCGTCGTCGCTGACGACGCAGTTCTTCGACGTGGACTCCGCGCCGGCGCAGGCTCTCCTCGCGCTCTTCCGCTCCACGGCGCCTGAGCCGCCACGCCGCCTGCCGGGCAGCAGCGCGACACGCCAGAGTGGGCCCGGCCGTCGAGGCGGCCGGGCCCACCCTGGGAGTTCAGCGGTTCAGCGGTTCCGGCGGTCAGGACGCGACGAACCGCGCGATCTGACCGAGGACGACGGTGTCCGTCAGATACCCGATGTGGGTCTGGCAGAGCACGTTGTTGTTGGTCGCCCCGTCGAGTCCCAGGGTGCTGGTGTACGGGATGATGATGCCGTCGCACGCCGAGTACCAGGTGGCGTACTTGGTGGAGCCGGGCGTCTCGTCACCGGACGAGATCTGCGAGATGAACGAGGAGCCCGGGTACATCTGCTGGCAGGTCGTGTAGATCAGACAGGCGCCGGCGTACGTGGTGCCGTGGTTGGCGCCCGCGATCGAGGCGAGGTGGCTGACGCTGAGTGTTTCCGCCCAGCACCTTCAGGTAGTACTGGCTGACCAGCCCGCCCATCGAGTGGTTGACGATGGCGACCTTGCTCGCGCCGGTCCGTGCCTTCACGGTGTTGACGTAGGAGGCGAGGCCCTGGGCGTTGGTGATGTTGTTGCCGTACGAGTTGTACTCGTAGGCGAAGAGGTTGGAGCTGGACCAGCCGTTGGCGCGGAAGACGCTCATGGCGGTGACCCAGTTGGAGGCGCTGCCGGTGTAGCCGTGGACGAAGACGACCGGCGTGCTGGTGGACAGTGGCTGCGCGGCGGCGGCCGGGCGGTGGTCCGCGTGGAGGTGGCCTGCGCGACGGCGGCCGATGCGGGTCGGCGCCCGCCGTCGTCGTGGTGGAGGAGAAGAAGGCGAACGCGGCGGCGGTGGCCGCGAGTACGCCGAGCAGCCGGCGCGGGTGATGCGGGCGGTGCGAGGGACGGGTGGAGCCCATGGAGCCCTCCTGACGGGGGTGTGCGGGTACCTGGTCCGGATCAGGGTGGGGGCAACGGGCCGAGTGCCATCGGCGAAATCACCGGTGCGCGTAAGTCGTACTGCGACGGCACCCCTCTTAACACGCCTTGAATTAAGTACTGTTGGATCCCCGGGAGGCCCACCGGGCGCTTTGCTGTGTTCAAGTCCTCGTGGCCGTAACCGCGTTGACGGCCATCTTGGTTTCATCTCTTGACGACTTTGGTGCAGACCTTTAGGTTCCCGTTCGCCACAGCTTCATGAATGCACCCGGTGTTCATACCCATGAACATCTGCACCCCCATCAACGGCCTCCCATGAAGGGCTGCGAACCCCCATGTCCCCGATGTCCCCACGCTCCCCATCACCCCAGTCCCCCGCACCCGCTCACGCCTCCACCCGCAGCACCGCCCTGCGCACCTGCTCGCCACCGCCCTGCTCGCGGGATCGACGACCGCGCTCGCCGCGTCCCCCGCCGCCGCGGCCACCGGCACCATCACCGGACTCGGCGGCAGAGTGTCTCGACGTCGCCGCCGCCAGCTCCGCCAGCGGCACGGCCGTCCAGCTCTACGACGTGCAACGGACCGCCGCCCAGCAGTGGACCGTCGGCACCGACGGAACCGTCCGCGCCCTCGGCAAGTGCCGCCTGACGTCACCGGCAATTCGACCGCCAACGGCGCCAGACTCCAGCTGTGGGACTGCGCCGGCAGCGCCAACCAGAAGTGGACCGTCACCGCCGCCCGCGACCTCGTGGGCCAGCAGTCCGGCAGGAGTGCGCCGACGTCACCGGCAACACCTCGAGCGGACGGCACCCGGTCCAGATCTGGACCTGCACCGGCGCGCCAACCAGAAGTGGACCGCGCCCAGCGGCGGCGGCACCACGCGCGGCCGCGCCGATGGCCGTCGCCCCGTACCTCTACAACGGCTGGGGCAGCGGCCCGCCCAACCCGGTCACCGTCATAGAACGCCACCGGCGTCAAGTGGTTCACCCTCGCCTTCGTCCTCAGCAACGGCACCTGCAGCCCCAGTGGGACGGCGGCCGCCCGCTCACCGGCGGCGTCGACCAGCAGACCGTCAACACCGTGCGGGCGAACGGCGGCGACGTCATCCCCTCCTTCGGCGGCTACAGCGGCAACAAGCTGGAGAGCTCCTGCTCCAGCGCCTCCGCGCTCGCCGGCGCGTACCAGAAGGTCATCGACGCCTACGGGCTCAAGGCCATCGACATCGACCTGGAAGCCGGCGCCTACAGCAACGGGACCGTGCAGCAGCGCACGGTCGACGCGCTCAAGACGGTCAAGGCCAACAACCCGGGCATCAAGGTGTACGTCACCATCGGCACCGGCCGGTCGGGACCGGACACGAGCCTGATCAACCGGGCCGCCAACTCCGGTCTCACGGTCGACAGTTGGACCATCATGCCGTTCGACTTCGGCGGTGCGGGACAGAACTATGGGGACGCTGACGACCCGGGCGGCCGAGGACTCAAGAACGCCCTCGAGAACGCGTACGGCTACGGCGACGACCAGGCGTACCGGGACATGGGCATCTCGTCCATGAACGGGATCACCGACGACAACGCAGACCGTCACCGCCGACTTCCAGACGATCCTCGGCTGCGCGCAGCGGCACCACCTCGCGCGCCTGACGTTCTGGTCGGCCAGCCGCGACCGGCCCTGCTCCGGCGCCTGCCCGAACGACGACACCTGCTCGGGTGTGTCGCAGAGCGCCTGGCAGTTCACCGGCATCCTCGCCAAGTACACCGGCTGACGGCCCACCCCACAGGAGACCTCCGTGTTCACATCTGTGTTCACATCCCTGCGCAGACCCGATTCCGGTCCGCGCTCGGACACCGGATACCCAGAGCCCTCACCGCGATCGCGCTCGTGGCGACGACCGCGGCGGGCGTCGAGTTCGCCGATGCAGACACCGGCGAGCGCGCGGCCCAGCGCCGCGGCGCGCGCGCTCCCGACCGGCTCCACCACCGTGATCAGCAAGGGCAGCGGCAAGTGCGTCGACGCCCGCGCGGCGGCGAGCGCCGACGGCACCGCCGTCCAGCGGTACGGCTGCAACGGCAGCAGCGCCCAGAACTGGCGGCTGGTGGCCACCAGCGGGACGGCTACTACCGCGTGAACAGCGCCCTGGACGGCAGTAAGGCGTGGGACGTCACCGACGTGTCGACCGCCGACTCGGCCGCCGTCCAGCTGTGGTCGTACTCCAGCGGCGCCAACCAGCAGTGGCTGCCCGTCGCCGAGGCCGACGGCGCGTACCACTTCGTGAACCGCAACAGCGGCAAGTGCCTGGACGTGCCCGCCGCCTCCACCGCGGACGGCGTGCAGCTCGCGCGAGTACACCTGCAACGGCACCGCAGCGCAGTCGCTTCACGTTCGGCGGCGGCACGACGAGACCCGCACCCGGCACCCCGACTTGGGTCCCAACGTCGCCGTCTTCGACCCGTCGATGTCGTCGTCAGCATCCAGTCCAAGCTGAACTCGGTCTTCGCCCAGCAGGAGACCAACCAGTTCGGCGCGGCCCGCCGAGCCCTGCTGTTCAAGCGGGTACGTACAGCGCCAACGCCAACGTCGGCTTCTACACCCAGGTCGCGGGCCTCGGTCTCTCCCCGGACGACGTGACGATCAACGGCTCCGTGCGCGCGGAGGCCGACTGGTTCCAGGGCAACGCCACGCAGAACTTCTGGCGCTCGGCGGAGAACATGTCGGTCAGCCCGACCGGCGGCACCGACCGTTGGGCCGTCTCGCAGGCCGCCCCGTACCGGCGCATGCACGTGCGCGGCGGCCTCGCGCGCTCGACGGCTGGCGGCTGGTCGCGGCGGCTCATCTCGACGCGCAGGTCGACGGCCAGATCCGCTCACGCTCCAGCAGCAGTTCCTCACCCGCAACTCCCAGATGGGCGGCTGGTCGGGCTCCAGCTGGAACATGGTCTTCGTCGGCGACCAGGGCGCACCGCCCAGTCCTTCCACGTACACGAACGTCGCGAGCACCCCGACGATCCGCGAGAGGCCGTTCCTCTACGTCGACAGGGGCCGGCGCCGCAAGGTGTTCGTGCCCGCCCTGCGCGCCAACGCCACCGGCACGACGTGGGCGGCGAGACCCCGGCGGCATGCGTCGCTCCCGCTCGACCAGTTCTTCATCGTCAGAAGCCCGGCGCCACCGCCGCCGACATGAACGCGGCCCTGGCCTCCGGCAGAACCTCCTGGTCACCGGCGTCTACCACCTCAGCCAGACGCTCGGCATCACCCGACCCCGACACGGTCGTCCTCGGCATGGGCCTCGCCACCCTCGTACCGGACGGCGGGATCACCGCGATCAGCACCGCGGACGTCGACGGCGTCCAACTGGCCGGCCTCCTCATCGACGCGGGCACCGCAGCTCCAGACCCTCGTACGGATCGGCCCGAACGGCGCGTCCGCGAACCACGCGGCCGACCCGATCCAGCTCTCGGACTTCTTCGTCCGCATCGGCGGCGCCACCGTCGGCAAGGCGACCAGGTCGGTCGTGCGTGAACAGCGCGAACACCATCGTCGACCACACCTGGATCTGGCGCGCCGACCACGGCAACGCAGCGGCACCGTCGGCTGGACCACCAACACCGCCGACACCGGCCTCGTCGTCAACGGCGCGAACGTCACGCGTACGGCGCTTCGTCGAGCACTTCCAGAAGGCCCCAGGTCATCTGGAGCGGCGGCGGCGGCCGCACGTACTTCTTCCAGAACGAGATGCCCTACGACCCGCCTAACCAGGCCGCCTGGATGAACGGCGGCGGCAGGGATGCCGCCTACAAGGTCGCCGACTCCGTCACCGGCCACGAAGCGTGGGGACTCGGCAGCTGCTGCTACTTCAGCACCAACTCCAGCGTGGTCGCTCGACCGCGCCTTCGAGGTGCCGAACACCTCCGGCGTCAGGTTCCACGACATGGTCACCGTCTCCCTGGGCGGCACCGGCACCATCAGCCACGTCATCAACAACACGGGAGGCCGTCAACGCACTCCAGCGTCGCCTACCTCACCACCTACCCGTGAGACGACCGGAAGGACGGACACCCCATGTATCGACGCATAGGACGCACGCCTCCTGGTGCTCGCGGCCCTGCTCGGCCTGGCCTGCGCCACCGGCCGCCGCCGCCCACCCGAGCAGCACGGCGGCAGCGGCGGCGGCCCCTTCAAGGTGCTCGGCCTCTACAGCGGCACCTGGGACGCGGCCCACATCGACTTCGAGAAGGAGGCCAGCGACTGGCTGCCCAAGCAGGCGGCCGCGAACGGCTTCACCTACACCGCCAGCGGCGACTGGAACCTCCTCGCCAACGGCGGCGTCAACGCCTACCAGGTCGTCCTCTTCCTCGACGACCTCCCGCAGACCGCCGCCCAACGCACCGGATTCGGCAGTACATGCGCGGCGGCGGCGCCTGGATGGGCTTCCACGTCTCCGCGTTCACGACGGACGCGGCGAGCTGGTCCTGGTACCACAACACCTTCCTGGGCAGCGAGCAGCTTCAAGTCCAACACCTGGGGCCGACATCGGCGACCCTCAGGTCGAGGACCGCACCCACCGTCACGGTGAACCTGCCCGCCACGTTCGCGTCGTCGGTCAGCGAGTGGTACAGCTGGTCCAACGACCTGCGCCAGAACCCCGACATCAAGATCCTCGCGTCACGTGGACCAGCAGCTTCTGGGCACCGACCCCAACCAGTCCTGGTACAGCGGCTGTCACCCCATCCTGTGGACCAACACGAAGTACAAGATGCTGTACGCGAACTTCGGCCACAACGCGATGAACTACGGCACGCCAACACCCGCACGTCCTCGACGTTCGCCAGCGCGCAGCAGAACCGCTTCCTGCTGGACGGCCTCAAATGGCTCGGCGGCGCGGACAGCACCACGCCCCACAGGACGACACCCTCGACGAGACGTCCTGGTACGCGCTGAAGAACGCAGGCAACGGCACCTGCGTCGACGCCCGAGCGGCCGCCACCACGAACGGCACCGCGATCCAGCGGTACACCTGCAACACCACCCAGGCCCAGCGGTTCCGCCTGACCGCGACGGACAGCGGATACCGCCGCATCGCCGTACGCCCGAACCCCCAACAGGTCATCGACGTCACTGACGTATCGACCGCCGACAACGCACCCCTCAGCTCTGGTCCTACGGAGGCGGCCAGAACCAGCAGTGGCTCCCGGTGAAGGGACGACGACCGGCCGCTACCGCTTCACGCGCCCGCCACGGCGGCAAGTGCCTGACGGCGGCCGCGACGGCCACGGCAGCACACAACTCACCCAGCGGACGTGTGATGGCTCGGCTGCGCAGAGCTTCGCGGTGACTGCCGGCTGAGTCGCGATGGGAGTGACCGGCATCTTGTGCGGGCGCCCGATCGGGGCGCCCGCCTTCCTCACGGCGTCCGACGCACCGGCAGGGGCGGTGCGTGGGGATCTGCAGTGGCAGTATGGACAGATGGGTGCATACGACGGCTACACCGGGCGGATCGAAGTCGACGATCACACGATCACGATCCTCCGGCAGGGGATGGCGGCCAAGCTGTCCGGTCAGCGCGTCCCGGCTCGCACGCTGCCCTTGGCGGCCGTCTCGGACGTGGCCTTCAAGGACGCGTCACGCCTGGTCAACAGGGCATCTCAGATTGCCTTCGGTGGCGAGCCCCTGCCGGCGCTGACGGCGACCACGGCGGCGTCCGACCCGAACACCGTCCTGTTCCGGCACAAGCAGCGCAGGGAGCGTTCCGGAGCTGGCCGCGTTCCTGCAGAAGGTGGTCGCCATGAACCGCAGCCAGGGCCTGGACAGCGCCCAGTGTACGCGGCCGCGGACGACCCGCAAACCCACCACGTCGGCAAGCTCGACGCCTACGCGCAGCGCCTCGGGAGAAGAGCGCCACGCTGCAGGCGCAGAACGCGGAGCGGCAGGAGGCAGGGCGGCGAGGACCGGGGCGAGAAGCTGGCCGCGAAGCTCGACCCGAGCGGCGAGCGCCCCGACATCGTGGCGGCCGCCGCGCGCATGAGCAACCACGGCTGGGTGGCGGGCGCGAGTTGAAGAAGCTCGCCGAGCACCTGCACGACGGCGAGGAGGTCCGGCTCATCGCCCAGGGCACGTACGCGGACCGGCAGGGCATCCTCGTCCTCACGGACCTGCGGCTGCTGTTCCTGTTCCACGGTCTGGTCAGTCAGGCCAAGGAGGACTTCCGCTGCGCCTGATCAGCTCGGTGCAGACCAAGAGCGGCATGGTCACGGGCGAGCTGCGGGTGTTCGTGTCCGGGAACAACTTGCGGTGATCAGGGCATCATCAAGAACGACACCTCGCCCCGCTGGCAGACGCCGTCCGTGAGGCATCGCCGCCGCGAGCACGCCCCCTCCGCCCCGGCTGCGACCGCTGCCGCCCCCGGACCCCGGACGTCTTCGCGCAGATCGAGAAGCTGGCCGACCTCCCGCAGGGCGGGCATCCTGGCGACGAGGAGTTCGCGGAGAAGAGCAGGGAACTGCTCGGACGCCTGTGGCCCGCCGAGCCTCACCCACCCTCAGCGCGATCGTCGACAAGGCGGGCGAGGTGGACTCCGCCGGCTGGTTCCTGGCGCTGTAGGCAGCGCCAGGAACCTGGCAGCTGGTCGCGGCAACGAGTGCTGCCCGGTGGTTTCCGATCACTGGATAGCCCGCAGTTCATCGGAGCGCCCGCACGGCGAGGCCGGCAGGCTCGTGCTCAAAGATCGGTGATCGGCCGTACGTAGGTCAAGGACGAGACGGAACTGCTGATTCACCTCTCGGATTGCGCTGACCAGCGCAGAAGGGTCTTCCGGTGAGCGCGGAACCCCGCTTGTCCCAGAGACACGGGTGCGGTTTTCCTGACCGGGCTCGGTCGAGCAGGTGTGAAGTCGGGACACGACTGCGGGAACACGGCCTGTGTGTGGCGTCTGACCTGTGTGAACCGGCCTTTGCGGCTGGTTGGGCGGCCGACTGCGCACAGGGACGTGGTTGCGGATAGTCGCCTTGGGGGGTTCGTCAGAGCGGCCCGGATGCTGCAACATCACTTCACCGTCAGGTGGCGGCAACCACCCGGCGGCGAACGTGCGGTTGCCCGCAGTCCATCAGAACGACAGAGAGTTGAACGTGACCAGTTCCGCTTGCACCGCATGCCCGTCGCGCCCGTTAACCGGCACCGAGGCCAGCATCCTCATCGTGGTCGTCATCGTCGCCGCCGTCCTGGCCGGCGCCGGTCTCCCCCTCGCCAGCATCACCATCCTGCTCATCGAAGCCGGCGCGGTCGGCGCAACTGCTGCTCCGCCTGCGCCGCGCAGCCGGTGCACCCGCCGGCCGCTGACCCACTCCCATGGGGCGCAGCGAGAATCCGATGGCCCAGTGCGGCAAGACGCTGCAGGCCCTCGCGACCTGGCTGCGTGCCGGTCGCGAGGCCGCAGGACTCACGTACGCCGAGCTGGCCGCACGTACCGAGTACAGCCCGGACACACTGTCGCGTGCCGTGTCCGGCCGGAGCGTGCCACGCAATCTGAAGGTCGTGCTCGCCTACGCCGAGGCATGCGGCCTCAGCGGCAAGGAGGCCGAAGGACTGTGGAAGAAGGCGCGGAAGGAAGAGGCGCAGGCGCGCAGTACCCTGACCGGCCACGACGCTCCGGCAGCGTGAACATCCGCGTCGTCAAGGACTTCGCCGAGTTGCACTACGCGATCGTGCACCTCTACCACGACGACGGGAGCCCGCCGCTGCGCAGCCTCGACGCCCGGGTCGACGGTCTGGGGCGCCTGCCGCACAGCACCGTTGCCCGGATCCTGAACGGACGCACCACACCCAGCCGTGAGATGGTCCGCAGCCTTGCCCAGGCCCTCGGCGCGCGCCCGACGGACCTCATCCACTGGGAGAAGGCATGGGACCGGGCCGACGCCGACCAGCGCAGCATCCAGTTGCGTCGGGAGACGGAGAAGAGTCTGCGCCAACGCCTCACACGCACAGCCCCGTGACGCCACGCGATCTGCAGCAGCTGATGGGAGATCTGGAAGCCTCGGCGCGCCGCGAACCCGGGCTCAAGCTGCTGGTCCACATCCCCGACTCCGACGCGCGGATGGAACCCACCGTCCGCATGACCCGCGAGCTTCTCGTCGACCAGGCACAGCGCCGCGGCGAACTGTCCTGCCCTGACTGCGGACGCCCGTCGCTGGGCTACGACGACGCACAAGGCTGGACGGCGAGGCGGTGCGAACAGTGTGCTCCGCCGCCTGCGACGAACGGCGGCACCGTGGCCGAGCCCA
This sequence comes from Streptomyces sp. KL116D, assembly GCF_030766975.1. NCBI lineage: Bacteria > Bacillati > Actinomycetota > Actinomycetes > Kitasatosporales > Streptomycetaceae > Streptomyces > Streptomyces sp. KL116D. The sequence continues at coordinate 216,557 of NZ_JASERH010000057.1, read as the reverse complement.
CCGCACCTCCGGAGCTGCCTCGCCGAACGGACAGCGCTCGCCTCGGGCCAGCCCCACGGTCCTGGCACCCTCACCGTCAAGCCTGCCGCCCCGCCCGCGGCCCCGCAAGCCGAGGCCGCCGGCCCTGCCGTCAGGCCCGGATGTCCCGACCCTGCATCTGCGATTGCCGGCATCCATCAGGTCACCGCAGCAGCCGGACACGACCGCGGTCGGCGCAACTCCGGCTGCGCCAGGCGCTGTTACGCCGACCGGCCCGACCGACTGGTTCGCGCCGCGGGTTGCGCCGGCGCCACGCTTTCGTGTGCGGGAGCCGAGTTGGCCGGCCGCGGACCAGGGCGGGCCGACGCTCCCGCTCATGGGGACGATCCTGCGCACGATCAGAGCTCACGACGAGCGCTCCCGCCCCACTCCGCCCGCACCAGCTCCAGCCCCTCCCCCTATCCCTACTCCTACTCCTACTCCTCCGGACGGTGGCTTCTTCGGCTTGACGACGGGGAGACGCCGGTGCGCGACGTCTCCCGAGGCGCCCCGCAGGACGCAGTGGTTCAGCGCACCGGGAATCCGAAGGAGTAGCCCTGCTGCTTGAGCTGAGCAGCCGGCGCAGGGCCTCGAGCGGTCTGGGTGCGGTCGCCGCCCGCGTCGTGGAAGAGGAGCGTCGGCCCGTTGGGCAGTTCTTCCTGGACGGTGGCGACGATGGCGTCGGTGCCCGGCTGCTCGAAGTCCTTGGTGTCCACGTTCCAGCCGAGCGGCCGCATGCCCCGGGAGGCGGCGAGGTCACGGCTGTAGGGGGTGAGCGGCTCCGCCGAGGGGCCCGGTAGTACATCGGCCGTACGCCCCCGGACGCCTTGGTGATCATGCGTTCGGCGTCGCATGATCTGCCGCGACTGGTAGGACTCGGGCTTCTTGTCCATGGTCGTGTCGTGCGACACGGTGTGTCGCACAACCGGTGCCCGGCCGCGACGACCTTCTTCACGAGGTCGGGGTGGGCCTGAGCCTGCGTGCCCACCATGCAGAACGTGGCCTTCACTCCCGTACTCCGCAGCACGTCCAGGACTTGGGGCGTCCATACGGGGTCGGGGCCGTCGTCGATGGTGATGTTGACGCCGCGTTCACCCGCATCGGAAGCGTGCGCGATGCTCGCCGCGACCCGCTTGACGCCGCGCTGGAGACGGGGGCCTTCTCCCGAGGCGACGACTCGTTCGCGGCACCGGCCTGCGCAGTCCACACCGAGGCGCCCGTGGCGCAGTGTCACGCCGAGCGCCGCCCCGATCAACTTGCCGTACCAGCCGCGCTGCTCGCCGTGCCGTGCCATGTCCGTCCCCTTTTGCGCAGTCCTCGTCGACCTGGTCACCGTGCGACCATCCGTCAGGACGAGAGCTCCGGCTCAGAAGATCCATCCGTTACTGATCACGGACAATTCCGGGAAAGATCGCGGACAAACCGCGGCGCCACCGGCAGCCAGAGATTCGGACCACCAGCGGCGGTTCGTTCGGCCGGCGGCTCGGCTCGCAGAAAGTTCCTCCCACGAGGCAACCTGATGCATTGCCCAGCCAGTTGGCCAAGTATGAGGCAGAAGAGAACGGCGGTTGAGGAATGGGCGGGAGGCGCACGGACGACTTCGAGGCGTTCGTCGACGCCCGCGGCCCCAGGCTGCTGCGGGTCGCCTGGCTGCTGACGGGAGACGCCCATCTCGCCGAGGACCTGCTGCAGACGGTGCTCGCGCGCGTGTGGCCCAAGTGGCACAAGATCGCCGACGGGGAGCCGGAGGCGTACATCCGCAGGCCCTCGTCCACACGCATGCCTCCTGGTGGCGGCGGCGCTGGCGGGGCGAGGTCCCGCACGGCGAACTCCCGGATCGAGCCGCCTCGTTCGGCGCGTGTACGAGGGCGCTGGAACAGGAGGAGGCCCTCGCGGCCGCCGTGCGGTCGTTGCCGGTGCGGCAGCGGTCGGTGGTCGTGCTGCGCTACTTCGAGGACCTCAGTGTCGAGGAGACGGCCAAGGTGCTCGGCTGCGCGCCGGGCACGGTCAAAAGCCAGGCGTCAAGGCGCTGCGCGCGCTGCGGGCGGTGATTGCCGCAGCCAGTGAGGACGTCCGATGAGTGACGCCGCCGGCGACCACGCGGCAGCCACGATCAAGCCGACCAAGAGCGTGCGCTGCGGGAGTTCCTGGGCGCGAGGTGCCGCGGCTGCCCGCATCGGAGGACCGGATGCGGGGCGTACGCGGACGGATCCGGCGCCGTCGCCGCCGCCGTGCGGCCGCCGTGGCAGGAACCACGGCGCTCGTGGGCATCGCCGCCGCCGGCTCCTGCTGCCCGGCGACCCGCCCACCGGCCGTCGTTCGCACCGCCCGCGGCCGCGCCCGCACCGTCTTCCGCACGCCGAACTGGACGGCCTGGCCCTGCGCCTGCCGCCCGGCTGGCACGGGACCGCCACGCGCAAGGACCGCATGTGGGGCAAGGCGGGCCCGGTGGCGTACCTGACCTCACAAGACCTGCCGCAGCCGTTCGCGACCTGCCCGGCGGACGTGAGCGGCCTGCGCCGAACCGGCCGACCGGCGGCGGCAGCGTGCTGGCGGCCGTGTCCCTCGACCGCAGTGTCGCGCTCCACAAGAAGATCCGTACGCCCGCCGGGTTCGACACCAGGATGCTCGGCCCCTGCTGCCGCTCGCTCGGCGCCAAAGCGGGAGCTCTACGGCCTGTTCGCAGTAGGCGGGGCGACGGACGCCCACCCGGCGACGGCGTGGTCTCGCTCTGCACGTACGGCCCGCCACGGCAGAGCGGCCCCACTGGAGAACGCCCTGCGCCAAGCCCTCGCCACGGCCCGCATCACACCGAGCGAGAAGAACGGCTGACGACGCGAGTACCCGTACCCGGGTACGAACGGCAGCCACAGCGCGCACTAGAACGAACAGAACGCGTCACACGTACGACGCGCCCTACACGCGCGACCCGCCCTACACGACGACACGCGCGCCCAAGCACCGCACCCTCCACCCCTGCGACCGACAGCACCGCACTCACGACTCACGGAAGGCACACACCCATGCCGCCGCGCCCCTACCTGGCGGTGCTCGCTCGCCGCCGGCCTGCTCCTGACCGGCTGCTCGGACAGCACTCACCACGCGCGCGCCACCCTCGCGACCAGGCCCAGCACGCCCCGCCCCCAGCCCTGTACGGGCCGAACAAGCAGCAGCCCCAACGGACATACCGGGCCTGGGCCCAGAACCCTTTCTCCCGCATACCTGCCGCGACCCGCCAGGCCATCGTCGTCACGGGAGACGGCGCCGACGCCACCACCGGCACGGCGCAGCGCTACGTCCGCGACGCAACCACCGGCTGGCAACGGCTCGGCACCCCCTGGCCCACCCGCAACGCCCTCAAGGGCTGGACCGCCCACCACGTCCAGGCGACCTGCGCACCCTCCGGCGTCTTCGGTCTCACGGACGCGGGCGGCCACGAACCGAACCCCGGAACGGAGCTCGCCGTACGACACGGGCCCGGCCTTCGTCGCGCACGGCACCAACGCCGAGGGCGAGCCGCTGGGCGACGCCTTCGACTACGTCGTCGCCATCAACTACAACCGCAAGCCCGGCACCACCCCCCTGGACTGGACCCGCCCGCTGGGCATGAACCGCGGCGGCGGCATCTGGTTCCACGTGGACCACGGCGGCCCCACCCAGGGCTGCGTCACTCTCCCAAGCCGCGGATGCGCGAACTGCTGCGCTGGCTGGACAAGGAGAGCCGACCGGTGGTCGTGATGGGGGACAAGACGACCCTCGGACGCTGAGCCTCGACGCGCCCTTCTGCTCTGCCGAGCCGATCCCAGTTCACGAGCCCCGCCGCCGCTTCACCGAAGAGCGCATCATGGCGTACATGTTGAACTACAACCTCGCCGTCCCCGATGTGGATGACGCCGGTGTCCTGGCCGCGTTGGTGGCCGAGGGCGATGGTCTCGACGTCCTGAGTCACGGCAGTTGACGACTGGTCGCTTACCCACACCCGCGACGGGCTGGACGGTCGCCCACCAGGTGGCTCACTCTCGCGTGGTCGGACGCCAATGTACTCAGCGCCCTGCGCACTCCGGATGCGTTCACCGTCGAGCTTGAGCGGGCGGAAGCCGAGGCGGCGGACACGCCGACATGGCCGCAGCGGCGGGCGCGGCGGCCCACACCTCGGTCGGTGCTCCTGGAGGAGTGGCGGACCGGTCGGGCGGAACTCGCGGCGGCGCTGCGCGACACGCCCTGGGACCACGCCTTCCCCTGGTACATGTCGAAGGTGACCCCGGCCCTGATGGTGCTCCCTTCGTCTGATGGAGACCTGGGCACACGGGCAGGACGTCTTCGACGCGGTGGGCGTGACGCACCCGCCGACCGATCGGCTGCGGCACGTGGCGCTGCTGGGAGTGCTGGGACGCGCGCTGTCCTTCGCCGCCGTCGGACCGCCTGAGCCGGCAGCCGCTTCCGCGTCGAGCTGACAGCACCTGACGGACAGACCTGGGTGTAGGGCCCCGAGACGGCCGCCCAACGAGTACAGGGCAGCGCCATGGACTTCTGCCTGTGCGTCACCCGGCGTCGCCCTTGCTCGGGACCGATCTGACGGCGACCGGCGATGACGCGCAGAAGTGGCTGGAGTTGGCGCGCGTCTTCCTCTGAGGTCTGCTGCTGAAGCCGCGTTGGAAGGAACGGGAAGGAACGGTCGGATCGCCTTGGGTGTCGGATCGGAGGGATGTCGTGATTCCAGGGATCGTGTATCAAGTCGCCCTGATTGTCTGTGGTGTCGGGGCCATGGGCTAGGGGTGTGGCGATAGCGCTGATGAACTGGCGTGGTTACCGCAGGAAGGTGACCCGGAGGGTCGAGATTCTGTCGTCGATCAACATGCCGCACGGGACCGAGTACAGGTTTCGCGCGGTTGATGAGAAGGGGCGATTTCGCTACCTCATCGCGGTGGTGAATGGCCTGCGGGCCGCCCGGAGAAGTTCGGCGACCGAACCTTCAGAGTCGGGCAGTTCGTCACCCTTGACTACGACCCGGAGGACCCGCTCTACCTCTACCCTCCGGGTCGGTATCCGCGCATACATTCGTGGGGGATACCGCTCGGCGCGCTGCTCATGGGCGCGACCACCACTGCGCTCGGCATCGTGTCGTTCAGCCAATGACAATGAGCTTGAACTCGGTTTCTCGTAGCAGCTGTTGGCAGGACGTGGGCGTCGCGGAAGTAGCTCAGTGACCAGTAACCAGCAACTACAGCAGCCCCGGAAGGGATCGCAGGTTCTGGAGCAGCCCCTTCGTGGGGACGGTCCCGTTGCAGAACACGAGGTTGCAGTACGGATTGGTGATCGCGTCACTGAGCAGGACGCCGGGATCCAGGTAGTTCATGGGATTCACGTCCAGATCGATGGGGTCGCCGGGATAGCCCGGGGTCGGGGACGTGCGTGTCCTCGACGGCGGCCATCAAGGCCCGGAAGAACGTCCATTGCATCTCGTCGGGTGCCGATCCGAGCAGAACCGGTGGGTCCAGGGACGGGCTGCCGAAGTATCCGGTGGTCACCACCGTCGATGTGCAGGCTGGGGATCATGATCGCGAGCTGGCCGCCGGTGCCGTTCATCTCGTAGGTGATCGGCCGGCGCCGAGGGAACGGCGTGGCGTTGCAGTGTCTGGGCGGCGGGGATGTCCGCTCCGGTGCACGGCTTGCCGCGGTTGGTCCAGAACAGCAGTCCGTAACAGCCGTTGGTGGGGGTCGGTTCGCTGACCGCGGCGACGTACGAGGCGGATACGATCTGCGATCCGTTCCAGCGGCCGTTGTTGCTCATCAGCAGGGCGAGCCGGGCGAGTTGGCGGTGTGTGAGGAACAAGTGGGCGTAGCCGTAGCGTTTCCTGACCGGTCGCGCAGCCAGAAGTAGCTGCCGGGCTTGATACCGATCGGTCGAACAAGTGCTGCTGCTGCGCGAAGGCCACGAGGTCCTGGTCGACGGCGCGCCGCACGACGTAGGCCAGGAGGGCGGGGCCGAGTTGGCTGTACTGGAACGTGGTGCCCGGCTCGTGCACGAACGGCTGGGAGAGCGCCTCCTGCGCGAGATGGGGATCCGTTCCCGTCGTCGCGGCTTCGGACAGGATGGCTTGCCGCAGGCCGCTGGTCTGTGTCAGGAGCTGGCGTACGGTGATCGCGCGGTGCGCGGCGTCACCCCACCCGCGGCCGTGGGGAAGGTAGCGGTCGATGGGATCGTCGAGGTGCAGTTTCCCCTGGTCGACGGCGATGCCCGTCAGCATCGAGACGACCGACTTCGTCACGCTCCAGAGGTTGTTGTGCAGCGACCCGCCGACGGTGTCGAGCGGACCCGTCGCCACGAGGCAGTTGTTGCGGAAGACCTGAACGGATCATGGCGCAGCCGCACGCTCAGCATGGTCAGCGGCGGCCTTCAACTGTGCGGCGTCGAGGTTCTCTTGCGTCGGGTCGGCGGTGGGAAGGAGTCCGACGAGTCCGAGGCCGACGGGGTCCCGCACACTTTCGGTGCGGCGGTGGCCGAGGCCGAGCCGGCGGGCACCACGGCGGCGCCGGCCAGCATCGCGCACGTCAGGGCGATTCGTCCCAACAGTCGTCGCATCCGAACCGCACCCTCACTCATGTCTGCAGGCGGCAACCCCGCTCAGTCGCGGAGCTCGCGGAGCGGCCGAGCGTAAAGCTGTCACGTGAGCATGCATGCAAGGTGGTGGCTGGTGTGGGTTCCGTGCACGGGATATACGGGATGTGGATGTGGCGTCACGGGCGCGCGCCCCTGCTGGGTTGTCCGCTACCAGTGCCCTCACATGCTGTCGGGCGGGATGGGGGTGGCCTGGTGGTGGTACATCCGCCACGTCGCGTCCGCACCTGCTTGCGCCAGAGCGAACTCCGCCGTGCCCGGTCCCCGTCCAGCGTGGTCTCGAAGGTGAGGTGCACCAGTCCGGGCGCCAGCACCACACCCACGAAGTCCGAGGCTCGTAGCGCGACCGCTCTCCGCCGCACCGTCCAGCTCCGGGCAGCGCGGCCAGCATCTCGTCGTACGTCCACCGCCGCCCCGTACGCGCCGACCTCGACGAACTCCGGGTCGAGCAGCTCCCGGGCGAGCGAACGAGACATGCGCACACGGGGTCCATCAGCCGCAGCTCGCCCGCGATCACTTCGCGTACCTCATCCGTCTCCTGGCTCATCCAGGCGATCTTCGCGCAGGTGGCCACGCCCCTCGCAACCGAGTTCCCGCGAACGGCTCGGCTCCCGACCCTCGGCTCCCGATCCGATGCCGGAACGAGCCCGATCGGGCAGGATCGAGCCCGTGGTGACTGCAGACCGGTGGTGCCTGCGGATCGCCGGCCTGCACATCCACTCGCGGGTGAAACCGATATTTCTGCATAACCACCTCCGTTCATGATCGTTCTCCTCTCCGGTGCTTGGCGTCGGCAAACGGCTCGACCGCACGGCGGAGAGGCAGTGAAGTGACGTCGGAACAGGGCGTGCTCCGGCAGGAGTGGTCCGCGCCATGGGCGCTTGTCTGCCGGAGACGGTGGTGACCAACGGCGACCTCGCCGAGAAGCTCGGTGTCTCGCCGGAATGGATCGAGCAGCGCACGGGCATCCGTGAACGCCGGCATGTCTCCGGGGCTGCTCGACAGGGAGCCGCGTGGCCGTCGAGGCCGGCCGTCGGGCGCTGAGCGGATCGCCCGGGGCGGTGCAGAGCGCCGATCCTGGCGGCGAGCAGTACCGATCACCTCGTACCGGCGACAGCGCGTGTGGTGGCGCGAGCGCCTGGGCATCGGCACGGTGGCTGCCCTGGACGTCACTGCCGCCTGCAGCGGCTTCGTCTAGCGCACTTGCTGTCGTCTTGAACGGTTGGCTGTGCAGCGGCGCAGTGGCGAACCGCGTGCTCGTCACCGGCGCGAGGACACCGCCAGCGGCTTCACCGACGCGGCGGATCCGGACACCGCTCCGATCTTCGGTGACGGCGCGGGTGCCGTGGTCCTCGAGGCGGGCCGCCCGACGGCTCGCGCTCGGGAGCGTTCGACCTCGGCAGCGACGGCACCGGCCGGGAGTACCTCCACGTCCCCGCCGGGTGCACGGCAGATCCTCGCACGGGCAGGTGCCACTGTCGCAACAGGCCTACATGCGGATGGAAGGCCGCGAACACGGTGGCCGGCACGCGGTGCGCCGCATGAGCGCCTCGTGCCGCACCGCGTGCGAACTCGCCGGCTGGGACACCGATTCGGTGACCGCGGTCGATCGCTCACCAGGCGAACGCCCGCATCCTCACCGCGCTCGCCCAGCGGCTGGACATGCCGCGCGAGAAGTTCCCTTCCAACATCGCGGAGGTCGGCCACGCACGTCGCCGCCTCCGTCCCCTGCTCCTGGCGCACACCGCGGAGCGCCGGCGGTTCCAGGCGGGTGACCGGCTGATCCTCACGTCACTTCGGAGCCGGCCTCACCTGGGCGTCCACCACATCTTCACTCTGGCCCGAACTCTGAGGCGACCCGACACATGAGCGAACGACTTCACTCACGCTGCTCGCGCAGACATGCGAGCTCGCCCCCGATACGAGTCTCGCCGCAGGACACACTGAGCGAACTGACCTGGACTCCCTCGCGTTGGTCGAACTGTCGGAGCGCCTGCTGACCGACTTCGGCGTCGACATGAGCGATGACGAACTGCGCGGCCTCGACCGCATCGAGACGATCGTGGGCGTGCTCGGTGAGCGCCGGGCGTCGGCGGGCAGCCGACATGAGAATCAGAAATCCCGATCGGGTCCGCGCGAGCCTGCGACTCCCGGGGCACCGATGCTCCGCCCGGGAGACGCCAGCTGCGCCGGACGCCCTCGGGAGCCGGGGCGCTGCGGGCCGGCCAGGCTCCCGGAGCATGGCCGGTCGTCGGCCACCCGCCGGATCTGTTCCGCCGCCCGTTGGCGTTCATGGACTCACTGCCGCCCACGGGGACATCGTGCGGGTACGGATCGGCTTACGCGACGCGTACGTGCTGTGCCACCCCGAACTGGTACGGCGGGTCTCACCGACTCACGGGCCTTCGACCGCGAGGGACCGCTCTACGAAAAGGTCAGGGCCGCTCTCGGCAACGGCCTCGCCTCGTGTCCGCGCGCCGACCACCGAGGGCAGCGCCGGGTGCTCCAGCCCGCCTTCCACCACAAGCGCCTCGAACGGTGCTGCCCAGGTGATGAGCGCCGAGGTGGAGACGCTCACGGACCGGTGGCGCAGCGGACAAGTCGTCGACGCGGTCGACGAGATGTTCCGGCTGACCACCGCGGTCGCGGTACGGACACTGTTCTCCTCCGACTTCCCGCACCCGTCGCGGAAGAACTGCGCGACTGCCTCGACGTCTTCCTGCGCGGCGTGTACACGCGGGTGCTGATGCCCGCCGTGGACGCCGTGCCCTCACCCGGCGACGCCGCTACCGACGATGCTCCTGGTGCGCTGGCGCGCACTGGTCTCCGGAATCATCGCCGAGTACCGGGCGGCCGGAGTCGATCAGGACGACGTCCTGTCCTCTGCTCCTGGCGGCACGCGACGACAACGGCCGGCCGCTCTCCGACCACGAACTGTGCGACCAGGTCGCCCTCCTGGTGCTCGCCGGGGCGGAGACCACGTCCTCGGCCCTGGCCTGGTGCGTGCAGCTGCTCGGGTCCCACCCGGACGTTCTCGGCCGGCTGCAGACCGAGGCCGACACGGTGCTGGGCGGTTCCATCGCCACCTGGGACGACCTGCCGGATCTGACCTTCACACACCGTGTGGTCCAGGAGGTGCTGCGCCTGTATCCGCCGGCCTGGGCCATCACGCGCACCACCGTCGAACCCGTGGAGCTGGCCGGGAGCAGCTCGCCCTGGGCAGCACGGTGATCTGCAGCCCGTACGTCATTCACCGGCGCGACGACTTCTTCCCGGACGCGGCCGCGTTCGATCCCGACCGCTGGCAGAACGGACATCCGCACCGAGAGGCGTACCTGCTCCTTCGGCCTGGGAGCGAACAAGTGCATCGGTGAGGCCTTCGGTCTGGCGGAGGCCACGCTGGCGCTGGCTTCCTGGTGTCCCGCTGGCACCTGCGCCCCCTTCCCACACGGTCGTCCAAGGCCGCGCCGCTGCGGTGTCCTGGCCCCCGGCTCCCTGCCGGTGCTCGTGGACGCCAGGCTGCCCACCCTAGGTCGTGACCGCCAGGTCCACCGCCACCGCGCTTCCGTTCACCACCGCGTTTCCGTCCACCTCTCACCGCCCCGCGAACCCCTCGCCAAGACTCCCCGGAGTACCGCCGTGACCAGCCCCCGGCTGTGACGCGGGCATCCGCCCGAGCATCCCGCAGACCGCGATCGACCGCACCGTCTACTCAGCATGGCCCGCCGTGTCGGCGGCAACGCCATGCACATCGGCGTGGTGCTGACCTTTCCCGGACCGGCGCCGTCCCTGAGTGAGCTCGCCGCGCACGTGGCCGAGCGGTTGCCCCTGGTCGAACTGACCTATCGAGCGGCCGGTACGACCCGGCACCGCCTGGGAGCCGGACCGGGCCTTCTGACCTCGGCCGGCACTCTGCACCGGATCGACGTGGACACGACGGCGGTCACGGCGACCGACGCGATGGTCACGGCGATGCACACCCCGCAGCTCGATCCCGAACGGCCGTTGTGGGACTGTGGTTGATCAGTACCCCCGACGGATGGGGACTGGGCTACCGCTCCCATCACGCCTTCCAGGACGGGCTGGCCGGAATGCGGTCCCTGCGCGCCCTCTTCGGCCCGCCCACCACCATGGTGAGGCAGTGCCTCACGCCGCCGCCCGCCCGGTCCGGCTCCGACCTCGGTCTCGGCGCCGACATGCTGCCGCTGCTGCGCCGGTGGGCCGGTGGTCGCCGTTGGACGGCCCTTGGACGGGCGACGCGTCGCCCACACCGTCGACACCGGACTCGACCGGCTGCGGGCCATCAGCCGCTCCACCGGCGCGTCCTCAACCAGATCTGCCTCGCCGCGCTCGCCTCCGTACTGCGCGACTGGCACCCGGAGGACTGGACAGGACCTGACCGGAGCCTGCGGACGGGCATGGGTGTCAGCCTTCGCCACCCGGGCGCACCCCTCCTCGGGAACTGGGCAGGCGTCACCTACCTCGACCTCCCGCGCGGTGACGCGACTCCGCTGGACCGGCTGGAGAAGCTGCGCGGCCAGCTCACGCCCGCGCGCCTGAGGCAGGTACGCCACCGGCAGCGCTGCCCTACCAACGGCTGCCCTACTGGTGCGCCCAACTGGGCGTGCACCTGACCCTCAACCCCCGGCACGCGCCGCCAGTGCGTGTCCGACGTGCCCTTCCCGGTGCCGCTCACCTTCACGTCGCCGCCGAGGGCGTCTACCCGCTGATGGTCTGGCCGCCGCGGCAGCCTGTTCGCGGCGTGGTCCAGCTAGTCGCGACCGGATGTGCGTCGCCTTCCACACGTACGACACGCTGGCCGGCCACGACACCCTGACCGCCCTGTGGACCCGCGCCGTCGACGACCTCGAGCAAGCTCAGCGGAGCCGTGCCCCACGAGGCGGCGGCACACGGGAGCGGACGCGTCGATGACCACGGCATATCGCGCCCGCGCGCCGCAGGACGCGGCTGGTGCAGCGGCATGGGACTACTCTGTGCCGGGAGGCGAACGGCACCGATCCCCGGTGCCGCCTTCGCCGAGGACACCGAGTTCACCTCTGCCCCTTCGGAGGCAGGAGGCCCGCGCCCGGATCCGCGTCGGCACCGGCCTGGACATCGGCCTGGACCTGACGACGACGAGGCCTTCAGCGCCATGGTGGTCGCGTGCTGGCCCACCTCTTACCCTCCCCGGCCGGGCCGCCTGCCTCAAGGACGCCATGCTCCAGCAGGTCCGAAGGTGCCGGCGGCGCAGCCGCTACCGGCTTCTTCCCCGCGGTGCCGGAGTTCGCCGCCGACACCGACTGCACCGCGGTCGCCCTGTCCGCTCTCCACCGCCACCACGCGCTCGACGGACCGGCAGCGTGCGACCAGGCCCGCGAACTCCTCAGCGGCGCGGCCGCACCTGCCACCGAACCCCACCTCCACCCAGGTGCCGTGATGGTCTACTGGGACGACGGAGCCGAGCCCACGCCGCGGCCCGGGCCGCAAGCAGAGACTGCCGTGGTCAGCGCGAACGTCCTCCACACCGTGTATCTGACCGGCCTTCACAGGACCATCGGGCCAGGACCTCGCGGCAGCCACCCGGGGCCACGTGAGGACCACCTCCGCTCCGGCTCGCCACGAGATAGCGGGACGCGCTACGTACCCCTCCCCAGCAGCCTTCGCACGCTGCCTCCCGCGCCTGCACCGCGGCACCCGCGGCCTCCGCGAGGCTCGTCCGGCGGCTGCGTCAGGCGTGCCGCGAACTCGGGTCGCGGACGACCCGCTCGACCTGCACTGCTGACGATCGCCGCGACCAATCTGGAGCTACCGAGGACGCACGAACGCCGCGAACGCCTCGCAGCCCTGCAACGTGCTGACGGAGCCTGGCCGGCCCGCCCCTACCTCCGCATGGGCCGTCCCCGTGTCACTTCGGCTCCGCCCACCTCACCACGGTTTCGCACTGCGTGCCTGCAGCCCTGCGCCAACGAGGACATCGCGCTGATGAACGACCAAGCCCTCGCCCCGTACCTGGAACACCTTCCCGACCCCACGCGCCGGGCGCTCGCCGTGCCACCTCCTCGACTCGGACCCTGCGGCACTGCCGCTGCACCACAGGTCCGGGAGGGCGGCACGCGCCAGCGGTCGCTTCTTCTACGCGGCCGCACCTTCGCCTCCTTCTGCTGCGCTGCCCGGCGACGCGCGCGCGCGAGAGCTCGCGCCGTCGGCAAGTTCGCGATCTTCTCACTTCGGCGTCGACGACGGTCCAGCGCACGAACTGGAGCGCCTCTGCACCGCCACCTCGACGAGGCAACTGGTGGCCGCCGGCGAACTCGGGGCACTCCATGCCGCCTTGCTCGACGACCTGTCCCGGCAAGGAGTACCGGTGCTCCCCGTCGCCCAGGGAATCGCCGGCCTCTGCGCGGCCACCGCGACCGAGGGGGAGCACGACGCGGCGACCATGTCACCGGGCTCGTTCCACGCCCTGCGCATGACGACCGTCGCCGCCGCCGTCTACATCGACTGCTGGCGCGGCCTGCGCGACCTGTCGATGACCGACGGCCAGGACCTCGTCGACGCGGCCGTGGAAGCGATCTACCTCGGCAACGATCTGGTGTCCCTGGACAAGGAACGACACCCGCACGCCGAAGGCGCCTACACCACCTCCAACTACGTCCTGTACCGCGCCGCCCGTTCCGGCTGCACGCTGGACGAGGCCGTCGACGAGGCCGTGATCCGCTACCGGAAGCTGGCGGACACCCTGGCCCACGCGCCCACGGGCCCGCTCGTGACGGTCCTGCGGGCGATCGTCGGCGGAGACCTGCGTGCCTACCGCGACCTCGCCGCCACGCGATTCCCCGGCGCTGAGCGCATGCTCGACCGCTTGACCGCCCCTGTGCCGTGCTGACGGGCGCAGCTCACCCCCTGCCCCGACACGACTGGAAGACCACGATGACCAGAACCACCGCACAGGCCCCGGGGGCCCTGCCCCTCCTCGGCCACGCCCTGCCCCTGCTGCGCGACCCACTCACCTTCCTGAACCGCCTGCCCGCGCTCGACGACGTCGTACAGATCCAGGTCGGGCCCCAGCGCGCCTATGTGGTGTGCACCGCCGACCTGACCCGCGAAGTCCTCGTCGACGACCGGACCTTCGACAAGGGCGGCCTCCTGTTCGACCGCGCCCGTGAGTCCGTCGGCGACGGACTGGGCACCTGCCCCCACAGCAGGCACCGACGCCAGCGCCGCCTGGTGCAACCCGCCTTCCACGTCAGCCGCATGCCCGGCTACGCCGAGATGATGACCGCCCGCATCACGGCCTTCGCCGACGGCCTCCACAGCGGCCAGGTCATCGACGTGGTGCCCGAACTCACCGCGCTCACGACCCGCATCACAGCCGAGGCGATCTTCACCGACGCGCTGCCCACCGAGGCCATGGGCCACCTGGTAGAAGACCTCTTCACCATCTTCGAAGGCATCTACCGCCGCAGCGTGGTGCCCGCCGTGCTCAACCGCGTCCCCACCCCGGCCAACCGCCGCTACGACCGCGCCCGCACCCGCCTGCGCCGAACCCTCGACCAGGCCATCCAGCACCGCCGGACCGCCCCGTCCCCGCGGGCGGACATCCTCTCGATGCTCCTGGACGTGCGCGGCACCACGGCCGACGGCAGCGCCGACCGCCTCACGGACGAGGAGATCAGCGACCAGATCATCACCATCTTCGCCGCGGGCGCCGACACCACCGCAGGTCTCCTCGCCTGGGCCCTGCACCTGATCGCACAACACCCCAAGACCGCCTACGAACTCCACACAGAAGTCGACACCGTCCTGGCCGGCCGACCGGCAGCCTACGAGCACCTGCCCGCCCTGGAACACACCAGCCGCATCCTGACCGAGACCCTCCGGCTCCGCCCGTCCGGCTGGCTGCTCACCCGCACCACGAGCCGTGACGCGAGCCTTGCCGGGCACGTGATCCCCCGCGGAAGCACCGTCATCGTCAGCCCGTACCTGGTTCACCATCTGCCCGAACACCACCCCGAACCGGACAGTTTCGACCCGAACCGCTGGGCACCCACGGGCACCGGCACCCTCAGCCCGCGCAACGCCTCCCTCCCCTTCAGCGCGGGCGCCCGCAAGTGCATCGGCGACACCTTCGCCCTGACCGAAGCAACCCTGGCTCTCGCAACCCTCACCGCGACATGGCGGTTCGAGCCCGTGCCCGGCACGACGGTCCGCCCGGCCTGTGGCCTGACACTCTCCCTCAAGGGCCTCCGCATGCGGGTACAACCGCGAAGCCCTGCCTAGGAAACGCCTCCACGTCCACGTCCGCGTCCGCGACCGAGGAAGCCGGCGCATGACCTCGCACGTAATGGAGGACGTGCCCGGCCGGATCCTACGATCGGCGCACCGAGCCAAGGGAGTGGAGATGTTCTTCGAGACCGGTGACGGAACCCGCCTGGCGTACGAGGACCACGGTCAGGGCCGGCCCATCGTGTTCACCGCCAGCTGGACCCTGAGCGGGGAGATGTGGGAGTACCAGCTGCCCGCCCTCGTCGAGCACGGGTACCGCTGCATCACGGTGGACCGCCGCGGCCACGGCCGCTCCGACCGGCCGTCGGGCGGGTACGACCTGGACACCGGCGCCGATGACCTCGCCGCTCTCCTGGACCATCTCGACGTGCGGGACGCCGTCCTGGTGGGCCATTCCGCCGGCGGTGCGGAGATCTCCCGCTACCTCGCCCGGCACGGCGAACACCGCGTAGCCGGCGCCGTCTTCGTCTCGACCGTCCTGCCGTTCCTCAAGGCGACGGCCGACAATCCCGACGGCGCCCCGGAGGCGGCCCTGCACGCGACCCTCCGGGCGTTCCGCACCGACCGGCCCCAGTGGTTCGCCCGGCAGGCACAGGTGTGGTTCGCCACCCACCTCAACGACGTGTCCGCCGCGACGATCGACCACACCGTCGCTCAGTGCCTGGCCACCTCACCGTGGGCGGGCGCCGCCCTGTTCGAGTCGATGTTCCACCAGGACCATCGCGAGGACCTGCGCAAGATCTCGGTGCCCGCTCTGGTCGTCCACGGTACGGTCGACTCCTCCGCGCCCGTCGCGTTGACCGGCCGCCGCACGGCCGACCTGATACCCGGCGCGACGTACAAGGAGTACCCCACCGCCAGCCACGGCCTGTTCATGACGCACAAGGAGCAGCTCAACGCCGACCTGTTGGAGTTCGTCGGCAGTTGCTGAGGCAGTGGGCCGTGAGGCCGTGGGGCGCCGTGGGGCCGTGGGGCGCCGTGGCGCCGTGGGGCCGTGGGGCGCCGTGGGGCCGTCCTCCCGACCCCCGTGGCGGGAGGACGGCCCAGCCTCATCGCGGTGACCGCCCGCTCAGTACAGCTTGTTGACGGCCGTGATCGTGGTCTTCTTGAAGGCGGCCACGGGCGCGTCGTCGAAGTCGCCCATCTGTCCCCACTGCACGACGGTGACGGTCTTGTTGTCCCGCCCGACCGACAGCAGAGCGATGTCGGTGGCGCCCCAGGACGTCTCGGTGTGCAGGCCGCGGACGCTAGCGCCCTCCTCGACCGCCAGCTTGCCGTAGTCCCGGCCCTCGGCCTCGACGTCGGGCGAGGACTGCTCGATGCGGTCGGCGCAGGTGCGGATCAGGTCGTCGTAGTGCTTGGCCAGGGCCTTGGCGTGGGCGGCCGTGTCCGTCACGACGGTCAACTGCACGGCGCCGGTGTCCAGGTCGGTCCGGAACTCCCGGTGCCGGTAGTCGTAGTCGAGCACGCCCTCCGTGCTCACGCAGGTCCCGAGCGCCTCCGGGAACCCTTCGGTGACCGGCCCGGCGGTCCACGACGACGTCGGGTGCGGCGGGAGCTGCGACGCCGACAGGAATGTGGGCGTGGCGGCCTTCGACGCCGCGCCGGCGGCCGACGCCGTGAGGACCGTGCCCGCCGCGAGGGCGGCGACGGCGAGTGCGGTGCAGGCGCCCGTCCGGATGCGCAGGGTGGGCAAGTTGGACATGGGTGTTCCCCCAGGGGATGAGTATGTGGACGTGGATGCCGCGGCGAGGCCGGCTGGTCGGTCCGGCCCGCTCGGTGCGGCACCAAGAGCATCAGCGGTCACAGGGGCCGGGCGCAACAACCCACGCCCGATCAGCCGGGGTGGAACCATCCCAGCCCGTCTGACGTGCAGGTATATGGGTGCCTGGGATACCGTCCCGGGCCGGTTGGGTCGTACGAGGGCGGGGGACCGGTGTCGGTACAGGACGGCAGCGTCGGCCATGGCGATGGCGATGGCGACGGCATCGACGCGGTGGCGGAGCTCGCGGCGCTGCTGCGGGAGTTGAAGGAGCGCACGGACCGCAGCTACGGCTCGCTGGCCCGCCGCCTGGGCATGAACACCTCGACGCTGCACCGCTACTGCGCGGGCGACGCGGTACCCCTCGACTTCGCCCCCGTGGAACGCTTCGCGGCGCTGTGCGGGGCGACCTCTGAGCAACGCCTGGAACTGCACCGCCGTTGGCTCCTGGCAGTGGAGGCACGCCGTCGGCCTCGTACGGCGGCAACACCGATTGCGCCCGACGCGGCGGAGCCAGCGGTGGAGGACGCCGAACCGAACGCGGCGCCGAAGACCGACGACGCCCCGATCGCCACCCCGGACACGGCGCCGAAGACCACCGGCCCCGACAGTCCGGTCGTCGACACGCCCCCTGCGCCGCCCGCCGAACCCTCGCCCCCATCCCCTCCCTCGCGTCACCCCTGGTACCGCCGCAGACGTCTCGTACTCGGACTGGCCTCCGCCTGCGCCGTACTCGCGACGCTCGGCGCCTTCTCCGCGCTGCCGGACGCGCGGCGGGCATCAGCCGACGCCCCTGACCGGGTCGCTGGTACGGCCGAGACCGGCACCACGGCGGGCGCCGGGACGTCGGAGCGCCGAGGCGATTCACCCGGCCCCAACGGCACCCCCACCCCCGAGCAGCCTTCCGGCTCCGCCACCCCGAAGAAGAAGCCGGACACCTCCCGCCCGCCCGGCGCGACATCCGCCCCGCCCCGCAGCGAACAGCCCGCCGGGCTGCCGCTCACCTGGTCCGCCAACTCCCAGGCCTGGGAGCTCGGTTGCGCCCACGACTACGTCATCGCCAAGCCCCCGAGCCAGGTCCCGCCTCCTCCCGCCCCGCAGGACGCGGCGCCCTGGGCGGCGACGCAGAGCGCGGTGCACGGCGGTGAGACGCTCGTGCAACTGACCGTGCAGGGGCGCAGCGACACGGCTGTCGTCCTGGAGGCGCTGCGCGTGCGCGTGGTCGGCCGGACGGCGCCGGTCCAGGGCACCGCCTACGCCATGGACATGGGCTGCGGCGGCGCGATCACGCCCCGGTACTTCGCCGTGGACCTGGACAAGGACCGCCCCAT
This sequence comes from Streptomyces sp. KL116D, assembly GCF_030766975.1. Taxonomy (NCBI): domain Bacteria; kingdom Bacillati; phylum Actinomycetota; class Actinomycetes; order Kitasatosporales; family Streptomycetaceae; genus Streptomyces; species Streptomyces sp. KL116D. The sequence goes on along the minus strand of NZ_JASERH010000057.1, from coordinate 198,541 downwards.
CGCGCGCGCAGTAGCCGGGAACGACTCCGGCACACCGATCCCGGCCGTGCGCATGCCCTACCGCGTCTCGGCGAAGGACCCCGAGGTACTGCTGATCACGGCCGGAACCAGCTCGTGCGACTGCCGCTGGTACCTGGAGCTGGACTGGTCCTCCCAGGGCCGCAAGGGCACCGTGCGCATCGACGACGACGGCCGCCCGTTCCGCACCAGCGCCATCAAGGGCCTGCCCCGGTACGTGTACGACACCCTCTCGCGCCGGTGGGGGACCTACAGCTAGGGACGGACGCGGGGGGTCAGGTTGGGGCGAGGCCGGTCAGTGGTTCACCTTGGACGGGCCGTCAGAAGGTGTCCGTGCCGTGAGCACACGGAGGGACAACGTCGCCGATCATGCCGGCGCACGTCCAGAGCCCGCCACCATCGTCACCCAGGGCACCGGACAAGTGCACCGCCGGCCATCCCCGGGCCAGTGCCGGGCGCACGTCCGCGTCCAGGCTGTCGCCAACAACGAGGCACACACTCTGGTCGCGGGTGAGCGCGTCGCTCACTGTCTGGAAGAAGCGCGGATGCGGCTTGGCGTGTCCGACCTCCGAGGAGACGAACACCCTCGCGAAGTGCGCTTCCAGGCCGCTGAGCTTCAGCTTGAGTCGTTGCAGGCGAGAGGCCCCGTTCGTGATCAACCAGACCTCGTGGTCGTGAGCCGTCCGCTCCACGAACCCCGCGGCCCCTGGGAAGGGCCGCACCAACGCCTGTCGATGTCGCACGAACTGCCGCGCGGCATCCTCGCGATCTGCCTCCACGCCCGCGGCCCGCAACACCTTGCCCCAGACCTCCCCGCGGTACCACTGCCCCCACGCAGCCGCCTGAGGCACCGACGCGAGGGCCAGATCCGCCCACAGCGCCTCCCAAGAGCTGATCCCCAGGTCCCTCAGTCGCTCGAAATGCGGACCCGAGCGCCAATGGGACCGGGCGATGTCGAACACGCTCTGCACGATCTCCGGCGGACGCGGCACTCCGACCGCATGCAGTGTGGCCTCTACAGCCGCCCGGGCGGCGCTCAGGTCCGGGAGCAGTGTGTCGTCCAGGTCCACGAGGACGACGAACCTACGTGTCTCCACGCAACCTCCCGGTGATGCCGCGCCGGCGCGGCGATGGTCAGTTCAGGTCGAGGAAGCTCCACCGGCCGTCCGGCTCGGCCCCGCTCAGCCACTTGCCGCAGTTCTGGAGCACGACCGGGCTCGACGTGATGTGCTGCGCGCCCGTGCCGAGGTCGCGCAGGAAGCGGTCGATGGGGCCGCGGCGGATGGCCGCCGACCCGGCCCAGCGGTGGACGGTGCGGCCCACCTCGGTCACGGTCGAGGTCGTGTGGTTCAGGGCGAGTCGGATGAGGGTGTTCTGTTCCGGGGTCGGCAACTCTCCTTCGTCCAGGGTTCGTTCGACGTCCTGCCACACGGCGTTGACCCATGCCCGGGCCGCCCGGAGCTTGGCCTCCGCCGTCGCGTACTCGGCGTGGAACTGGGAGGTGTCGACCGCGGCGCCCCGCGAACCGGTCCGCGCCGCCGCGACACGCTTCAGCTCGTCCAGGAGTCGACGGCCGACGCCGAGGGCCCAGCCGGTGTGTCCGATCGCTGACATGTTGACCAGGCCGAGGCGGTAGACGGCGCCGCCGTTGACCGGGGCGTCCGTCGTCGCCACGTAGGTGTACTCGTGCGGTACGTACACGTCGGTGCAGTGGTAGTCGATGCTGTGGGTCGCGCGCAGCCCGAGCACGTCCCAGTTGCCGTCCAGGGTCACCTGTGACTTCGGCATCGCGAGGACCCGCAACTCCCCGGTGTCCTCGACCTGGATCGCGCTGTGGACGTGGGTGGCGTGCGCCATGCCGGAGGCGAACTGCCACTGGCCGCTGACCCGGTAGCCGCCCGCCACGGGGACGGCCCGGCCGGGGCGTGTGCCGTGTCCGGAGAGCAGTGCGTACGTGCCGTCGGGGACGTCGGGGAACAGTTCGGCCGCCGCGTCCTCGGCAAGGTAGGCCGCGGTGGTCCCGGTCATGAGCTGCAACGCGAACATGGTCCACCCGGCCGCCGCGTCGTGGTAGCTCGCCCGCTCGGCCGTCTCGATCAGCTGCCGCGGCGCGAACTCGAATCCGCCCAGGCTCAGCGGGAGCTCGGCCCGCACTATTCCCGTGTCCAACAGAGCCCGCGCCGTGTCCTCCGGTAACCTCCCCAACTCCTCGGCGGCATCGGCCTGTTCATCGAGCATCCCGCCGAGCGCATCGATCCGCTCCAGCACGCCCGCCAGTTCCGCACTGACGTGCAGTCGGTCCTTGTCCCCCATGCGATTCCTCTCCTCGTGGCCCGTTCCTCGATCGTCCCACGCAGCCGTCCGGCGGCCCGGCCGGCAAGCTCCAACACCGCAGAACCGTAAGCCTGTTGAAGTTGGCGAGCCCCGGCCGACCAGTAGGGCCCGCCTCCTCTACGGTTCACCCACTCGGGCCTCGACACATTCGGGTGCGGCGTCGGGGGAGGCGGGCCGGAAGCAGGCCCGGACGGTGTCGCCGGGGCCGGCCGCGGCCATGCCGGTGTAGACGTAGGTTCTCGTGTCGTCCTGGGTGGTGATGCGGGCGATGTGGGTCGGACCGCCGGCCGTGACCTCTACTCGGTCCCCGATCCGGGTTCCCCAGACCCTGACCCAGCCGGCACCGCACTTCTTGCTGTGCCGCACCTCGACGTGCGCGCCGGTGGTGGTGCGGTGCGTGATGAGGGTGGTGGGGGTGATACCGCAGATCAGGCGCAGTGGATCCTTGCCCTCGCAAGCGGCACCGTGGCACTGCGGGCCGATGGAGTAGGGGGCGGCGGACGACAGGGGTTCGCCGCCTGCCGTGTCCCTGCCCGACAGCAAGAAGAGTGTCAGGGCCACGCTGCCGACGATCACGGTGTACACCGCAGCGAGCGCCATCATGAGCCGGCGCCTCCGGCGGCGGCAGGAGTAGCCCGTGTCCGGCGAAGGTTGCGCCGGATGCGGCCGGGGTTCTTCGACGGCGGGGGCCTGCACGGAGGTGCGCCCGCTCGACTCGGCCTCGGCGATCTCCCACAAGGCCGCCAGCCGTCCTTCAGGCTCGTCCGCGACCCGGCACAGCTCTCGAACGGCCTGCCGGGGAGGGAAGACCTTGCCGTTGAGATAGCGCTCCCACGAGGACCTGCTGTATGTCGTCCGCTCCGCCAGCGCTGTCAGGCTCAGTCCGGTACGGGACCTGACCTCCCGCAGCGCTGAGACCAGGCGCGCATGTTCTGCGCTCACGTGGGGTCGGCCTCCCGCAGGGCCTGCCAGGTGTGCGGGCCGATGACACCGTCCACGACGAGGCCCGCCCGGGTCTGCAGGCGGATGACGGCGCGCTGCGTCTTCGGGCCGAAGACTCCGTCGATGTCGCCGGGTGAGGTGCCCACCCGGCGCAACAGGCATTGGGCTTCCGCCACTTCGGGTCCGACATGTGTGTACGCGAGGATGGTGTTCATGGTGCGGCTCAGCCCGGCGTGCCAGAGGCCGTCGTCGCTCCTCTGCGGCCGACAGGTGTAGACGACCGGTACGAGGGATTCCGACACGGTTGCCGGGGTCGCCACCACGTTCTCCGTGCGCGCACGGGTGAGTTGTGCGCGGGCGTCGGCCAGCCGCACGGCCAGCAGGAGCGACAGGGAGACGGAAAGCACCAGGGCAACTGCTCCCGACATGACCAGGACGCGGGGGTACGTTCCGTACGACCGTCGACTTGTGGCCGTCGGGTCCGTCGGATCCGTCGGCGTCGAAGTGTCACTGCCGTGCGGGCCGGGGGTGATCGTGATGGTGCGCTGCTGCTCCGCCCAGTGCTCGGCGGCGGTTTCGTGCAGCGCCAACAGCCTGACCGGATCGACTCCGCAGATGCGGGCCATGGCCTCGACGGCCTCCTGGGGAGGCAGCGTTCGGCCGTTGAGATAGCGCTGCCACGATCGCGCGCTGTAGCCGGTCTTCGTGGCCAGCTGCAGGGTGCTGAGCCCACTGCGGTCTTTCATGACGCGTAGTCGCACGATCAACCGGTGGACCTGGGGGTGCGACTCCGTGGGCAGTGACTTCCAACGCGACATGTCTCTCCCGTCGAGCGAGGACCTGCGCCTACGGTAGCCACGTGGCGGTCGGCGTCCACGCCGGGTCGGAGAGTGCGACGGCCTCAAGTGCATTCGTTGGGAGGCCAGTTGGAGATGTCGGAGCGTCGGTGAGCAGAACTTTCGGGACCGTGCGCAGAATGCGGGCGCGGTGGACGGGCGGGTCAGACACCGCCGGTCACGGTGTGGGCGGGCACAGCCATGGGTTCACGCGGGCCGGGCGGGGGCGAGTCGCGGGCTGGCGCCGTGAGCCTCGCCCCCGCTGACGGCAGGGCAGTTGTCCGGGCGAGAGCCGGGGAGTCAGACGATGGTGCAGGTGCGGGCGTCGTAGTTGGCCATCCGGTCGTTCCCGTCGGCGTCGGCGAAGTGGTAGACGCCATTGACTCGGGAGATGGCGATGTCCCGGTATCGGCCGTCGTACTTGTCGACGGTTCCGTCGCCGTCCGTGTCCCTGAGCCGGGTGCCCGCCTCGGCCCAAGTGGCCTTGCCCACCACGCCGTCAGCGGCAGCAGGGCCCATGTGCGTGCTCTGCCACGCATAGGTGGCCAGCGTGGTGTTGTGTCCGAAGTAGCCGTCGATCTGGTCCCTGTGGCCGGTGGAGGAATCCGCCCAGAAGACGATCTTCTGCCACAGACAGGTGACGTTGGAGTTCCGGTTGTATCCCCCGAACTCCGCGACGATGCCCTCGTCGTTCCAGTCGTCCTTGAAGGCGGTGCCGCCTCCGTTCATGAACTGGTTGCCGTTGTAGGAGTTGGAGGCCGAGGCAGGGGTCGCCATGGTGGCACTGATGCCCAGGGCGAGGACGACGGCGGTCAGAGGAGTCGCGGCCCGGCGCAGAGTGCGGCGGAATCCATGGGAGGAGGGCATGTGTCTCCGAGTTCCCTTCCGGTTGACGTGCGGTGTGCGGTCCGGCCACAGGGCCGGCTCCGCGACGAGCCTGCGCGCTCGCCGGGTGGCCGGGCCAGAACCGGCGCCCAAGTGGCGGCACAGTGGGACGTCCCATGCGTTGACCTGCTGTGATGCCGCCCGCGAAGTCGTTGAGGTGAGATGCGCGTGCGGGGGTCGATCGGCTCGCCGGGTCCCACGGCCGGCGCCCATGGCGTGGCCGATGAGCCACGGAGCCGCGACCGGGCGGTGGCCTGGAGCAGCGCTCAGCTGCTCCGCGGCGGCTGCTCCGCCGGCTGCAGTCGCTGGGTGATCCGGTGGAACAAGTCCGTCAGCGGCTCGCCGAGATCGTGACCGAACTCGGTGAGCCCGTACGTGACTTGGGGTGGCGTCGTCGGCGCGACCTCCCGCCGGACCAGTCCGTCCTGGACCAGCGCGCGCAGGGTCTGCGTGAGCATCTTCTCGCTGATGCCCCGGATGCTGTCGCGCAACTCGTAGAACCGAAGGTCGTTGCTCCGCAACGAGATCAGCACCCATGTGCCCCACCGGCTGGTCACGTGGTCGACCGCAATGTCGCGGCGTTCCGCTGAGACGCAACTCTGGTTCAACGTCCGGGTGCCCTCGTGCTGCGTCGGCCGCACGGGGGCACCCCGCGGCTGCACGGCTTGCGGTCAGCGCGTACCTGACGACGTGGTCCGGCCGTCGTACCGATCGGTGCCGCCCCCGGCCCGCCCGGCCTCATCGCAGAGTTCCGCGCCAGCCATCGGCCGATAGCCGCGAGCCGTCGCGTCAGCCGACCGACAGCAGGTCGACCACGAAGATCAGGGTCTCGCCCGGCTTGATCGCCGGAGACGGCGAGCGGTCGCCGTAGGCGAGGTGCGGCGGGATGACCAGCTTCCGGCGGCCGCCGACCTTCATGCCCCGTACGCCCATCTCCCAGCCCTTGATGACCTGCCTGCCGCCCACGGTGAAGTCGAGGGCCTGGCCGCGGTTCCACGAGGCGTCGAACTCCTCGCCGGTGGAGTGCGCCACCCCGACGTAGTTGACCGACACCGTGGAGCCCTTGACGGCCTCGTCCCCGTCCCCGACCACCACGTCCTCGATGTGCAGGTAGGGGGACGGCCGGCCCTGGGGGGTGTCGATCGTCGGTCGCTCAAGGGCCATGGCCCGCTCCTCGCTCTCGTCACCGGCCGATCTGGCGTCGGCCGGCTTGTCTGAGCGATCACTCTCCCACGCCGAGCTGCCGCATTCCGCCCTGCCTCGTCGGCCGCACGGGGCGGCGGGGCAGGCACCGCTCTCGTCCAGACCGGGCGGCATGTCGGTTTCTGCATGTTAACTGTCGTTGTAGACAACGATCTTGGGACATAGCGTTCTCGTCGCGGCCCGTCGATCCTGCCGGGCCGCCGAATCCCCGACCGAGGGACATCCCCCCATGTACCTGCTCCCCCCACGGAACAGAGACCTGTACACGAACATGCAACGGAGAAAACGAAGATGGCTACGCGCAGAGGGTTTATCGGCGGCGCTACGGGTGTCGGCGCGGCGACACTGATCGGCTACTCGGCCTCCCCGAGTGCCGCCGCGGACGCCGACGTCGCGGCGGTGACCCAGCGACAGGCCCGCGACTCCATGCTCGCCGTCAACGCCGGCATGCGGTCCAACTACGCCACCCTCAAAGCCGAGTTGATCAAGCACCTCGCCCCGGTGGTCGTCGTGCAGAACGACGCCAAGGGCGGCCGGTTCACCCTGGTGACCAAGAGCGGGCAGGAGTCCGCGAACCCCGTGTCGGAGACGTTCGAACTGGCGAAGTCCATCGCCCACGTCCCGCTCGGCATCTTCTCCGTGATCGCCTCCTACCTGGCCGACAAGATCCCGAACGTGCCGAACGCGGCCCGCATCGACCCGCACGACCTGGTCCTCGTGGCGTTCAACGACGACAGGTCGACCGCCTGGACCGACCCGCTGAAGGCCTACGCCACCACGCTGACCACGGCCCGCAGGAACCTCCCCGCCGCCGGGCTCCCGGCCGCGCTCACCACGTCCTGCACCAACATCCTCACCGCGGCCCTGAAGTTCATCGACACCGCCGTGTCCACCAAGACGTTCGACATGGCCTCCTTCGAGGCCTTCTCCGGCGGCGTCTACCCGGACATCCGCACCAACATGGAGCACGCCTCCCAGGCCCAGATCAGCGGCGTACAGGGGATCATGAAGACCTGGCGCGCCAAGGTCGGCGAGACCGCGTGGGCCGACCTGTACTGCGTGGTCCTGTCGCAGTGGACCACCAGCGTGCTCAACCAGAACACGATCATCATCAAGGACTGCATGAACGCGGCGAAGGTCGCCACCCACCTGATCGACCTGCCGGGCCTGGAGACGCCCGCCGACCCGATCTTCACCGCGCTCGACAACCTCGCGCGGATCGTCCAGGACAACATCGCCGCGGAGATGGTGTTCCCGAAGGACACGGTGGTCGCCGACGCCCTGAAGGGCCAGCAGGACCTCCTCTCCGACGAGATCCTCAACCAGCTCGGCACCACGAACACGGTCACCGCGCTGTCCGCCCCCAGCTACAACTCCCTGACTGCGGAAGGCGTGTGCCCCGTCCCGCACTAGGTGAGCCGCACGTCGCGGAGGCCACGCCCGACCAGTCGGGCGTGGCCTCCGCCAGGTCGTTGTCAGTGGGTGCTGGCATGGTGCGTGCATGACGGACAGTGAGAGCGCGCGCCTGACGCGGATCCTGAGCGGGTTGCCGGCGGCGGCCCGCGACTTGTTGACGGCTACGGACTGGCGGTCTCTGCGGCACGCCTACGGCTCGGGCGAGGACATACCCGTCTCCCTGTGCTCCCTCGTGGACGAGGATCCCGAGGTGCGGTCCGCGGCGTTGGCGGCGTTGGACATGGGCGTGCTGCACCAGGGCACGCTGTACACCGTCACCGCGCCCGCGGCCCTGTTCGTCGCCGCGATCCTCGACCATCCCGTCGGATCCGCCGAGCACGAGGGGCACTTCCCGTGGGACGACGGTCCGGCGCGCAGTCTGCGGGCCGCCCTGCTCGTCTGGCTGGGGCAGGTGGCCGATTCGGCCGGCTACGGGGAGGATCCGGCGCGCGACCGGACCGACTGGCAGTGGGAGCCCTGGCACGACGCGACGCGACGCGAGCACGACCCGGACATGGCCGCCGCACTGCACGCGTGCCGGGAGATACGCCCCACCCTGTACGAAGCCGTCGAGCCGTTCCTCATCTCCTCCGATCCACACGTCCGCGAGGCCGCGCTCGGCGCCGCAGTGCCACTCCTGTTCGCTCCGGAACTCGCCGACCGGGCGCCGCGGGCCGCCGCGCTGGTGCGGTCGCGGCTGCTCGCCGAGACGGGGCGACGGGACCGGGCGAGTGTGGCGCGGGCCCTCTGCGCTTGGGGGGATGACACCTCCGACCTGCTCACCGACCCTGACCCGGCCGTGCGGGTCTGCGCCGCGCTCGGTCCCACCCACACCGACCGGCCACGTGCTCTCGCCGTCCTCCTCGACGCCCTCCGGGACCCGCGGACGACGGACGGCTGGTTCCCCCGGCCGCTGCCCGGGCTCGACGGGTGGTTCCGGTTCACCGTGCTGCGCTCCGCGCTCAACCTGGCCGAAACGTACGAGGAGGTGGCCTCCGTGGCGCTCACCATCGTGACGGCGGGCGACGCCTCGATCGTCGACTTCGAACGCGGCCCGATCCTGCTCAGAGCCTTTGAAGACGGCTACGACCCGGCCCGCCTCACCCCCGCGCAACGCGCCCTGCTGCGGGCTTTCCTGGATACCGACGAGGCGACGGGCGGCATCGCCCGGAACATGTTGTGGTTCCGGGCTGCCGGGCTGCCGGAGAACCGGGAGGGCGTCGCCGCGCTGCTCTGACCTTGCCGGTCATCGCCCGCTCATCACCATTTTGAACGGTGGCGAGTCGGCGGGTTCGGTGTGTGCACTCACACCCGAGCTCACACCCTCGTTCATAGATAACCGTCTTGACAGGTTACGTGGAGAGAGGGAGGCTTAGGTGAGCGGTCCGGGAGACACGCGGACGCGATCCACGAAGTGGAGGACGGTCATGAACAAGGAAGCAGCCATCGACACCGCCGCGGCGGCGCGGCACGCGCGCTTCGGAAAGCTTCCCGAGCGCATTCGTCTCGAAGACACGACCCAAGGCGTTGACACCGGACTGGAAGCCAAGGTCGGCTCCCGGTACAACCCCGAGGGGCAGTGGCAGTACTACTCCTGCCTGGCCCTCGACCTCGGCCTGTGACGACGGGAGGACGGCGTCGTCCACAGACACGTGCTCATGGCAGCAGTCCTTTGGTGTCGTGCGCCGGAGCGGTCTCGCCTCGTTCGATCTCGGCCTTCTCCTGGGCGATCTCCCGTCCGAGGAAGTAGTTCAGCGCGGTCCGGATGGCCGCGATGGCCGCCATCTGGCCGATCTCGGCGAAACTCGGCGCGACCGTCGTGCGCAGCACGTCCCCCGCGAGCTGGAACTCCAGCCCCAGGACCAGGAACCGCCCCAGGCCCAGCCTGATCCGGTTGAAGTCCGCTGCCCGGTCGCGACTGCGCCCGGGCACACCCGCCCGGACGACCTGTGCGAACGCCCACACGGCACCGGTGAAGATGATCAGCGCACCCGCGGACTCGACCAGCCTGACCAGCAGACCGATCACATCGTGCAGGGTCGACTCGGGCAGAGCCTCCGCCAAGGGGGTCATTGGGGGAGGCTCTTCCTCGAACACCCAAGAGGCAAGGGCGAGTTCCCGCCCTCTGCTCGCCCCTGCTCGCCGTCGCGGGCCCGGCTATGCCGAGGCGAGGAAGTCCCGGACCGCTGCGGCGAAGCCGGCGGGATCGTTGGCGTACAGGAAGTGGTCCGTCGCCAGTTCGACGAGACGGGTGCCGGGCCGCCGGGCGGTCATCTGCGCCGCCTGCTCCGCCGGCAGCACCCCGCCTTCGGTCCCGCGGATCAGCAGTGCCGGACACGTGGATCCGGTCCAGTCGGCCCAGTGGTCGCCGTGGACCCGGTCCTCGGACTCGTAGATGTCCTTGGGGTGGAAGTGCAGGCCCCACGTGCCGTCCGGCCGTTCGCGAACGGCGGATGCGAGGAAGGGGGCGAACGGGCCGAGCTGCGCCACGAACTCCTCCCGGCTGGGGCAGGCGCCCTCCGGGAAGTTCAGGACGAACGCCAGCGGATTGCTGCCGTCCAGGCCCAGTTCGGCGCAGCCCTCGCCGTTGACCAGGGCGGTCACGCGCTCGGGGTGGCGGGCGGCGAACTGGTAGGCGTTGATCGCGCCGAGCGAGTGGCCGAGGAGGGCGGCGCGGTCGAGCCCGAGGTGGTCCATGAGGGCTTCCACGTCGGCGACGTAGCCCTCGCGGCTGTAGTCGGCCGCCCGGTCGGAGTCGCCGTGGCCTCGCTGGTCGGGGGCTATGACCCGCCAGTCCGGGGCGAGGCGGGCGGCGAGATCGGCGTAGGACATGCCCTCGGACATGTGCCCGTGCAGGGCGATCAGAGGGCGGCCAGGCCCGCCGAAGTCCACGTAGGACAGGGTGCGGCCGTCGATGGTGAGCGAGGAGCGCTTGGCGCTGTCGGTGTTCATGGATTCATCGTAGACATCATCTATACGGTTGTACAAGACGAGCGTATAAGACGGTCGTATAAATCTTGTAGAGTCGATGCGTGTACGGGGCGACAGGAGGGGGTGCCGTGGCCGGCCGGGGGTGTATGTGTGTGTGCGTCGCGGCGCACCGGGACGAGCCGGGGCTCTGCAAGGGCAAGGTGCGCGTGTTCGTGGTGATGGCCGTGCACGGGTCGAAGCTCGACGAACCCTTCGACGACGAGGACGTGTCGATCCCCATGTGCCGACCGTGCGGCGAGATCGCCGAGCGGCATCCACGCGCGCGGTCGGTCATCGAACTGCCCTGAGGCCCTGAGGCCCTGAAGCCCTGGCGCCCTGGGGAGTCCGAGCCGAACTCGGCTGCCACGAAGCCCCGCAGGTGACTGCTGGGGCTTCGCGTGGGTGGGCCGGTCGTCGGGTCGGCCGCGGCGGCGGCGCGCGGCGGCGAGCTTCGCGAGGAGGTCCCCGAGCGGGGCTTCTCGGCCACCCATTAGGATCCCGGCATGGCCCTGACCTTGAGTGACGTCGACCGGTTCGAGGCGGCGAGGTCCCGTCTCGAGGCCATCGCCTACCGCATGCTCGGCTCGGTGAGCGAGGCGGAGGACGCCGTGCAGGAGACCTATCTGCGCTGGCAGGCCGCCGACGTCGGACGCATCGAGGTGCCCGAGGCCTGGCTGACCAAGGTGCTCACCAACTTCTGCCTCAACCAGCTCACTTCGGCACGGGTGCGCCGAGAGACCTACGTCGGTCAGTGGTTGCCCGAACCGCTGCTCGAAGGCGACCCGATGCTGGGCCCCGCGGAGACGGCCGAGCAGCGGGAGTCCGTGTCGTACGCCGTGCTGGTGCTCCTGGAGCGGCTCTCGCCCAACGAGCGTGCGGTGTACGTGCTGCGCGAGGCGTTCGCGTACTCCCACCGGGAGATCGCCGAGATCCTCGACCTCAGCGAGGCGGCCAGCCAGCAGACGTTCCATCGCGCGAAGAAGCACGTGGCGCAGGGCAGGGCGCAGGCGGCTTCCGGCGGGGCGCGGGCCGGGATCGACGAGGCGGCCGCGCGGCGCGTCGTCGAGGAGTTCCTCGCGGCCGCGACCAGCGGCGAGACCGAGCCGCTGATCAAGCTGCTCACCTCGGACGCCATCGCGGTCGGCGACGGCGGCGGGAAGGTGCCGGCCCGGGCCAGTGCCTTCGAGGGGGCTCTGGCGGTGGCGAAGTTCCTGCGGGGGATGTTCAAGCCGGGCCAGGCCAAGCGCGATCTGGTCGGCGGCTCGCCCGACCTCTACGCCACCACCGCCAACGGCGGCCCCGCGCTCGTCGCGGTGGTCGACGGCCGGGTCTTCGGCATCATGTGCCTGGAGCGGACGCCGGAGGGCATCGTCGCGGTCCGCAGCCAGGTCAACCCGGACAAGCTGGAGCGCGCGACCGCGCGCTGGGCTGCGGGCGATTTCGGTACTCCTGTCGTGTCCGGAGCCCTCTGAACTGTAATGTGACGCAGGTCACACTCCTCTCCTGTCAGGAATCGGCGGGCTGCCCGGTTCAAGGGGCGTGACCGGGCCAGAAGGCGCCGGACCCGCGCAGACAGGAGCAGGACAATGCAGAACCGCATCATCGTCATCGGCGCCGGCTACTCCGGAGCGATCGCGGCGGGCCGGCTCGCCAAGCGGCTGCGCCGCGAGGACGTCGCCATCACCCTCGTCAACGCCGAACCCGACTTCGTCGAGCGGGTCCGGTTGCACCAGCTGGCCGTGGGCCAGGAGCTGACGCCGCGCCCGCTGAGCGAGATGTTCGCGGGCACGGGGGTCGAGCTGAAGCTCGCGACGGTCACGGCGATCGACGTGGACCGCAAGACCGTCGCCGTGCAGGGCGCCGACGGCCCGGCGGAACTGCCGTACGACACCCTCGTCCACGCCCTCGGCAGCACCGGGAACGCGGGCGGCGTCCCGGGCGTCGCCGAGCACGCCCACCAGATCGCGAGCCGCCCCGGCGCGCTCCGGCTGCGCGAGCGCCTGGGCCGGCTGGCCGAGGGCGAGACGGTCCTCGTCGTGGGAGGCGGCCTGACCGGCCTGGAGTTCGCCACGGAGGTGGCCGAGACCCGCCCGGACCTCGACGTCGTCCTCGCCGCACGCGGCGAACTGGGCGACTGGCTCTCCCCGAAGGGCCGCGCGCACCTGCGCAAGGTCCTCGACGGGCTCGGCGTCACCGTGCACGAGCACATGGCGGTGACCGGCGTCGAGGCGGACCGGGTCACGACCGCGGACGGCCGGACCGTCCCGGCTGCCGTCACCGTCTGGACCACCGGCTTCGCGGCCCACCCGCTGAACCGGGCCACCAGCCTCGAACTCGCGGACACCGGCCGGGTCGTGGTCGACGAGACGATGCGCTCGGTCTCCCACCCGGACGTGTACGCGATCGGCGACGCCGGTCACGCCCTGGGCGCAGGCGACAAGCCGCTGCGCATGTCCTGCGCCTCGGGCACGCCCATGGCCTGGCAGGCCGCCGACTCCATCGCGGCCCGGCTGACCGGTGGCAAGCTGCCGACCGCCCACCTGAAGTACTTCAACCAGTGCATCTCGCTCGGCCGCAAGGAGGGACTGATCCAGTTCGTCACCGCCGACGACCGCGCCGTGGACCGCGCGCTGACGGGCCGCTTCGCCGCCCGCTACAAGGAGTTGGTCTGCAAGGGCGCGGCCTGGGGCGTCGCCCACCCGACGATGGGCGTGCCGGTCCGACGGCGCCGGGCGGCGGCCGACCGGGCGGCAGCGCAGGAGACGACGCGGGTGGCGGCCTGAAGCGGCAGGCCAGGGCCCGGTCGTCGGCCACCGGGGCAGCGCTCGTGGGGCTGCCCCGGCCGCGTGGGCAACGGGGCGAGCCGTCGTCCGGACGTCGTCAGCCCCGCCTGCGTCGCACCCAGCCGGCACCGAGGACGACGACGGCGATCACCGACAACAGGATCGCGCCCAGCACGAGTGTCGCCCCGGCGGAAACCGCGAGCATCACCCACCATGAGCCGTCGTCGGATTCCACGGCACCCCTCCCGCACCCCATCCCATCCACTCATCCACTGATCATCCCCGTGCCGAACAGGACGTTGACGAGGGGGAGTTGGTTCTCAGTGCGGGAGCGGTCGCCCGGGAGCGGTAGTCGGGGAGCGGTAGCCGGGGGAGCAGGAGTAGGGGCAGGAGCCGGAAGTCGCTGGTGTCGAGGCGCCCTTCCTTGACACACGTGTGCAACTGGCGGAAGGTAATCACCAGTCTGAAAGGTGATTACCCGTGATGTGTGTTTCTTTGTGCACGCATCCCCGTGGGGCGAGAGGAGCGTTGTGATCAGCAGACGTAGGGTGACGCAGGCCATCACGATGGCGGCGGGCGCGGCGGGGCTCTCCGTGGCGGGCCAGGCCTCGGCCCGGGCGCAGGGTGCGACGCCGGTGTCCTCGGGCGGTGGGTCCGCGACGTGGGAGCGGCGGGGGCTGGGGCCCGTGCGCCACGTGCGTACCGACGTCCTGGACATCGCGTACCACGACGTCGGGCCGGCGCACGGCGTGCCGGTGATCCTCCTGCACGGCTGGCCCTTCAGCCCGGCTGGTTCCTACGCCGAGGTGGCACCGGCCCTCGCCGCGCGCGGATACCGCTGCTACATCCCCTATCTGCGCGGCCACGGGGAGACGTCCTTCCTCCGCGACGACATCTTCCGATCCGGTGAACAGGCCGCCCTGGGTGCCGATGTGATCGCCTTCATGGACGCGCTGCACATCCGCAGGGCGCTCTACGCCGGATACGACTGGGGTGGCCGGGCCGCCGACGTGGCCGCGGCGCTCTGGCCGGACCGCTGCTCGGGCCTGGTGTCCGTGAACGGCTACCTGATCCAGAACCTGGCGGTCGCCGACGAGCCGCTGACGCCCTCGGTCGAGTCCGGTTACTGGTACTTCTTCTACTTCCTCACCGAGCGGGGCCGGAAGGGGCTGACCCGCGACAGGGAGGACCTGGCCCGTGTCGTGTGGCAGCGCAACTCGCCCGAATGGCGTTTCACCGAGGCGGAGTTCGCGCAGGCCGCGCAGTTGTGGACCAACCCCGACTACGTGGACGTCGTGATCCACAGCTACCGCCACCGGATGGGCGCCGCGCCCGGCGCCCCGCGCTACGCGGAACTGGAGCGGCGGCTCCTCGGCCAGCCGAAGATCCCGGTCCCCAGCGTCACGCTGGACGGCAAGGCCGACGGCGTCACACCCTGGACCGATGGCAGCGGCTACGCGGCGCACTTCGCCGGACCCTGGGTGCACCACGTGGTTCCGGGGGCCGGTCACAACCTTCCGCAGGAGCGCCCCGAGGCGTTCGTCTCCGCGGTCCTGGAGGTCGACAAGCTGAGCTGAACCCCGCCGGGTGTGGGCCGGTGAGCGAGGGCAGGGCCGCCGAGGTGTTTCACCTCGGCGGCCCTGCCGCTGTTCGTGGCTCTTGGCCTGACTCCTCTTCATAACCAATTTGATTGGTGACGCTCTTGCCGTGGTGCGCGTCACCTGTCAGAGTGGTTACTCACCGAACAGGGAGGCAGCGTCATGCGCAGCAGCAATCCGATCTTCACCCGACGTGGGTTCGGCCGGAGCGGCCGTCCGGCCGGGCCCGCGGCCGAGCGGCTCCAGCCGGTGGGCGCCGCCGGTGTCGGTGCCGCCGCCCCCGATCCGTCCGGCGTCCCGCTGACCAACCCCTACGCCCGGTCCGCCGATGCGCCGCTCGTGCCCGACGCTCGGCGCGCGGGCGCGACGATGACGATCGACGACGTCGTGGTCCGCACCGCCGCGACGCTCGGCACGGTGGTGCTGACGGCCGCGCTCTCGTGGGTCCTGCTGCCCGTCGACGCCGTCGGCGTCGGACGCGCCTTCGGGATCGGCACCGGCGCCGCCCTCGTCGCGTTCGTGCTGTCCATGGTCCAGACGTTCCGGCGCACGCCCGCCCCGGCGCTGATCCTGGGCTACGCGGCCTTCGAAGGCGTCTTCCTCGGGGTCATCTCCAGCGCCACGTCCACCTACATCGCACCGGGTGTCGTCGTCCAGGCCGTCCTGGGCACGATGGCCGTGTTCGCCGGTGTGCTGATCGCCTACAAGCGGCGCTGGATACGTGTCACCCGGCGCTTCCAGGGCTTCGTGCTCGGCGCGGCCACCGGATTCCTCCTGCTGATGGCGGTCGACCTGCTGTTCTCCGCGTTCGGCGCGGGTGACGGCCTCGGCTTCGACAGCGGTGCCACCGGCGTGCTGTTCGGCATCGCCGGCATCGTGCTCGGCGCGTGCTTCCTGGCTCTCGACTTCCAGCAGGTCGAGGACGGCATCGCCTACGGCGCCCCGCGGGAGGACTCGTGGTTCGCGGCCTTCGGCCTCACCGTCACCCTGGTGTGGATCTACCTCGAAGCGCTCCGGCTGCTGTCGATCCTGCGAGGCGACGACTGACGGCCGACGGGAACCGACAGGGACGGTACGTCCGAGTGCCGGAGCGGAGAGGGCAGGTCGTGAGCACCGTGCTGACGGAAGCCGAACGTGCTGAGGACGCGGCGCTGACCCGGGCGGCGCAGAGAGGCGAAGTGGCCGCTCTCGCCCGGCTGTTGGAGCGCCACCGGCCCGGCATGCGGGCCGTCGCGGTGAGCGTGCTGGGGCCGGGCCCCGATGCGGACGACGTGATGCAGGAGGCGGCCCTGGTGGCGCTGCGCCGCATCGGTGACGTACGCGATCCGGCGGCCGTGGGTCCGTGGCTGCGGATGGTGGTGCGCAACGCCGGGCGCGCCGTCCTGCGCGAGGCGCGGCGGACCGAGCCGGTCGCCGAGGTCCCCGTGCCGCCCATGGCGCCCGGGTCGGTGACACCGGAGCAGGTGCTCGACCGGCACGCCCTGCGGGACTGGATCTGGGAGGCCGTCGAAGGACTGTCCCCGGCGCTGCGACTGCCGTTCGTCCTGCGCTACTTCTCCCTGCGCCTCACCTCCTACCAGCAGATCGCCCGGGCCTGCGCGATACCGGTCGGAACCGTCCGCAGCCGGCTCAGCCAGGCGCGGGCGCAACTCGCCCGCACGCTGCGGGCCACCGCCGACGACGCCCACGAGGAGACCCGCGTACGGACCGGAGCCTCCTGGGCGGAGGCGCGGGAGACGCTGGCCGCCGCGGAGCGGGGCGAGTTCGCGAGCGTGGTCGCCGACCGCTATGCGCGCGACGTCGTCCTGCGCGCCGGGGGCGAGGTGCTCGGCGGCAGGACGCTGCTGCTCGCCGGCATGGACGGCGACCTGGCCGCCGGAGTGCGGCAGCGCCCGGTCCACGTGATCGCCGGGCGCTCCCTGGTCGTGTGGGAGATGGACCTCGTCAACCCGTCCGACGCGCCCGACCACTGCCCGCCCGGTGTCGCCTGGATCATGACCCTCGACCAGGGCCGGGTCGACAGCCTGACCCTGTGTCACACGCCGCGGCCTCGCTCCGGTGATGCCGAGGCCTCGGACGAACCCCACGTCTGACCCCCACCACCCGTACGCACATGTGTCCTCACCCGTTCACACATGGGCCGGAGCATGCCCCGAGCGCAACACACCTTAGAGTTGCGCCATGACCAACCGCAAAGGCCTCGTCCTCGACTTCGGCGGCGTGCTGACCACACCGCTCGTCCCCGCCGCGCTCGCCTTCGAGAAACGGGAGGGACTGCCCGAGGGCGCCCTGATCAACGCGCTCTATCTGGATGAGGAGATGAGCCGGCGGACCGCGGAACTGGAGCGGGGCGCGATCACCCAGACCCGGTGGAACGCCGAGGCCGCGGAGCGGCTCGGGGTGTCCGCCGACAACCTGATGGGCCGCATCTTCGCGGACCTGCGCCCGGAGCCGTCGGTAATCGCCGCGGCGGCCGCAGCCCGGCGGGCCGGGGTCAAGGTCGGCATCCTCTCGAACTCGGTCGGCACCGGGCCCTGGGACCTCTACGCCGGTCACGAACTGGAGCGCCGCTACGACGCCGTCGTGATCTCCGAGCAGCACGGTCTGCGCAAGCCGCAGCCGCAGATCTTCGAGCTCGTCCTCCGCATGCTCGAACTCCCCGCCGAACAGTGCGTGTTCGTCGACGACAGCGAGCAGTACCTGGCGCCCGCCGCGGAGCTGGGCCTGCTCACCGTGCACGCGAAGGAGCCCCGCCGGACCATCGCGGAGATGGAGGCGGCGCTCGGCATCCCCCTGACGACGGAGACGGCCGGCTGACCGGACGGCAGAGGCGGCCTGCCCTGAGCACGTGTGCGGGTGAGGGGGGAAGGTTCTTTCCCAGGCAGAAACCTGTCTCTTTTCCCTCCTGGGATCCGGAGCGATCGTAGAGGTGTTCCCGGCCAACGGGCCGACTCCACGGATTCCTTGAGGAGACCTTCATGTCCCAGTCCAGCGTCACCTTCGACAGCGTCACTTTCGACAGCGCCGGCATCCGGATCGCCGCGCACCTGTACCTCCCCGACACCCCGGCCGCCGGCCCCCGCCCGGCGCTGGTGGTCGGTCACCCCGGCACCAGCGTGAAGGAGCAGACCTCCGGCATCTACGCGCGCCGGATGGCGGAGCGCGGCTACGTCACGCTCGCCTTCGACGCGGCCCACCAGGGCGAGTCCGGCGGGCTGCCGCGCGGTCTGGAGGACCCCGCCCAGCGGGTGGAGGACTTCAAGGCCGCCGTCTCCTACCTGGCCACCCGCGACGACGTGGTGGACCCCGAGCGCATCGCCCTCCTCGGCATCTGCGCCTCCGGCGGCTACTCGCTGTCCGCCGGAGGCGCGGACCGGCGGGTCAAGGCCGTCGCCACCGTCAGCGGGGTGGACGTCGCCCGCCAGTTCCGTCTCGGCGCCGACGGCACCCAGGACCCGGCCGTCTTCCGCACCCTGCTCGACGCCGCCGCCCAGGCCCGCACCGCCGCGGCCCGCGGCGAGGACGCCGGAGTCATGACCATGTTCCCCGAGACCGCCGAACAGGCCGGGGAACTCGGCGGCCGGCACGGCGTCGAGGGCTTCGAGTACTACTGCACGCCGCGCGGCGAGCACGAGCGCTCGGCCAAGTTCCTCGCCTGGGAGAGCATCGACAAGCTCGCCTTCTTCGACGCGTTCCACGCCGTCCCGCTGATCGGCCCCCGCCCTCTGCTGCAGGTGGTCGGCTCCCGCGCCGTCACCTCCTGGATGGCCGTCGACGTCCACCAGCGGGCCACCGGCCCCAAGGAGCTCCACTGGATCGAGGGCGCCAGCCACGTCGACCTCTACGACCGCAAGGAGTACGTCGACCTCGCCGTCGACAAGCTCGCCGACTTCTACGCCACACACCTCGGCACCGCCCGTTGACCCTGACGTAGGGTGTGAGGTGCCCCGGGGCGGAGCAGGGGAGAGCGACACGTCGGCAGAAGCGCGGCACACGTGTCTCCGTGCGGACAGGTGAACCGTGACCCTTCGGAGGAGCCCCGTGTACGTTCTGGTCCCCGACGACCCCGTGTTCTTCGCGAAGTTCCAGAGCCTGGAGGAACCGATCCTCCGCCGGCTCTACCTCCTGCACGGCACGGGGCCGGAGACCGACGACGAGCGGACCGTCGCCGCCGCCTACGACAGCTGGGTGCAGATCCTGCTCAGACTGCCGCTGTGGTCCCGGTGGCAGACCGGGGACACGGCCACCGGAGCGGCCCCCGGCGCAGGGACAGGACACCTGCTGCACGGGCCGCGCGGCGACCTGCTGACCAGCCTGTACCCGATCGAGGTCACCGGTGCCGAGCTGGCGCAACTCAACGCCTGCCTCGGCCTGTTCGGCCGGCGCGAGGGCACGGCACGGGACGCGGCGGCGGGCGGCACGGACGCCGGGGCCGCCGCCGCACCGCCGGACCACGAGGAGACCACCGACTCCTTCCGGCGGATCATGGCGGTGCTGTCCCTTCCACCACCACCGCTGCTCCTGGGCCTCCTGCTCCCGCCCCGGGGCGGGGCCGGCGCCACGACCGTCACGCTGCGGGCCGAGCAGGAGACGGCGTACCGCGCGTACTGCGAGGCGATCGTGACGATCCTCAGCGCGGGCGACACCTTCGCCTACCGCAGCCACCGGGCCATGTACCTCTGACGTTCCCGGCCGCCACCTGCGCGCCCACCGCGCCCACGGCTAGGCTCCGGCCCCCGTCTCGGAGACGAAGCGGGACACGGCCCGGTCGAACAGCTCCGGTTCCTCGAGGTGCCCGAAGTGCCCGCTGCGCTCCAGGACCAACAGCCGTGAGTCCGGGATGAGTTCGTGCAGTTCCTTGCTCCAGCGCACCCCGCAGATCACGTCGTGCCGTCCGCCGACCACCAGCGCCGGGACCTCCAGCCCCTTGAGCGCCACGCGGTCGTCGACGACGTCGGGGCGGAGGTGCTCGTCCAGACCGGAGACGAACACCGCGCGCACGGCGTCACGGAAGGGCGCCCAGAGTTCCTCGTCGTCCCAGTAGTCGGCGATGTACGCGGGCAGGACGCCGCGCGCCACCGCGGTGGTCTCCTCGTCGCTGGAGATGCGGGACATGGCGTGGAAGGCGGCGAGTACGTCGGGCAGGCCGGGGTGACCGGCGTGGTCGGCGGCGAACTTCTCCACCATGCGGCCGGCCTCCGCGCCGTGCTCGGGGCCGGTGACGGGCGCGCCCGCGTACAGCACGACACCGGCGAGACGCCCGGCCCGGTGGACGGCGTGGTGGGCGGCGACGAAAGCGCCGTGCGAGTGGCCCAACAGGTACACCTTGGGCACGCCCAGCCGGTTGATCAGGTGCTCCAGGAAACGGCTGTACCGCTCGCGGGTGTAGCCGTGCGGGTGCGAGGGCAGCCGGCTCTCGGCGCCGGTCCCGATCGGTTCCACGTAGACCATGGTCAGGTGCTGTTCGAGCAGCGGCATGCGCAGGTAGTCCCAGAGGATGCCGGGCCCGCCGGGGTGGACCAGGCACACCGGGCCGGTGCCGTGGACGTGGTAGCGCTGGGTGATGCCGCCCACGGTGAGGGCGTGCGTGCCGGGGGAGAGCGGTCCCGTCGGGGCGTCCGAACTCCCGGACGGGCGGGGGGTGTTCGCGGTGGTGCTCATGGTGGCTCCGTTCGCAGCAGAGGCGGAGGACGGTGATGACATCGACACGATGCTGCGAGCACGCCGAAGTTCGGTTCTGCCGCTGTGATCCGCGCCACGCCTGCCGGTGCGCCTGCCTGTCACGGGCCCGTGTGCTGTCCGCCCGGTGACAGGAGGTCGACCGTGGACCGCAGATGTTGGAGCGGTGCGGCACAGTCCTGGAGGAGCGCCTCCAGGTGACGGAGCTCCCCGTCGCGCGGGAGCAGGGCCGTGTGCTCGTACGCCGTCGTCACGACGTGGTCCGCCAGCGCGGCGGCCCGTGCGATCCGGTCCGGCAGGGGACCGCGGGCGGCGAGCGGGATCAGCCGCCCGATGCCGGGGCCGTTGTACAGGTCCGCGGTGAACCCGAGCCGCTCGTGGTGCAGCAGCGTCGCCAGGCCGGCGGCCATGGTGTTCGGCTGCGGAGCCGGGGCCGGGGCCGTCGTGCGGGACGAGTACGCCGGGTGCGTGGCCAGCGCCGACAGCTCGCGCGTCAGTCGCCGGGCCGCGCCCAGGGCGATGCCCGCGACCGCCGTCCAGACGAAGGGGGTGTGGTCGCGGTGGAGTGCTCGGCCGCCGGAGTACGTGGCGCGTCCGGCCGGTACGTAGAAGCCGTCCAGCCGGACGGGCGCGTCCTGCGCGAGCGGGGTGGCGGCGCGGTCGCGGAGTGCGGCGCCGGCCGGTGCGGGCAGGGCCGCGGACGGGACGACGTAGAGGTCGAGGAGGCGGTCGCCCGTTCCGATCCCGGCGTCGGGCGGCTGTCGCGGCGAGGACGCCGGGAGGACCAGCCACGGCCCGCTGCCTGCCGTCCGCGGTGCCTGCCAGCTGCCGGAGAGCGAGAATCCGCCCGGCACCGGCCGGACGGCCGGAGCGCTTCCCGCGCGGGTCGTCGGCACGGCGTGCGGGAGCGTCGCGGCCCAGTTCCACCGGGCGGTGAACGACGACCAGGCTTCCCCGGGGGCCGCGTGTCCGCGGAGTTCGTGTTCCGCGAAGACCCGGGCCAGGTCGGAGCCGGGCCCGTCCGGTGGCGGCGCACCCAGCGGATCGTCCCGGCCGCTGGCCACGGGCCGCCCGGCCGGCGCCGGAAGGTTCCCTTGTCGGTCCTCGTGCATCGGCCTTTTCCGGTGGGGGGTCTCGCCGACAGCGCGGCCGTGCGACGGCTTGCGTAGATGCGTACGGCGGTGGACCCGCCGGGGTGGTACGGGGGAACTCGCACCCCGGCGGGCGACTTGGGGAGCCGGGCGGGCGCCCGGTCGGACGGCCACCGCCGTGGCTATGTGGCGATGACACACTCGCGCAGCAGGAAACCTCTCAAGGGGGTGAACTGGCTGCCTGATGGAGGCATCAACGAACACGTGTCTCACATTACGCCACATGGCGTCAGGCCGTCCACACCCAGAGGAGGGCGGTCGCAGGTATGTGTGAACACGTAGGATCGGTGGACACCTGTGTCGAGACCGCTGTCCATCCCTTCTCTTCCCATCACATCCCATCCCTTCCCGTTCGGACACGGCAGGAGACAGGAGAGCGGAGGTCGGACATGAGCGTCGCCGGAAACGGTGCCGGGCCGGAGTGCTTCCCCCTGGCCGAGGACCTGAAGCGCCTCATGGGCAGCGAGGCCCACGCGTCGGACGTGCGGGCCGTGGTGGAGCGGGCGGCCCGGATGCTGCGCGAGGTCTATCCGCAGGTGCTGGCGAGCGCCCTCGACGGGACGGCCGTCGGAGCGGGCGGGCTGGAAGCCCTCCGCCACGACGCCGACCGCCCGGTCGTCCAACTCCCCGACGGCGGCGACCGCCTGGCCGTCCGGCCGCCAGGCGATGGCGACCCGGTAGTCCGTCTTCCCGACGATGCCGACCGCCTGGCCGTCCAACTCCCCGACGGCGGCGACCGCCTGGCCGTCCATCTTCCCGACAGTGGCGGCCCGGTCTCCGACCCCGCGCCCGTCGCGGGACCCGCGGAGCGCCCCACGGTTCTCTCCGGGGGCCTGTCCGCGGAATCTCTGCCGGGCCATCTCGACCAGGCGGCCCGCCTCTTCGGCAAGATGCGGGCCGATCTGGCCGGGAAGTTCCTGGCCGAGGCTCACACCCTGCTGTGGCAGCGCAACGTCGAGCTGCCGCCGCTGCCCGGCGGCTCCGGCCGCGCCGACCCGGCGGTCCTGGAGACCGTGCGGGACGCCGTGGCCTGGACGCTGTACTCGGCGACGAAGGACAAGGCGGACCGGCTCGTCACGGCAGCCCGGTCCGTCCTCGACATCGCGGCGCCCGGTCCGACGGGCATCGGCGGCGCCCCCCGCGCCGGTGCCGGGTCCACCAGTACCCCCGGCACGGGTGCCGCCTCCGCCTCGGGCACTGTAGGCACCGCGCCCGCCGCGCCTCGGCCCACGGCACCGGACGGCTCCGGTCGCGGCGCGATGCGCACGATCCTCCGGCGGGGCACCGACGGCCGGGGCGTGGCCGGGTGGCTGCGCAACGAGGGCGCCCCGCAACGTGAGACGGAGCTCAGTGCCAAGTACGGGATACGCATCGGCCCGACGCCCGGGGACGCGGCGCCACAGCACTTCAGCCACTCGACGCTCGCCCGGATCGACCAGGTGCTGGCCAAACTGCCGCCCGAGCACGTCCGGGACAACCCGCACCTGCTGGCGATCGAGTTCCCCGGCCCCGAACACAGCGGCGCGGCCAGCGAGTACGACGACACCACCCGGTCCGTGCACATCGCGCTGCCGCTCCACCTGCCGTCCTGGATCGTCACCGAGCTCAACAGGAAGAGCGGCTGGCAGCGTTGGGTGATGGACCAGGCGGCGCGTGCGGACTACCAGGGCGACGGCCTCCTGGACGACCTCTCGCTCGGCCGGCTCACCGACGCGCGGCACGTGATGGGCGGCGTCTCGGACACGCTCGCACAGAACAATTTCATGAAGTGGTCGCTCACGCACGAGATCGGCCATTCCGTCGACGAACAGGTCAACTGGCAGGCCGAGCGCAGCGACGAGCCCCGCTTCGGCGGCTGGCGGCACCACGGGAGGAACACCGTTCCCGTGGCCCTGGCCGTCCTCGGCAAGGCCGGGATCGGCGACACGCACTACGGCACGCAGAGCACGGACGGCCGACGGACCCTGCTGGAAGTCGTGGTGGACGCGCTCGACCCGGAGGCGGCCCGCAGTGATCCGGGCCGGTTGACCCATCTGCGGGACGAATTCCCCGGCCTGCCGGAGGAGTTGAAGCGCGGGCTCGACGAGATCGGCCGCTTCGCACGGATGGCCGTCGCCCAGCCCTGGACGTTCAACGACGGCGGCGGGGACGTGCTCCGCGTCGGCCCGCGCGCCTACCACGTCGACCACTACGGCGACTGGGTCAGCTACCTGCACGCCGAGCGCGAGAACCACGCCCTGTCCAACTACCAGTTCTCCAGCCCCAAGGAGTGGTTCGCCGAGACCTACGCGGCGTACTACGGGGCGAGTGACGCCGCCCGCGCCCGGCTCAACCCGGAGGTGCGCTCCTTCTTCGCCGACGAACTGCCCACGCTCGTCAGGCCGTTGACGGACCCGGGAGCGGGGCCGTCCGGCCACCACCACGACGACGTACCGCCGGTGTCCGGACCGGCGGCGGGCTCGCCGGCGCGGCACGCGGCACCGCCGCAGACGGCGGGGGAGCCGTCCACGCCACCGTCCACGCCTCCGTCCACGCCAACGGCCCCGAGCCGGTCCGAGGGGCAGCCCGCCGGGCACGCCGGACCGGCAACGGCCGGAGCCGCCGCGGACCCGCATCTCGCCGGATGGGCCCGCACCCACAACTGGACCCTCGACCACGCACGTCGGCTCCACGACGACGCCGCCCGCCTGATCGCCCCGATCGACGGCCACCGCCCCGCCGCGGCACAGGCGGCGGGCGGCGAACACCACATGCGGGCCACGCGGGTGGCCACCGCCGTCGCCGCGGCCCGCGCCGACGTCGACGCGGGCGGCAGCCGCGGCAAGAGGCCCGAGCACGCACCGGCCGACGCCGCCGACCACGCGGCCCGCGACGGACGGGACACCCTGATCGTCTCGCGACTGGAGGACGTCTCCCGGGCGTTCACCGAGGGCGGGGTGGGGCGGCGCTTCGACGACGCCGTCCGCGCGGCCCAGGACGTCATGCCGGACCTGCGCCGCGACGACCTCCTCTTCCTGCACGAACACCACGCCCCGGCCCAGCGGCAGGAGGCAGGCGGCCTCACCGTCCCCGGCCTGACCGAAACGCTCCGGGCCGGCCTCGACCTCGCGCGCCCCGCGGGCCCGCACCGCGACGCGGCGACCGCCGCCGGACGCCTGGGCCCCGACCTCTTCGGCGTACGCACCACCCCACAACCACCCGAATTCCTCCGGGACTTCGACTTCTCGCAGCTCGACAGCGCGCACCGCGAGCCCTTCTTCGCCGCCGTGGACCTGGCGCGGAACGGCACGCCGACGGCGAGCGAACTGGCGCGGCTGCCGCGCAACGCCGACAGCGTGGTCCACTCCCTCGCCACCTGGGTCCCGGCGGACTCACGGCCGGGCTTCAAGAGGCTGGCGATACCGAAGCTGCTCCACTCGATCTGGCTCGGCGGCCCGCTGCGCGACGAAGGCGCGATGGGCGAATTCCGCGCCCACATGGCGGAGGGGAAGAACCTCAACCCCGACGTCACGTTCGTCCTGTGGACGGACGTGACGCGCGCCGAGGCCGACGCGGCCCGCAACCTCCCCGCCGGCCCCGGCCAGGGGCGCCTGTTCGACGTGCGGGACATGCTGGAGTGGGCCCGGCGCGACGACATCCGGCTGGTCAACGTCGACGAGGTGTTCTCCTCGGCGTCCCCCATGCGCCTGCCCGCCCTCTACGCGACCGAAGCCGCCCGGCACACCGGCGGCGGATACGCCGCCGCGAGCGACATCCTGCGCGTCGAGGCGCTGTACCGCTTCGGCGGCGTGTACTCCGACGGCGACAACCAGGTGCACCAGGGTCTCGTGACGGCCATCGGCAGCACGCTCAAGAAGGCCGGCGGGTTCGCGATCGGCCGGTACATGGGACGGTCGACGAACGCCGCGCTGATCGGGGCCGCCCGCCACCCGGCCCTCGCCGGCTACAGCGACGTGATCCTGACCAACTACACACGGAGCCCGTACCAGAACGTGCACGCCAGCGCCCTCTACATGAGCGGCGGCGACCACATCGACGTGGCGGACGACGTGCGGTCGCTGGGCACCGTCCTGGGCGCGGGCGACAGCGACATCCGCAGGCGGGTGCTGAACCGCACCGGCCCGAGCCCCGCCGTGTTCGCGCCGCTCCGGCACGCCCAGCACATGGCGCGGGACGTGCACCCGGACGTCCCCTGGGACGTCTTCGCGATCAACTCCGGGAAGTCGTGGCTGGAGGGGGAGAAGGAGAAGGGGAAGGGGCCTTCCGGAGGGGCACCCGGAGCTGCTTCCCGCCCGGCGCTGACGCCCGGGGAGTCGGCGGACGTGGCCCGGTCCGTCGCCGCGTCCCTCCTGTACGACCTGCACGACCAGCCGGGAAACCTGAACCTGGCCCACTACGACTCCGTGGTCGCCCGCACCTCGGACCCGGACACCGTGTGGACGGCGATCCTCAAGGTGCTGGCCGAGATCCCCGGCGTACGCGACAAGGTGACCTCGGTGACCCTGTCCCGGCAGGACAGCCCGTCGGGCCCCGTACGCGCAGTGGAACTCCCCACCGCGGCGCGGGAGTTGCTGGATCTGGGCGGAAGTCTGGACCATGAGGCGGGCCAGGGCGTCAGCGCGGCGCGGCTCCTCGATCCCGCCACCGTCGGGCACCCCTGGGCCGGGCACGCCCTGCTGGACGGTGTCGCGCGGGCCACGGCGACCCTGGACGGCCTCGACGAGGCCCGGCGGCACGACCTCTTCCGGGAGGCCGGCCGGATCATGGCCAACCGCCACCGCGAACCACCGATCATCCGCGCCGACGTCACCCCCGGATCTCCCGAGGCGCACTACCTCGCCCTGCACGACGACATGGCGACGCTGATCGCCGAACGTCTGCACACCGACCCGGGCGCCGGCCTGCCGGACCACCAGCGCCCGGCCCGGCTCCTGTCCGAACAGCTCCGGGAGACGTTCCAGAC
Source organism: Streptomyces sp. KL116D (assembly GCF_030766975.1). Classification (NCBI taxonomy): domain Bacteria; kingdom Bacillati; phylum Actinomycetota; class Actinomycetes; order Kitasatosporales; family Streptomycetaceae; genus Streptomyces; species Streptomyces sp. KL116D. Next base: position 171,724 of record NZ_JASERH010000057.1, on the reverse strand, counting down.
CCATGCGACGGGAGGCGCGGCGGGCGGCGGCATCCGCGACCTCTTCACCCGGAAGAAGACGCCCTCGGACGCGCCCGCCGCCACCACGGCCACGCAACCGGAGGCGCACGCCACCCCGCTCCCGTCCAGGGACGTCCGCGACTGGCCCGCCCAGGTCGAGGTCACGTGGCGCGCGGGGCAGAACGGCGGCGTGTACGTCGTGGACGCCGGACCGGCCGGCCGCGCCGTCGTGAAGTTCCACGAGGACGCCGCGCCCAGCCGGTACGCGGACGGCTTCATCCGTACGGTGACCGGGGTGCACGTCCCCGAGTCCCAGGTGTACTCCCGGGGCTCGGACGCCGCGCGCAGACTCGTGACGACGATCGCGCAGCACGTACCGGACTGGGGCGAGCACGCCGACGGCCTCGCGGACCGGTACCGGCACGTCACCGTGTCCGAGTTCGCCGAGGGCGTCCCCATCGACATGCTCGGCGTCCATCAGCGCCGCGAACTGCTCGACAACCCGGAAGCGCTGCGCCAGTTGGGCTCGCTGATGCTGGTGACCGACGTCCTCGTCGGCACCACGGACCGGCTCGGCATCGGCCTGACCGGACACTTCGTCAACTGGGGCAACGTTCTCTACGACGACCGGAGCCGGCGGATCGTGACGATCGACAACGACACCACGCTGCTGCGGCCGGGGTTCGACGCGGTGGCCCACGCCGAGGCGGTGGAACATCGCTGGGCCGACGGTTTCGAACGGCTCGCGGACTTCCTCTACAGCCATCGTCCCGGGCTCTCCACCGGGATGCCCGACGGCGAGTTCCGCGACAGCGTGGGGCACGCGATCGAACAGGGCGCACTGGACGCCCGCGGCCGGATCGGCGGCCTCTTCGCGGAACACGGACCGGGTCTCCTGCGGGACCAGACCGCTGTGTTCCCGCAGCGGTCGGCCCCCGACGCCGTCGCCATCGGCGCGCTCGCCGACTGGGCCGGGTACCGGTGGGGGGCGGGTTCGGCCGAGATGAGCGGACCGGCGGCGCTCGACCACCTGCGCGCGGCGGTCACGTCGGGCTCCGCCGGACCATCGGGTACGTCGGGTACGTCGGGTACGTCGAGCTCCAACGCTCCGTCGGGCATGGCCGGGACGTCGCCGCTCGTCATGCGCGTGGACGTGCAGAGCCCGGACACGGGGAACGCCCTGCGGCAGGTGCTGCACGGTCGGCTGGACCAACTGGAGCCGGGCAGCGCCGAGTTCGAGCGCGTCCAGCGGGTCCTCGACTCGTGGGAGCCCGGCCCAGACACCGGGGAATCTGGTGCTGTCCGGGACACCCGGGTGTCGCCGCCGCACACTGCGCCGTCCCACGGAGCGCGCGGGCAGCATCCGTGGCGGCCGCCGGTCCCCGCGCCGGGAACGCGCCTGAGCGTGGACGTGGTGCGTCATCCCCAGTGGTTCGCGATGGAGAAGCTGACCGGCCTCGACCCGGAGGACATGTCGCGGATCGTTGACCTCGACCTGACGGACGGGTCGCGGCTCTCCACCGACGTACGGGATGCCGTCCGCCAGGCCGCCGTCAGCATCCGGGAACACATCCGCGACACCCCCGGGGTGGGGCTGGCCAACGCCGACCTCCTCATCACCACACCCCCCGGCGGCCACGTCGTGTGGGGGCAGGTGGCCCAGGCACTGGCGGACGACCTGTCCCACCGGATCAAGCTGGTGTTGGGCGGCGAGACGGGGCCCGTCATCGAGGTCTGCCCCTGACCGGGTGGGTGGCCGGCCCCTAGCCGGGCGGGCAGATCTTCACCAGCAGGCGGCCGTCCGTGTCCCGCACGACCGGAACGCTCTGACCGAGCGTCCCGGCCACGTGCTGCGTCACCTCCAGCACCTTGGTCAGCTGAGCCCCGTCCGTGGGGGCGGTGAAGCGGATCTCGTGCCCGAGGGGCCCTGTGGGAATACCGAGTTGGGTTCTGACCGCCTGCACGGCCGTCTCCGCCAGAGCCCCGGCCAGCTCCGGGGTGAGGTCGATGTCCAGGGCGCCTTCGGGGAGCAGGTCCGCCAGCACGACCTGGTGAGGCGCGGACGCCCCGCCGTCCGCGGCGACGTGCGCCGTCCCGCTCTCCGCCCCGGTGGGGGCGGCGACCTGCGAACTCCCGTGAACCTCCGTCGGCGGGGCGGCATGGGCGAACAGGCTCTGGCCCAGCTCGGGTGACCGGACGATCGGGGCCTGGTGCGGCAGGCTCTCGACCCAGCCCTGGGGACCGTCCGTCACGAGCCTGCCGTCACCGTTCACGTGCAGGGCGCCGTCCGGTGCGAGGACCGGCGCACCGGTGTGATCGGCGATGCGCTGCGCGAGCGACGGGCCTCCGTGGGGGCCGGGCGCGGCGGCGCCGGGCGTCGGCAGGACCACGAGGTCGCCCGGCCTCCACCCGGTGTGCGCGGGAAGCCAGTTCGGCAGGTCGGCGAGCGGTACCTGATGCGCCCCCAGGTGCAGTGCGTCGCCCGCGGGGCCCGGCTCGGCGAACAGGAGCAGGGGCCCCTCGCCCTTCCCGGCGACACCCGGAAGAGCCGACGCCGCGGTGGCCTGCCCGGTGAGCGGACCGTGCCGGACGACCTGAGCGGTCACCAGGTCCAGGGCGCGGGTGTAGCCGGTGCCGATGGGACCGCTCTGCGGACGGGGGACGAGTGGCGCCGCGCCCGCCGGGTCCGCGTTCGGCTGTACCTGGTGCCACCGCACGCTCAGGATCGCCGCGGCCTGCGTCGTAGCCCGGGCGAGGGTGTCCGGGGGCAGTGCCGCGTCACCGATGGTGGCCCGCGCCGCGTCGATGTCGAGCCGGTCCGGCTGTGGGGTGGTGGCGGGCCTGGTGGTGGACGGTGCCGCGTCGCCCTTCGGGGGCGCGGCGGCTGCCGACGGGGTCAGGTCTGCGTCGGGCCGGTGGCCAGTTCCTCCGCCGGGCTCGGGCCCGATCTCTCCACCGGCCCCGCGCCCGTTCCCGCCACCGGGCTCGGGCACGGTCGTCGCCCCTGAGGAACGGCCGGGCGCGGAGCCGGAGTTGGTGTCGCCCTCGCCGCGGGACGCGGTGACGGCGGCCGGGGCGGCCGCTCCGCTCCGCGGGCTCTCGTGCGGCGAGGGCCGCGGTTCCTCGTGGATCACCTGCGTGACCGTGCCGGACCCCTGGTTCACCGTCGTCCCGTATCCGGAGCCGGAGCCGGAGCCGGAGCCGCCCGGCCTGGAGCCGCCCCCACCGTCACCGGACGCGTGCGCCCCGATGTCGTCCAAGGTCGCCGGGCGCCGATAGCCCACATCCGTACGAAGAGGCACCCCCCTGCCCGGCGATGGACCCGCGCCGATGGGCGGGACGTTGACGGTGACGGGCTGGTTGTCGGAGGGGCTGATGCGAGGGCGGGGCGGGGCGCCGAGGGTGTTGCCGGTACCGGGGAATGAGTCGGGTGTGGCGGCTTTGCTCGTGGTGGGCGGGATGTTGACGGTGGTGGGTTGTTGGTCGGAGGGGTTGGTGCGGGCTCCCGGTGGGGCGTCGAGGGTGTTGCCGGTGCCGGGGAAGAGGGTGTCGGGTTTGTTGGTGAGGGTGGAGAGGTCGGCGGGGTGGTCGTAGCCGGGGCCGGTGCGGCGTGGGGGGTTCGGGGGTGCGGGGGTGGCGGGCTTGCCGCCCGTCGGTGGGATGTTGACGGTGGTGGGTTGCTGGTCCGAGGGGTTGGTGCGGGCGCCGGGCGGGGTGTCGAGGGTGTTGCCCTTGCCGGGGAAGGGGTTGCCGGGCTCGGTGGTCTTGCTCCCGGTGGGCGGGATGTTGACCGTGGTGGCCTGCTGGTCCGAGGGGTTGGTGCGGACCCCCGGGGCGGCGTCCAGGGTGTTGCCGGTGCCGGTGCCGGTGCCGGTGCCGGTGCCGGGGAAGGGAGTGTCGGGTGTGGGGACCTTGCTGCCCACGGGTGGGATGTTGACGGTGGTGGGCTGGTTGTCGGACGGGTTGGTGCGGGCGCCGGGTGGGGCGTCGAGGGTGTTGCCCTTGCCGGGGAAGGACTTGTTCGGCTGACCGTCGGGGGTGGTGGCCCCGGGGGCGGCGGCCCCGGGCGTCGTCGGTGTCGGGCCGGTGGTGGCCGAGGTGTGCGTCGGTGCGGGGTGTGCGGGCTGTGCGGGCTGTGCGGGGGTGGCCGTTGACGGAGGGGCGGTCGGTGGTGCCTCGGTCGGACGGGCGGACACGGGTGGCCGTGGGGCGGCGCCGGGTGTCGCGGGTGCAGAGGCCGAGGGCCCCGTCTCGGTGGGCGTGGCCGACGCCGCGGTCGGCGCGTGCGCCGGATCGAGCTGCGTGGGGCCGCCCTGGATCTTGGCTCCGGTGGATGACCGGGTCGGCCCGTACGGCGGGAGCGCCAGTGCCTTGGAGAGGAAGTCCGGCAGCGGCACCTTCGTCTCGGTGACGGGCAGGACCACGGACTGTTTCGGGGTGTTCGTGGGCGCGGCCGAGCCGGTCGGCGTCAGCTTCGGCACGGGCGACGATTCGGCGGCTGAGACCGACCGTTTCGGATGGGGTGTCCAGTGGTCGCCGACGGCCGACTCCTGCGCGCCGAGCACGATGCTGATCGCCTCGTCCTGCCAGTCCACGCCGTGGAACTTCTCACCCGCGGCCGCGTCGGCCATCAGCTGCGTGACGACGTCGAGCCCGAGGTTCACGGCCGCGCCGACCACGGCGTTCGACACGAACGTCCCCACCGCCCCCGTCTTCGCCAGGGCGGCCGCGAGTCTGGCGAACCAGGGCACCATGTTCGCCAGAATGTTGCGGACCGCGGTGAGCAACGCCCCGATCAGGGGCCCGAGTTCGAGCAGCAACCCGCCCAGGGCAAGGCCGAAGATGTTGGCCAGCGCCGCGACCAGCCGCTGTTTGTTGATCTCGTGGATCGTCTTCTGCAGCTCCTCGGCGTACACGTGCAGCGACTCGCCGATCTTCCACGCCGCGTCCGCCGACGTACTGAGGGACGAGAACACCCCCCGGTCCCCGTCGTGCCAGGCCGACCGGGCCGCCGTCCCCGCCGCGCCCGTCCACCCCACGGCGTTGATGGCGCCGTCCATGGCCCGGGCCCGCTCGTACAGGGCGTCGCCGATGGCGATCCAGTCGTTGCCCAACCTCACGACGGGAGCCACGTCGAACTGGACCATGGTGGAGGACCTTTCAGGATCGGTGCGCGGCCGGGCACGTCGGCCCGGCCGCGACGGCGACGAGGAGGGGGCGGGGCGCGGTCAGGGGGCCGGCTCGGGGTCCGCCGGGTCGTGGACGGTCTGCACGACGACGGCGCCGCTCCTGCGGGAGACGAGCGTGCCGCGGCCCGGCGGCCGCCGGACGGCCCGCTGGTCCCCGAGCAGCACGCCCTCACGGGGATCGCCGGACAGGATCAGCCCGCCGGTCCCCAGCTCCCGCAGCCGTCCGACGAACGGATCGGACATCGCCGAGCGCGTCGCTCCGCCGGTCCGCCGGGCGAGCACCAGGTGGAAGCCGATGTCCGCCGCCTGGGCGAGACAGTCGGCCAGGGGCGCGAGCGGGTTGCGGCTGCCGAGGCCCGCCCCGGCCACCAGGTCGTAGTCGTCGACGACGAGATACAGCTCGGGCCCCGACCACCAGGCGCGCTCCCGCAGTTCACGGGCGCTGATGCCCGCGGGCGGCATCCGTTCCCGCAGCTTCTCGGCGAGCTGCTCCAGATAGAACGCCGCGGCCTGCGACTCCCCGGCCTGCGCCCCGAGATACTCCTCGGGCACCGCTTCGAGGAGCCCCCTGCGGTAGTCGAGCACGATGAAGCGGACGTCCCACGAGGAGCGGCGCCGTACCGTCCCGCGCATCCACGTGCGCAGGAACTCCGTCTTTCCGGAACCGGAGTCGCCGAGCACGAGGAAGTGCGGCCCGTCCGTCTCCAGGTTCAGCACGGCGGGCTCCAGATCGGACTCGCGCAGTCCCACGAGTACGTCGGCGGTGGCGAGTCCGGTGCCGTCCGGGTGGGTCTGCGCCACGGCGTGCTCCAGGTCGGCCGGCGTGACGAGTTCGCCGAGGACCCGCAGCGGTTCCGCCTCCCGGCCCTGCCAGCCCGTCCACAGATCGTCGACGAGCTTCTGCTGGGCCTTGGCGAGGCCCTCGGTCGACGCGACACCGTCGGTGCGGGGCAGCGCCGCGTGGAAGGTCATCCCGGGGGCGATGATCCCGCGGCCCGGCAGGACGGCCTTGAGAGCGCGGGCGGCCGGCCGGGAGATCTCCGACTCGCCGGGTTCGTTCAGCCGCAGTTCGAGGCGGCCGGTGATGTTGTCGCGCAGGTTCGCGCGGATCTCGTTCCAGCGGTTGGCGCTGAGGATCAGGTGGATGCCCACGCCGAGACCGCGGGTGGCGATCTCCACGAGCGTCTCGTCGGCCTCCTCCACGGCAGCGCGCAGCGCGCCCCAGTTGTCGACGACCAGGACGATGTCCGCGCCGTTGACCCCGTCGGGCAGCGCGCCCTCGGCCCGCATCCGGCGGAAGTCGTCCGCCGTGTCGGCCTTGAGCTCCCGGAACAGCCGCTCGCGTTCCTCCACGTGCCCGCGCACCACCGACAGGGCCCGTCGCACCTGCGCCTCGTCGTGCCGGGACGCGACCCCGGAGACGTGCGGGGCGCCCTCGACACCGGCCAGGCTGCCGCCGCCGAAGTCGACGCAGACGAACTGGAGTTCCTCCGGGGTGTGCACCAGCATCGCGCTCAGCACGGCGGTGCGCAGCAGGGTGCTCTTGCCGGACTGCGGCGCCCCCACCACGGCGACGTGCCCGTGGGCGCCGGCCAGGTCCAGGTGCAGGACCCGCTGCTCCTGCTGGGCGGGCAGGTCGACGACGCCGACCGGGATGCTCAGCCCGCCGCCCTCCGGCCACACCTCGGAGCGCAGGCCGCGCTCGTCGTCGACGGCGACGGGACCGAGGACCGAGTCCAGTTCCAGGGCCGGTGGCAGCGGTGGCAGCCACACCTGGTGCACCGGGTTGCCGTAGGACATCATCCGCTCCACGGCGACCTGCATCTCCGAGCGCCGGCCCGCCTCCGGCGGCGCCACGGGGACGGGCGCCTCGACGGCCTCGTCCTGCCCGGACCGGGCGTCCTGGGCCGTACGGAAGGCGAAGGGGCGCGGGGACACCTCCACCGGCGGTGCCGAGGGCGCCTCGGACACGTCGTGGTGGGTGCCCGACACATGGGCGACGCGGAACCGTTCGTACACGGACTCGTCGACCTTGAGATAGGCGGAGCCGGGGATCGACGGCAGCCGGTAGGCGTCGGTCGTGCCGATCACCGCACGGCTCTCCGCGGCACTGAACGTGCGCAGGCAGATCCGGTACGACAGGTGCGACTCCAGGCCGCGGAGCCGTCCCTCGTCCAGGCGCTGGGTGGCGAGCAGCAGATGCATGCCGAGGCTGCGCCCCACCCGGCCGATCTGGACGAACAGCTCGATGAAGTCCGGCCGCTGGGCCAGGAGTTCACCGAACTCGTCCACCATGATCATGAGGTAGGGCATGGGCTCCAGCGGGCGTCCTTCGGTGTCCGTGGCGCCCTGGGCCTGGAGGATCTGGTACTCGCGGACCGAGTCCACGTTGCCGGCGTCGCGCAGCATCTGCTGGCGGCGCGTCTGTTCGCCCTGGAGCGCGGCACGGACGCGGTCCACCAGGGCCAGATCGTCCGAGAGGTTGGTGATGAGACCGGCCACATGGGGCAGCTCGGTGACCCCGGCGAAGGTGGCGCCGCCCTTGAAGTCGACCAGGACGAAACTCAGTTGCTCGGGGGAGTGGGTCAGCGTCAGCCCCGTCACCAGGGTGCGCAGGAGTTCGCTCTTGCCCGAGCCCGTCGCGCCGACCACCAGGCCGTGGGGGCCCACGCCGCCCAGCGCGGACTCCTTGAGGTCGAGCGTGAGCTGCTCGCCCTCACCCGTGACGCCGATCGGGAGGCGCAGCAGCGCTTCGTCGTCCGGCGCCCGCCACAGCGCGGGCGGGTCAACCTCCTCCAGGCGCTGCAACCCGAGCATGCCGGGCAGGGAGACCGTGCGGGACAGCACCTGTTCGCGCTCCCCGGCCAGCCGCAGCGGCGCCAGGGCCCGCGCCGTCTGCTCGCCCAGGGCGGGCGGGCAGGCGTCCGCCGTCGCGTCCGTCACGGCACTGGTCAGCGCCGGTACGCGGCTCTCCAGGGCGAGTGAGCCGTCCGCGCCGATCCGGGCCCGGACGTCGACCCGTCCGGGCTCCTCGCTCTCCTTGGTCACCGTGCACACGACGTGCAGGCCCGTGGCCGGGCCCGCCTCCGTGAGCAGGTCGGTGACGAGCGGCAGGTTCGCCCAGGGCGCGTCGGGCCGGAAGCCGTCCAGGACGACGACCAGATGCCGCTCCGCCGGCACGTCACGGCGCAGGATGCCGGCCGTGTTCTCGGCCCGCTCGGCCCTGGCCCGGTCGAGCCGGGCGGCCAGCACGTCCTCGATGCCCTCGATGTGCGCGGCGACCACCGGGCCGGCGCCCCGGGCGTCCGCGTGCCGCGCGTGCGGCAGCCACTTCACCCAGGACCACGGGGCGTCCTTGGCGGTCAGCGCGACGATCTCCACGTCGTCCGGCGCGTGCAGCACGCCGAGTTGCAGCAGGAGGGCGCCGACGAGCGGTCCGGTGCGTTCCGCGGGCCCGTGCACGCTGAGCACCCCGGTCGCCGCGAGGTCGACCCACGCGGGTTCGTGTCCCACTCGGTCGTGGTCGTGCAGCAGCCGGTCCGCGGCGCGCTGCGACTGTGCCTCGAACTCCGCGGTCGGATCGCCCCGCTTGCCGGACGCCAGCCGCATCGCCGGCACGCCCTGGCCCTGGCCGAGCCGGAGCCGGAGGAAGTCCTCGTCGGCCGGCCGGCGCTCCCACACCCGGCGCCGCCCGGTGGCCAGCGCCCACAGCCGGCGCGGCGAGGGATGCAGGAAGGCGCTCACCGCCCGCTGGGCCGCGGCGGAGGTACGGGCCTGGGCGCGGATGTCGGACAAGTACTCGACGTAGCGGTCGCGTTGGCGCAGCCGGGCGATCCGTGTCGACCTCCTGGACTGCGACCGCACCAGGGCGGTCACGGCGACCGACGTGATCACGAAGCCGACGCCGAGGACGATCATCCAGGGACGGCCGAAGGTGACCATGTACGCGGCCATGCTCACGCTGCTGAGCAGTGGCAGCAGCATGTAGAGCCAGCTGGACGCCTGCGCCTCCTGCGGCTTCTGGGGCGGCGCGGGCAGGGCGATCTGCTGTTCGGGCACCGAGGGCGGGAAGGTCCGCGCCGGACGGTGGAAGGCGATGTTGCTCATCAGTTGAAGAAGTCCTCCACGACGGCGGAATCTTGGGGGTCGAGGCCCTCCGGCACGTCCGGCGGCGCCGAGGTGGGGGTCGACGGGGCGTCGCCCGAGAGCGCCTGGGCGGCCTGGTGCTGGAGGTCCTTGGTGCCGCCCGGGAGGTTGTCGGCGAAGTCCCTGAACACCTTCTCCAGGCTGGCCTCGGTCTGGCTGAACGCGGCGGCCACCACGTGCACCGTGCCCGCCATGACGTTGAGGACGCCGTCCTCCGGGTGCTTCTTGCTGCCGAAGAGCTCACGCATCACGCCGTTCCAGCGGTCCATGAACCTCTTCGCCTCCTGCGCGGTGTCGCCCGCCCAGCTCAGCTCCAGGTGGAACGCGGCGTCGGCGACGGCCTCGATGTGATCGACCATCTGGTCCGCGAGCGCCAGCAGCGCCTTGCTGATCTCCTCGACCAGCCGGGGATCGATCGACAGGACCGACGTGTCGTAGTCCGGGCTCTCAGGCATCCGAAGCCCCCTGCCCGGTCATGCGGTCCCGGAGCGCCGCCTCGGGCCGCGGGGCCGTCTCGGGCCGCGGGTCCGTCTCGCCGGTCCGCAGTGAAGCCTCGGGCCGCGGATCCGTCTCGCCGTTGCGGAGCGTCCCCTCGTGCGGCGCCGGGTGACCGCCCTGCGCGTGCTGCTGCGGTGGGTGCGTACCGTGCGAGGAGCCGCTGCCGCCACCGCTGTTGTGGAAGTTCGCCTTCTCGGCGTCCACGTAGGTGTCGTAGGAGACCTGCATGCGCCGGGTCATCTCCTCCAGGAGCGCGTGCAGGTCGGCCGAGGCGCGGTCGAACCACTTCATGACCGGTTCGCTGCTGGACTCCGACGGGCTGCGCCACACGCCGGGCAGCCTGGCGAACTGGCTGCGGATCTGCTCCAGGTCACCCTGGATGTCCCGGGAGACCGCCCTGACCTTCCTTGTGGCGTCACCGAGCGCACCCAGCGCCACCTCGAACTCTCCCCGGCTCATCTTGTGCGAACCGTCAGCCATGCCTGCCCACCCCGTTCCGTGCCGGTGCTGAAAGGACTACCGCCGGGAACCGGCGAGATACGACACATGTGTGAGTGTACGGACGAGACACATGCGAACATGACATGAAGGGTGTCACGGCGCGACAGGTGTGAAGTCCGGCCCGGACACCGCCCGCATGGACAGGAGCGAGACCGTGGCCGACCTCAAGGGTTCCAAGTACGACCCCCATCCGCTCACCGGCGACAGCACGGGCGACGGCGGGGGAGGTGACAGCACACCGGATCCCGACGCCGGCAAGGACCTGAGCTATCTCATGCCGTCCGTCACGGTCGCCTGGGACGCGCCGCCGTCCTTCAACCTGCCGCCCAAGTCCGACACGCCCGAGGGCGCGCCCTCCTCCGAAGTGGTGGACACCGGGCCCCTGTTCGTGGACGCGGGCAGCGTGCGCGCGGCCGAGGAGACCGTCCTCGGACTGCTCCGCGCCTCGGCCTTCGACTACCAGCTCCTGCGCATCGCCACCATGGCCCTGCGCACGGACGACTTCTTCGGCCCGCCGCAGCCCAAACAGCCCCTCGCCTCGATGAACGCGAACGCGTCCGCCAACAGCAGCGGGGCCGCCCCCATGCCGGACGGGCAGACCGACCCGGAGGGCACCGAGGCGGTCGCCGAGATGGGCCGGAAGTTCGGCGAGACCATCAAGCCCGCGATGGAGAAGGCGCTCTGGCAGATGGCCAACTCCCTGACGCTGACCGGCCAGTACCTCGCCGTCGTCAACCGGGCCGGCCAGATGTACGCCCAGGTCGACCGCAAGGCCACCTTCCCCGACCCGCCGGCCCACCCGGCCACCGAGTGACGCGTACGGCCCGTGCGGCCCGGCCCCGGCCGCGCGGGCCGTGCGCCGCCTCATGAGCGCAACGCCTCCTCCGGCAGGTCCTGGGGCAGTACGAGAGTGAGGTCCTCGGCCCCGGGGGAGGCCAGGTCCGCCACCCGCTGCGCGTGCAGTTCCGTCATCCGCTGGAACACCTGCCGGGCCGTGCGGCCGTTGCCGAACCGCTCGGTGCGCTCCATCGCGTCGAAGAGCGAGGTCAGCCCGGCGACGGTGTCCTCGCGCAGCCGGTACTCGTGCAGCTGCGCCTGGTGCTCGACGATGCGCACCAGGTCGTCGGACGCGTAGTCGTCGAAGCTCAGGGTCCGCGTGAACCGGGACGCCAGGCCCGGGTTGGAGCCGAGGAACCGGTCCATGTCGTCCGGATAGCCCGCGACGATGACGACGACGTCGTCCCGGTGGTCCTCCATCAGCTTGACCAGCGTCGCCACCGCCTCCTGGCCGAAGTCGGACACCTGGCCGTGCGGCACCAGCGCGTAGGCCTCGTCGATGAACAGGACGCCGCCCAGGGCCCGCCGGAAGACGGCCGTCGTCCGCGGCGCGGTGTGGCCGACGTACTCGCCCACGAGCGCCGCGCGGTCGGCCTCGACGAGACGGCCGTGGGACAGCATGCCGAGAGCGGCCAGGATGCGGCCGTAGAGGCGGGCCACGGTCGTCTTGCCCGTGCCCGGATTCCCGGCGAACACGAGGTGCCGGCTGAGCGGCGGCGGCTGCAACCCCGCCTCCTGGCGCTGCTTGACCATCCGCATCACCTTGGCCAGCGAGGCGACCTCCTGCTTGACCCGGTCCAGGCCCACCAGCCGGTCGAGTTCGGCCAGCAGCCCGGCCAGCGTCTCCGCCGCGCCCGGACCCTTTTCGTCCGCCGCGCCCGCCGCGCCCTCCTCGTCCGCCTCGGGCTGACTCCCGCCCGGCGGCGCCGCCCGGCCGCCGTGGACCGCGGGCTCCCGCTCGGGGGCGGGACCTGCGCCGGCCGGCAGCGTCGAGACGGACACGTTCTCGGTGCGGCAGTCCTCGAAGACCGGCTCGCCGTCGGCGTGCGCGGACAGGTCCTCCTGCGTGTCGTGCACCCGCAGGCCCCGGAACACGGGCGTGGCCTTCGCCCCCACGTAGAGGGCGGGATACCGGGTGTCGGCGATCGTGCACCGCTCGAACACCCCGGCCGCCCCGTCATGGGCGTAGACACCGTTCTTGGCCGTGCCGCTGACCCGCGTGGCGAACACCCGGGGCCGCGCCCCGCTCCACACCACAAGCCCGCTGCCCCGGACGTCGCCGACGGCCGTGGCATCGACCCAGCCCTCGCTGTCCCGCTCGAAGAAGACCCCCGAGGTCCCGCAGTCCTCGACGACGCAGTCCGTCAGCGTCGCGCCGGTGCCCGCGCCGACCTCCACCCCCGTGGTCCGCACCGCACGGATCTCGCACGCGTCGAGCAACGGGCGGTGCCGGGTCCGCAGCCGGACGCCGGTCGCGCACGCGGAGACCGCGCAGCGGCGCAGCACCGCGTCACCGTCCTCGACGTCCACCCCGGACAGAGCGGCCCGCTCGACCCGGCTGTCCAGCGCCGTCAGATGGCCGCCGTGCTCCACCCGGACACCGTGCTGCTCGCTGTCCAGCACGGCACAGGACCGCAGCTCCGCCCGGCCACCGCCCTGCAGGTGCACCGCGCTGTAGGCGGTGGCGGACAGTTCGCAGTCGGTGAGCTCGGTGAGCGAACTCCCGCTCCCGTACAGGGCGTTGGCGCCGGTCCGGGTGAACACGCAGCCGGTCGCACGGACTTGGGCGTCGCCCCCGACGGCCAGTGCCGTGCCCGGCAGGTCGACGGCCCTGACCCGGTCGAGGACGAGGGCGGCGTCGTCCATGACGTGCAGCGCCGCTCCACCCGTCTGCGTGAGATGACAGTCGGTCAGGCGTGCCTCTGACTCCCCGGCCAGGTAGACGCCTTCGCGGCCGGTGCGCAGGATCTCGCACCGTTCGAGGCGGATGCGGTCGTCCACCCGGTCGGCAGCGGCACCGGCGGCACCGGCGGCACCTGCCGCACCGGCCTCGTCGGCCGCCCCGTCCGCCCTGTCACGCCCGTCACGTCCGTCACGCCCGGCCGCCGGGGCGCAGCCGTCGGCGCGCAGCCCGTGGCCGCCCGCGCCGTGCAGACGGCAGCCGGACAGCAGCAGCCGGACCGGGCCGCCGACCCGGACCGCGTCCTCGGCGCACTCGCCCAGGAAGCAGTCCTCGGCTGTGACCGCGGCCGTCCCCGTCAGCACCAGCGCACAGGCCGCCGGCCGGTCGACCCGGGTGCCGCGCAGGTCCGCCCGGGCCCCGTCGTCGACGTGCACGCCGTGCCGGCCGACCGGCCCCAGCGTGCAGCCGGTGACGGCGGCCACGGCGGTGCCGGTGACCCGGACGCCGTCGCCGGGCACGTCCCGTACGACACAGTCGCGCAGGGCGGCCCGGGCGTCGTGCCCCACCTCGACCGAACCGGCCGTCACGGTGCACGCCTCGACCCGCGCGTCACCCCCGCGGATCAGCAGCGCGGGTCCGCCGCCACCGCCCGCTAGGTCGAGGTGGCGCAGCACCGGCGCCCCGCCGCTGACGGTCACCGCGGCGCCGCGGGCGGGCGCGATCCGCACCGTGCCAGGACCCTTCGCGGCCGTCAGCGTCACCGTACGGTCGAGCACCAACGACTCGCGGTAGACGCCGGGTTGGAGGGAGACCACGGCCCCGTCGGCGGCGGCGCGCACGGCTGCCGCGATCGTGCGGTGCGTCCCCCATCCCCGCTCGGCGACCCGTACGACGCCGTGCTTCATGACCGGCTGCGCGGTGCGGCCGGTGCCGCCGTTCACAGCCCCGCCCCGAGGCTCAGCAGGTCACCGAAGACGCCGAAGACCCCCAGGGCGAGCGGGACGCTGACGACCGACAGGAACAGTCCGAGCGAGCTCATCCAGACCGGCCGCTCGCCGACCCGGTCGGGGCTGCCGAACACCCGGGCAAGGCCAAGGCCCAGGGCCGCCAGGGCGGCCAGGACCAGCGCGGCGGGACCGGCCCAGGACGGGGCGCCGAAGGACGCCGGGGCGAGCGCCAGGCACGAGGCAAGCCCGGTCACCCCCGCGACCAGCTGGGGCAGGACGGCGCCGAGGGCGTTGAGCAGTCCGGCCCGCAGCAGCAGCGCCAGACTCACGCAGGCGCACAGCGCCACCGGCCACGCGTCGTCCGCGGCGGCGAGCAACACCAGGGCCGGCGTCAGCACGAGGGCGCACAGGACGGCGACGCCGGTCAGCAACCGCCGTGCCTGCCAGGCCAGTTCGGTCACGTCCGGGCCGCGTCCGGCCGGTTCGCGGTCGGCCGCGCCCGGTGCTCCGCCCGCCAGGGCGACGAGGTGTCCGGTGGCGGTGGGGGCCACGGCGAGCAGACCGAGCAGGAGCACGGCGACGACGCCCGCGCTTAGGGTCAGGTCGGCGCCCGCCAGGCCGAGGCCGACCGCCGTGGGCAGGAAGAGAGCGGACGCGGTGAGGACGGCCAGGGTCAGCAGGTGCGGCACCGCGAGGCGGGCGACGGCCGATCCGAGCACGAGGCCCATGCCGGCCGCCACGAGCGCCGTGGAGAGGTGTTCCCGCGCGAGGGGCACCGACAGCGCGGCCGTCGCGTAGAGCGGCACCGCCGACAGTGCCATGGCCAGGCGGACGCCGACCGGCAGGCTCCACGCGCGCCGGGTGGCGTGCGCGGCCAGCAGGGCAGGACCGGAGCCGGCCAGCAACGCGCCGATGCCGCCCACCGGCTGCGCCGGCCGCTGCGCGACCAGCAGCGCGAATCCGGCGACCAGCGCCGCCACCGCGCCCAGCAGCAGGGCGTGGGCCCGCGCCCCTGCGTCCCAGGACAGGCCGGAGCGGTTGACCTCGTCGACCTGTTCCTCCAGGTCACTGACCTCGGCCTCGTCGAACTCGCCGGCGGCGGCGTCCTGAAGATAGAGGGTCGCGCCGTCCACGACCCCGGACTCCGCGAGCGTCGCCTCCGGCGGGAAGGGCCGGGCCCCCGGCAGTGCGAGGGACCAGACGGGCGGGAACGTGTCGTCGGTCGTCTCCTGACCGCACGCGCGCAACAACATCGGTGTGTACTCGGCGATCGTCGCGTACACCGGTACCGACAGGTCGACTCTGCGCCGTGCCCCCACGATCGTGACGTGACAGCGGTCGTCTTCCACAGGCCATTCCTTCTGCTCGGCTCGTTGCGGACCGTGGGCTCGGCCGTGGGCCGGAGCCGTCCCTCACAGGTGTTCCGTCAGCCCGGCGAACCGGGCCTGCAGGGCGGCGGCCGCCGCCCCGTGCGCGTGGCGCACCGCGGTCAGGACGCTGTCCGCGAGGGCCTCGGTGTGGTCGGGGTCGGCGGCCACAGGGGAGATCTCCAGATGCTCCAGACGGCCCGTCGCGCTCACCGTCGCAGTGACCAGGCCGCCACCGGCGACACCGATGAACTCCTGCTCACCAGGCACCTGTTGAGCGGCGAGGAAACCCTGCGTCAGTTGCCGGGCCTGCTCCAGGAGCGCGTCGAGGTCGGGCTGCCCGTGCTCGTCGGGTGCGTGTTCACCGGCGGCGGCCATCAGCCCATGCCCCACTTCTGGTTCGGGGTGCCCGCGCAGCTGTACAGCTGGAGACGGGTGCCGTCGGCGGTCTTCTTGTCGCGGACGTCCACGCACTTGCCCACGGGGGTGTTCACGAGGTCGTCGGACTTGTTCAGGGAGAACTTCTGCGCCGAGCTCCCCGTGCACGTGGCCAGCACGATGGGGGTGCCGTTGGCCGTCGAACCCCCGGCGAGCTGCATGCACTTGCCCAGCGACCGGACCGTGCCGTCGGAGTAGAACGTCCACTTCTGCCAGCTGTCGTTGGAGCAGTCCCAGATCTGCAGCGGGGTCCCGTCGCCGCTGCCGCCGTCCAGGACGTCGATGCACCGGCTCGACGCGAAGCTCACGATCCGGCCGGACACCCCCGGCTGGGCCTGCGCCTTGGCCTTCGGACGGGCCGTCGTGGCCGGTGCGTCCCCGCCCTGCCCCGATCCGGAAACGCTGCCGCCCGTGCCGCTGCCGCCCGCACCGGAGCCTGAACCCGCACCGGAGCCGCCCGTGCCGGCGGCGGGCGCGTGGTGGCCGGACCCGCCCTGCGGCGCGGCGCCCTCCGCCGGGAGCGGAGCCGTACCGCCGCCGGACGTCACCGACTTCGACCCGTGCCCCGCCTTCGGCGACCCGCTCGTCCCCGGGTGGACGGCGTCGCCCTGTGTCCCGGGGGCCTGGGTGCCGGCGTGCGCCGACGCTGCCGCACGATCGGCGGCGGTCCGGTCGGCGGATCCGTCGCCCATCGTGGACATCATGCCGATGCCGACCGCGCCCGCCGCGACGAGCACGACCACGCCCACCACGACGAACAGCCGCGAGAACACATGGGGCCGGTCACGTTCCCCCACCCGGCGGGCGCTCGCGGCGAAACTGCCCGCGAAACCGGGCAGCCCGGGCCCGCGTACCTTCTTGGACTCTGGATCCCCCATGCCGATTCCTTTCACGACGGACACATCCGACGGCACTCACATGTTGAAACACGTGTGTGCAATCCTAGCCGCACTCGGATACCTGACTTCACCTCACCGGGTGCACACGTCAGGTATCTTTGCCGGCGGACGGTGCCGTGCAACACTCCAGGTGTGCTGATCGGCACACCTCGACGGAAGGTGTCCCACTGTGTCGGTAACCAGAGACGGGGTTGTCTACGAGCTGCTGCCGTCGGATCTCACCGACGCGGCCAGCTCCTGTGCCACCACGGCGCAGTCCGTCGCCGAGCGGCTGGACGCGCTCAGGAAGTACGTGGTGAGCATGGAGGACTTCTGGCGGGGCCCCGCGGCGACCCAGTTCGGGGCGCTGATGGCCGACTACGACGCGAACGCGGCCAAGCTCCACCAGGCGCTCACCGCGATCTCCGAAGGCCTGAGCGGTACGCACGGCAACTACGTCGACGCGGAGACGGCCGCGTCGCACAACGTCTCCAGGATCCAGCTCCCGCCGCCCCGGTGGTAGCGGGTGCGCAACGAGCGGGAGAACAGACATGCCTGACTTCGAATCGGCGTCGCTGCGCGTGCACGGCAACCTCCAGGACGCCGGACACGTCATCAACGAGACGGTGCGGCTCCTCGACGAGGAACTGGAGAACCTGCGCACGAAACTGCAGCCGCTGATCCAGACCTGGGCCGCGCAGTCGGCGGACGAGTACCAGCTCCACATGCACCACTGGGACCAGGCCGCCGTCGCGTTGTACGGCGACGAGTCGCAGGGCGGCGTGCTCGGCACGATCGCCGCGATGATGCACGTCAACTGGACCAACTACGCGGACGCGGAAGCGGCGAACCTCAAGACGTGGACCTCCGCCAACTGAGCCGGCCCCGGTGACCGGTCCGGCCCCGTGACCGGCACGACCCCGTGACCGGCACGACCCCGTGACCAGTTCGGCCTGGTGACCAGTCCGACCCGGTGATCAGTCGGACTGCGCCGCGGGGTCCTGGAGCAGGTCCGCCGTGGCGCGGTCCCAGTCGATCGCGGAGAGCTCCTGACCGGCGGGAACCAGCTCGTAGGTGTGCTCCAGCCACTGCGCCAGCGGCGGCACGGGCAGCTCGAACAGGGCCGCCATGTCGCCGGAGGCCAACTGCAGCCGGGCGGTCGTCGCCTCGCCGGCCGAGGGCGCCGGCCAGATCCGGACGTCGCCGAGACCGCTCTCCGAGTACAACCCCTGCCGCAGCAGATCGCGGCCGATCCGCCACAGGACGCGGGGGCCGCCCTCGACGAGCAGCTCCACGTGGACGAGCAGGGAAGAGGCGGGATCGAACCGGAACTCCGCCCTGATGGTCTGCCGGGCCGAGACGCCCAGCACCCGCTCGATGTCCAGAACCAGCTCGGGGCCGCTGTCGCGCGGCACCGTCCTGGGAGCCTGGACACCGGGATGGTTGCCGCTCATGACGCGAGGACCCTTCTGTGGGCGGAAGCTGACCCGGTCCACTCTCGTCCGCGCGGGATCCGCGTACATAAGTAAGTTGACCGTCGCTCTGCACCGAGTTCGCCGCCGGACGCCCGCGACGATGTCCGGCAAACGGACCCCTGTCCCCTTTTGCGCACCCCACGAGCCTTCACCGAACCGAGGAGACACCTGTGCGACTTGGCCTGGCCCTGCCGACCTTCGGCCCCGACGCCCACCCGGAAGGCATCCTGAGCGTCAGCCGTTCCGCCGAGGACCTGGGATACGACTCGCTGTGGACGGGCGACCGCGTCCTGGCGCCGCGTACCCCGACAGCGCCGTACCCGAGTGCCGACGGCGTGATGCCGCGCTCGTACGAGAACCACATGGACCCGCTGGTCGCCCTGACGTTCGCCGCGTCCCACACCACCTGGGTCGAGCTGGGCACCAGCACCCTGAACGGGCTGTGGCTGCCGCCGCTGATGCTGGCCCGCTCACTGACCACCCTGGACCTGCTCAGCCGGGGGCGGCTGGTGGTGGGCCTCGGCCTGGGCTGGATGCCGGACGAGTACGCCGCGGTCTCGGTGCCCTGGAAGGGCCGCGGCGCACGGCTGGACGAGACGCTGGACGTCCTGGACGGGTACTGGGCCGGCGACGTGTTCGCGCACGAGGGGCCGTTGTTCTCCGTCCCGGAGACCGTGGTGGGGCTCGTGCCGGGCCGGCCGTCGGGGCCGCCCGTGCTGCTCGCCGCGTTCACCCCCGCCGGCCTGCGCCGGATCGGGCGCAGGCTGGACGGCTGGCTGCCCGTGGCGATGCCGCTGCCCCAGCTGATGGGCCTGTGGGACGTCATCCGCAAGGAGGCCGTGGCGGCGGAGCGCGATCCGGCCGCGCTGCGCATGGCGCTGCGCGTCAACCCGGAGCTGACCGACACGAAGACCGACGCCGACCGGATGCCGCGGGCGGGCACCCTCGGCCAGTACGTCGACTACGCGCGGGCCTGTGCCGAGGCGGGGGTGCACGAGCTGTTCGTGGACTTCGGGCAGACCCCCGCCACCCTGGCCGAGCGGATCGATCTCGCGGGCCGCTTCATCGAGGGGGTCCGACGCGGCTGACGCGCCGCGCCCCCACTCACATCCACCGACGCCCCCGGACACCTGTCACAGGTGCCCGGGGGCGTCCGTGCGTATGTGTGTCGATGGGTCCGGGCGCTCCATGGACGCCTCTCCGGAAGAGATCCAATCCAGCAAGTGCTACAGTGATGAGACAGATAACAGAGTTAGTGCCAGATCAATGGGTCACAAGGCACTGCTTCCGGAAAGGGAAGTCCTGATGTCGAAGTCACAGCGGTCCGCGGCACCCGCCGCAGGTGGGGTGGCCGCAGCCATGAGCGCACTGATCCTCGCGGTCCTCCTGGCCGCCCTGGACCAGACGATCGTCTCCACCGCACTGCCCCGGATAGCGCAGGACCTGAACGGGTTCGACGACATCGCCTGGGTCAGCGCCGCATACCTGCTCGCCTCCACCGCGGTCACACCTCTGTGGGGCAAGCTCGGCGACATGTTCGGCCGCAAGCGGCTCTACCTGACGGCCACCTCGATCTTCCTGATCGCCTCGGTCGCCTGCGGCCTGGCGCAGAACCTGCCCGAACTGATCGGCGCCCGGGTGCTCCAGGGCGTGGGCGGCGGCGGCATGATCGTGCTCACCTTCGCCCTCGTCGGCGACATCGTCGCCCCGGGCGAACGCGGCCGCTACCAGGGCATGTTCGGTTCGGTCTACGGCGTCGCCAGCATCGTCGGCCCCCTGCTGGGCGGCGTCTTCACCGACCAGCTGTCCTGGCGGTGGGCCTTCCTGATCAACCTGCCCGTGGGCATCGTCGCCCTGGCCGTCGCCGCCCGCGCGCTGCCCGCCGCCACCCGCGGCGCCAAGGCCCGCATCGACTACCTCGGCGCCACCCTCCTGGCCGCGATCGCCACCGGTCTCGTCCTGATCACCTCCTTCGGCGAGCGCTGGGGCTGGGGTTCGCCCGCCATCGTCGGCCTGATCGTCGCCACCCTCGCGCTGGCAGCCCTGCTGCTCCCGGTCGAGCGGCGCGCCGCCGCCCCGGTCCTGCCGCCGGCCATGCTCGGCTCGCGGACCGTGGTCTTCTCCTCGCTGATCGGGTTCTTCGCCAACGCCGCGATGTTCGCCGTCCTCGTCTACCTGCCGACCTACCTGCAGATCGTCCACGGCGTCTCGGCCACCCTGTCCGGCATCCACATGCTCCCGCTCGTCGCCGGCCTGGTCATCAGCCAGTCCCTGGCCGGACGCTGGGCCGCGCACGTCGAGCGGCTGCGGACGATCCTGCTCGCCGGCCTGGCCGCCAACCTCGCCGGACTGCTCCTGCTGGGCACCATCGGCGCGGCCACCGACACCTGGGCGCTGAGCGGCTACTTCCTGATCACCGGCGTCGGCATCGGCATGGTCCCCATGGTCGTGCTGACCACCGTCCAGAACAGCGTGCCCGCCGCCGACCTGGGCGCCGCCAGCGCCGTGGTCACCTTCTCCCGCTCCATCGGCGCGGCCTTCGGCGTCGCCGTCTTCGGCACCCTGCTCAACACCGGCTTCGCCGACCGCGCCCACGCCCTGCCCACCGCCGGCGGCTTCGACGCCGCCCGCCCCGACACCATCGGCCACCTGCCCGCGGCCCTGCGCGACACCGCACTGGACGCCTTCGCCCACGCCACGGCGACCGGATACCTCTGGATCGCCCCCACCCTCGCCGTCGGCGTCGTCCTGGCCCTCTTCCTCCGGCCGTCCCACAAGGCCGACGACGAGCTGAGCGGCACCGCCGACTCCACCTCCACCGCGACCGAGGAAGCCGTCCCGGCCGCCGGCGCCTGACACCCGGACGGATCACATGCCGACAGGTGTGAACGGCGGACCACGTTCGACACGTTGCAGATATGTCAGGAATCGACATGTGCAACAGAGGAGTGACGAGGATGAGCGCATACGTGTCCGCCGGTACCGGCGGAGACCTCCGGGCCGAGGACGTGACGGCACTGCGGCACGCGGTGGCGGGACCCGTCCTGGAGCCGACGGACCCGGAGTACGCGGCGGAATGCGCCACGTACAACCTGCTCTGCGGCCTCCGGCCGAAGCTCGTGGTCGGCGCGACCGGTGAGCAGGACGTGGTGGCGGCGGTCCGGTTCGCCGCGCGGCACGGACTGCCGGTCGCCGTGAAGTCCGCCGCCCACCAGATGGTCTCCGCGGCCGAGGACGGGCTGCTGATCACGCTGCGGCGGATGCGGGGCATCCACGTCGACGCGCAGGCCCGCACCGTACGGGTCGAGGCGGGGGTGCGCTGGACCGACGTGCTGCCCCGCGCGGCCGAGTCCGGCCTCGCCCCGGTGGTGGGCTCGGCGCCGGACGTCGGCGTCGTCGGGTACACGCTGGGCGGCGGCCAGAGCCCGCTGCTGGGCCGCACGCACGGCTACGCCGCCGACCACGTCCGACGGCTGAACCTGGTCACCGCGGACGGTGTGTCGCGCCGGGTGACCCCGCAGGACGAACCGGACCTGTACTGGGCGCTGTTGGGCGGCAAGGGCAACTTCGGCGTCGTCACCGAGATCGAGTTCGACGTCTTCCCCGTCGAGCGCTTCTACGGCGGCGGCATCTACTACGCGGGCGAGCACCTGGAGCAGGTGCTGGACGCCTGGCGTGCCTGGCTGCCGACGGCCGGCGAGGAGATGACCTCCTCCGTCGCCGTCCAGCGGCTGCCCGACCTCCCCGTGCTGCCCGAGCCGCTGCGCGGCGCCTTCGTCGTCCACCTGCGGATCGGCTACCTCGGCACGGCGGCCGACGGCGCGCGGCTGATCGCTCCGCTGCGGTCGGCCGCACCCGCGCTGCTCGACCAGGTGGGCGAGAAGCCCTTCACCGCGATCGGAGAGATCCACAACGACCCGGTGGACCCGATGCCGTACGCCGACCGCAGCCTCTGCCTGGAGGAGTTCTCCGAGAAGACGGCGCGGACGTTCGTGGAGCTGACGGGCGCCGAGTCCGGGTGCACGCTGGCGAGCGTCGAGATACGGGCCCTGGGCGGCGCGCTCGACCGGGAACCCGCGTTCCCCAACGCAGTGTCCAGCAGGGGACTTCCGTACGTCGTCTTCGGCTTCGCGGTCGGCGCACCCGAGCACGCCGACCGGTTCCGGGCCGAACTGGCGCACGTCGTGGACGGGTTGGCCCCCTGGGCGGCCGGCCGGAGCATGGTCAACTTCCTGTCGCCGGACGAGGCGACCGACACCGAGGGCGTCCGCGCGGTCTACGGAAAGCAGCGGTACGAGCGGCTCGCCGCGGTGAAGCGGCGCCACGATCCGGCCAACGTCTTCCGCTTCAACCACAACATCACGCCCGCCTGAGCCGGCTGTGCGCAATCCGGGCCCGACCGTCAAGTGACTGATGCGCGTGGTTTGTCCGGCCGGTCAGCCTGGGAGCGGCTCACACCTTCGACACGGAGAAGAGGATCCGGCGTGACACCGGTCGAGCAGCAGCGTTCCCTGACCAGCAGCAACCCCGTACTCTGCCGGCCCCAGTTCAGGCGGCACGGCGGGCCGAAGACGGCGCGGACGGCGGCCAAGGAGCCACGGACGGGGATAGCCGTCGCACCGGGCCGGGCCACCGCCGGCCCAGAGGCGTTCGGCGCGCACGATCCGGTGCCGCTGCCCTTCCCCGTGGCCGACCTGATGACGATGGACGGCGTGGTCGCCCGGGCCGCCGCGGGGCTCGCCACGAGCACCGTCGCGGCCGTGCTCTCCTGGACGCTGCTCGGGTACGTCCCGATCGGCACGGCCGCGGCCTACGGCACGGCCGCCGGGGCCGGACTCGCCGCCGCGGCACTCGTGGTGCGCCAGCGCCGCAGGGACCCGCGGTCGCCCTACTCGACCCTGGCGTTCGCCGCGGTCCAGGGCGTGTTCCTCGCGGTGCTCTCGGCCACCGTCTCCCGCCATCTGTCACCGGGCGTCCTCGTGCAGCCGGTGCTGGGGACGATGGCCGCCGGCGCCGGGGTGCTCATGGCCCGCGCGCTCCACTGGGTGCGGGCCGGCCGCCGTCTTGGCCCGCTCGTCGGCGCCGGACTGCTCGGCCTCTGTCTCCTGGCCCTCGCCGACCTGGTCCTGATTCCCCTCCTGGGCACGGAGGGCCTGGGCCTGCGGCCGGTGGGCCTCGGCGTCTTCACGGGCGTCGTCGGTGTCGTCCTCGCGGTGTCCTTCCTGGCCCTGCACCTCAGGCAGGTCGAGGACGGCATCACCTGCGGCGCGCCCCACGAGCTGTCCTGGACGGCCGCGTTCGGGCTCACCCTGACCCTGAGCTGGCTGTACGTGGAGACCGTCCGGCTGTTCACCCTCTACCCGGGCGACGAGCTCTACTGACCGTTCGCCGTACACCGGCCGCCCGCGCTCACGCGGGGGTGGCCGGTGAATCGCGTGCCGGGCACAGTCCGCGCAGGAGGACGTCGAAGAGGCGCCCCGCGCGGGCGTGTTCGTCCTCGTCCGCGCCCACCCGCCACAGCGGACCGAGCAGCAGGAGTACGTCGTCGGGCGTCGTGCCGGGCTGGATGGTGCCCGCCCGCTCGTTGGCCGTCACCAGCGCCGCGAGGGCGTCGAGCAGCGCCGGACAGACCTCCCGGCACGTCGGTGCGGTCGCGCCGGTGGTCGCCCGTATCGCGTCCGCGATCTCCGGCGCGCGTCTGCCCAGGCGGAGCAGGCGCTCCAGCCAGGCACCCAGCGCCGCCGCCGGACCGAGGCTCCTCAAGAGCGCGGGCACGGCCCCGGCCAGCTCCTCCACCTCGTCCCCGTACACCTGGAACACCAGGGACTCACGGGTGGGGAAGTGACGGTAGAGCGTCCCCTGGCCGACCCCGGCCCGGCGCGCGATCGACTTCAACGAGGCGTCGCCCTCAGCGGCGAGCGCCTCGGCGGCCGCTTCGAGGATGCGCAGCCGGTTGGATCGTGCGTCCGCTCTCATCGCTGCTCCGGTTCTCCACGACGGCCCCGCCGGTACCGACCAGGGCCACACTCACACGTGTGTGCAAACATGCCTGCGAGACATGTATTTTGAGTTGAAACCTACACCGTTCAGCAGCAGCCCGAGCAGAAGGCCGTCGATTCCCATGTCCCATGAGACCACCGCTCCCCACGCCGTCACGGACCAGTACCCGGAGGCCGTGGAGCGGCTCACCGCGCTGACCGCCGCCCTGGCCGTCGACCTCGACCGGGGCGGGTGGACCCCGGGGCCGCTGGAGCGGACGCTCACGGCCCGCCTGCTGCTGGCCTGCGCCGGCGACGGACACCTCACCCCGGTCCGCGTGCGCGACACCCTGAGCGACGGCAGCGTCGCCCTGACCTACGTCAACGAGGGGCGGCTCGCCCGGCTGTTGGCCCTGCTGCTCGAGGTGACCGACCGCCCCGTGCCTGACGCGGCTGTCGCGGAGGCCGACGCCGCGCGTCTGCTGGCGAGGGTGGCGCGCGACGGGTCCCAGGACGCGGACGGTCGCTGATCACGGACTCTGATCACCTCGGCGCATGTTTCTTCTGTGGGTCCGCTCGGCCCGCACACATGTGAACGACCGGCCCCTGCGAAAGGGGCCGGTCGTTCACGGGCATCGGGCTTGCGGCGTAAGGGAGTTCGCCGACCGGAGCGTCACAAGGTGCGGGTGCCGGTGCCCGTCGGTTCCGGGTCCGCCGCCTGGTCCGCGGTCCAGGCGGTGAGGATGCGCAGGGCGTCGTGGGAGGGGCTGCCGGGCTCCGCGGTCAGCACCATCAGGCGCTGGCCGGAGTCGTCGGCTCCCGACCAGGTGTCGCAGTCCAGGGTGAGGTCGCCGACCAGGGGATGCCGGTAGTGCTTGGTGCCGTACGTCGCGCTGTTGACGCGGTGCTCGGCCCACCAGGTGCTGAAGTCGGCGTCCTTGAGGGTCAGATCGCCGACCAGCCGGGCCAGTTCGGGATCGTCCGGGTCGGCCCCGGCCTCCATGCGCACCGCGGCGACCGCGTCGCGGGCGTCGTGCGCCCACTCCCGGTGCAGGGCGCGGATCGCGGGGTCGGTGAACAGCAGCCGCAGGTAGTTGCGGCGGTCCGCCGGGATCGCGGCGAAGTCGGTGTACAGCGCGACGGCGGAGCGGTTCCAGGCGAGGACGTCCAGGCGCCGGCCGAGGACGAGCGCGGGCGTCTCGGTGAGCTGCGTCAGCAGCCGGAGCATGGCGGGCCGCACCTGCTGGGCGGGGCGCCGCGCGCGGTGTCGTGGCCGGGAGTCCGTCCGGCCGGCCACCTCGTACAGATAGCTCTGCTGGTCCTCGTCCAGGCGCAGGGCGCGGGAGAGGGTGTCGAGCACGGCGGCGGAGGCGCGGACCCGGCCCTGTTCGAGCCGGGTGTAGTAGTCCACGCTGATCGCGGCGAGCAGCGCGACCTCCTCACGGCGCAGCCCGGTGACCCGGCGGTCGGGCGTCGTCGGCAGGCCGCAGTCGCGCGGGTCGAGCGCCGCCCGGCGGGCCTTGAGGAACGTTCCGAGCGTACGGGCGTCGGAGGATGGCTTCATCGCGTCGGTTCTTCCGTGTTCCGCACACGCGTGACGTGTGCCGGGTGGGGTCCGCGGCGCTGTCCCGAGGGCGGCGGGACCGTCGGTCCCGCCGCCCTCCGGGCAGGTCAGCGGACGGTGGCGTGGGCGGCGCGCTCGATCACGTCGGCGACCAGGCGGGGGTGGGACACCGCCACCGAGTGGGACGCGGCGACCTCGGTGGTGTGCGCGTGGGCGCGCTCCGCCATGAAGCGCTGCACGGCGACGGGGATGTTGAGGTCCTGCGTGGTGACGACGGCCCAGCTCGGCTTGGCCTTCCAGGCCGCCGTGGTCGCCTTCTCCTCCAGGGCGGCCTGGGCGACGGGCCGCTGCGCGGCGGCCATGAGGGCGGCCTGCTTCGCGGACACGTCCGCGGCGAACTGGTGGCGGAACTTGTCCTGTTGGATGTAGAGGTCGGTGGCCGTGGAGCCGTCGGTCTGCTGGTAGGTGACCGGGTCGAGGGCGTCGGGGAGCGTGGAGCCCGGGTACTTGTTGGTGAGTTCCAGGGCGCTCTCGCCGGGCGCGGGCAGGAACGCGGCGACGTAGACCAGGGCCTTGACGTCGGGATCGCCCGTCGCGGCCTCGCTGATGACGTTGCCGCCGTAGGAGTGGCCGACGAGGATCTTCGGGCCCTTGACGTGGTCGAGGACCGTGCGCAGGGCGGCCGCGTCGGAGGCCGGGCCGCGCAGCGGGTTGGCGGCGGCGACGACCGGGTAGCCGCGCTTGCGCAGATCGGCGACGACGCCGTTCCAGCTGGAGCCGTCGGCGAAGGCGCCGTGCTCCAGGACGACGGTCGGCTTGGGGTGCCGGTCGTCGTCGGCGGCCTTGGCGGCGCCCGGGGCGCCGCTCGCGGTGCCGCTCAGGGCGAACGCGCCGAGCGCGAGCCCCGCCGTGGCCGCCGCCACCGCGCCGGTGGTCAGCCGCTTGCGGCCACCCTTGATGCTCACCATGACAAATCCCTTTCGGACAATGCGGTACGTGTGGCGTCCCGGTCCATCGTCGCGCCACCGTTCCAACTGGTTATTCAGCATGTCAATGTAATGCGTCACCTGTCAAGATGGTGACGTTTTGGTCGTGGTGCTACGCCCAGGGGTCGCGCACGATGATGTCCGCCAGCGCCGCCGCGCAGCCGGCGAGCATCCGCTCGCCCTTCTCCGCGCTCGCCACCCGGGCGTCGCCCGCGACCCCGGACTTCGTGATCCGGTCGAAGGGCACGGCCAGGTACACCGGGTCGGAGGACTCGGCCGGCAGGGTGATCCGAGGCCCGTGCGCCTCGGCCAGGTGCTCGCCGCGGATCAGGCCGGGATGGGCCGCCATCATCATCGACGTCTCGCCCTCGCACGCGTGCATCAGACCGTCCTGGGTCTCCAGGGTGTCCCGCACCACCTGCCGCCCGGCGCCGAAGTAGCTGGCGAACGCGATCGGCGTCGCCAGCTCCGCGGTCAGCTCGGTCGTGAGGGCGTTGAGGGCGGTCATGTTCCCGCCGTGTCCGTTGACGATCAGGATGCGGGAGAAGCCCACCCGGATCACGGACCGGCAGATGTCCCGGAGCAGCGCGTGCAGCGTCGGCAGGCTGAGCGTGAGGGTGCCGCCGAACGCCATGTGGTGCTCCGACAGACCCGTCGCGATGGAGGGCGTGACCACCACACCCGTCTGCTCGGCGGCCAGCACCGCGGCCCGGTGGCACACCTCGGCGGCGAGGAAGTCGTCGACACCGGTGGGCAGATGGGGCCCGTGCTGCTCGGTGGCCCCGATGGGGATCACCACCACCGCGTCCCGGGCCGCCAGGGCGCACAGCTCGGCGGCGGTCAGACGGTTCCACTGGACTTCGCTCATCGGGGGGCTCCTCCTGGACGGGTTCGGCACGGTGCGCGGCACCGGGCCGGTGGGGGGGTGCGGTCGGCCTCAGAGGTGGTCGGCGTCGACCACGGCCTGGGCGAAGGCGGTGGGCGCCTCCTGCGGCAGGTTGTGCCCGATGTTCGTGATCAGGCGGTGCAGGTACGGGCCGGTGAAGTGCTGGCGGTAACCGGAACCGTCGCCGGGCGCGGCGGTGAAGGGGTCGAGCGCGGCGTCGAGGGTGACCGTGGGCACGCGGATGGCGGGCTGCGGCGCCGCGAGCTGCTTCTCGTAGCGGTCGTAGCGGGGCTCGCCCTTGATGAGGCCGATGCGCCAGCGGTAGTTGAAGAGCACGATGGCCGCGTAGTCGGGGTTCTTGAAGGCCTCGGCGGTGCGGTTGAAGACCTCGTCGGAGAAGTCCCAGTTCGGGGAGACCAGCGTCCACACGTAGCGGCACAGGTCGATGCGCTTCGTCTCGTCCTCCATGGCCTTCTTGCCGCGCTCGGAGGCGAAGTACCACTGGTACCACCAGTTGTGCTCGGCGGCCGGCGGGAGGGGATTCATCTGCGCCTGGACGTCCGTGATCAGGTAACCGCTGGTGGAGACCATCGACCTGACCCGCTCGGGCCACAGGGCGGCGATGATGTCCGCGGTGCGCGAGCCCCAGTCGAAGCCGGCGAGGGTCGCCTTCGGGATCTTCAGGGCGTCCATGAACGCGATGATGTCGAGCGCGATGGCGGACTGCTCGGCCGTGCGCGGGGTGCGGTGCGACAGGAAGCGGGTGCTGCCGTGGCCGCGCAGGTAGGGAACCAGGACGCGGTAGCCCTGGTCGGCGAGGAGCGGGGCGACGTCGACGAAGCTGTGGATGTCGTACGGCCAGCCGTGCAGCAGCAGGACGACCGGGCCGTGGGCGGGGCCGAGCTCGGCGTAACCGATGTCCAGGACGCCTGCCTTGACCTGCTTGATCTTCTTGAAGCCGGTGTGGGTGCCGGGGGTGATGGTGGGCACGGTGGGAGCGACGGAAGCGGCCGGTCCGTGCGACGGGGTCGCGGCGGACGCGCTGCCGTGCAGTCCGGCCAGCGAGACCGCTGCCGCGCCGGTGCCGAGGCCGACGGCCTTGCCGAAGGTGCGCCTGTCGATCATGTCAACCCTCTCGTGTGTCTGCGGTGAGCGGCGGGCCGCCGTCCTCACGTCCTCCGGGAACGGGGCCGGGACGGAGCCTGCGGCACATACTCTGACCCGTGACGAATCCGGGTACATCAGTCATCTGACGGTTCGTGGGTGTCTCGAACACGCAAGCGTGCGCTGAGCCATGTGACTGAACGATACGTGTGCGTGTGGCCGATCGCTCACCTACGGCCCCCATTTCCCCGTGGGTGTGAGCCGGAGACATGACAGTCATTGGACTGATGTGGGTGGTCCGCGTGACTGCGAAGGTGTTCCCCAGGTCCTGGCACACGTCGCCGGCCGGGACCACCGCGCCGTGAACACAGGCGAGGACACCCACCGAGGAGCGAGCCATGCCCCAGGACAACCAGAAGCCGTTGACGACGGCGGCCGGTGCACCGGTCCCCGACAACCAGAACTCCCTGACCGCGGGCGCGCGCGGTCCGATGCTCCTGCAGGACGTGTGGTTCCTGGAGAAGCTCGCCCACTTCGACCGCGAGGTCATTCCGGAGCGCCGGATGCACGCCAAGGGGTCGGGCGCGTTCGGCACGTTCACGGTGACGCACGACATCACGCGGTACACGAGCGCGAAGATCTTCTCCGAGGTGGGGAAGGAGACCGGCCTGTTCGCCCGGTTCTCGACCGTCGCCGGTGAGCGCGGAGCGGCCGACGCCGAGCGGGACATCCGCGGTTTCGCCCTCAAGTTCTATACGGACGAGGGAAATTGGGATCTGGTCGGGAACAACACCCCGGTGTTCTTCTTCCGTGACCCGCTGAAGTTCCCCGACCTCAACCACGCGGTGAAGCGCGACCCGCGCACCAACCTGCGTGACGCGGAGAACAACTGGGACTTCTGGACCAGCCTTCCCGAGGCCCTGCACCAGGTCACGATCGTCATGTCGGACCGCGGCATCCCCGCCTCGTACCGGCACATGCACGGCTTCGGCTCGCACACCTACAGCCTGGTCAACGCCGCGGGCGAGCGGTTCTGGGTGAAGTTCCACCACCGTACCCAGCAGGGCATCGAGAACCTCACCGACGCCGAGGCGGAAGCCCTGATCGGCACGGACCGCGAATCGCACCAGCGCGACCTCTTCGAGGCGATCGAGCAGGGCGACTTCCCGAAGTGGAAGCTGTTCATCCAGGTCATGCCGGAGGCCGACGCGGAGCACTACCGCTTCCACCCCTTCGACCTCACCAAGGTCTGGTCGAAGAAGGACTACCCGCTGATCGAGGTCGGCGAGTGGGAGCTGAACCGCAACCCCGACAACTACTTCGCGGACGTCGAACAGGCCGCCTTCACCCCCGCCAACGTGGTGCCGGGCATCGGCTTCTCGCCCGACAGGATGCTGCAGGGCCGGCTCTTCTCCTACGGCGACGCCCAGCGCTACCGCCTCGGCGTGAACCACCACCAGATCCCGGTCAACGCCGCCGCGAACCCGGTGAACTCCTACCACCGCGACGGGGCGATGCGCGTCGACGGGAACCAGGGCGCCACACCGGGCATCGAGCCCAACTCCTACGGCCGCTGGCAGGAACAGCCCGCCCACCGCGAGCCGGCCCAGGCCGTCGGCGCCGTCGCCGACCGGTTCGACTTCCGCGCGGACGACGACAACTACTTCGAGCAGCCCGGCGACCTCTTCCGGCTGATGAGCCCCGAACAGCAGCAGGTCCTCTTCGAGAACACGGCCCGCGCCATCCAGGGCGCGTCCCGGCAGACCGTCGAGCGGCACATCACCCACTGCGCCCAGGCCGACCCCGCCTACGGCGCCGGCGTTCGCAAGGCCGTCGAGGCGCTCGCGGCCGGTCCCCTGAGCAGCCGCACATGAGCAGCCACACATGACCAGCGGCAACGGCCTGACGTCCGAACAGACCGAGCGCGTCCTGGCCATCGCCCTGGACCTGTCCAGGGCGGGGGACACACAGGAACTGGTGGAGTTCGTGGCACACGGCCTGCCGGTGGACGCCGCCGACCGGGCGGGCAACACCCTCCTGATGCTCGCCGCCTACCACGGCAGGACCGGCACCGTACGGGCCCTGCTCGGGCTCGGCGCCGACCCGGACCTGCGCAACGCCCGCGACCAGACGCCCCTGGCAGGCGCCCTGTTCAAGGGGGCCGACGACGTGGTGGCGGTCCTGCGCCGCGCCGGGGCGGACCTGGACGTCGGCACACCGTCCGCGCGGGCCGCCGCGGCCCTGTTCGGCCGCACGCACCTCCTCACTGACTAGAACTTCGGAAGGTTTCATGGATCTCCAACTCAAGGGTCTACGAGCAGTCGTCACCGGAGGCAGCCGAGGCATCGGCTTCGCCGTCGGACGGGCGCTCGCGCAGGAAGGGGCGGCCGTCGCCCTCGTCTCCAGATCCGCCTCCGGCGCCGAGGAGCGGGCGGCAGCCCTGCGCGCGGAGACCGGCGCCGACGTCATCGGCGTCGCGGCCGACACCGGGAACGACGCGTCGGTGACGGACCTGGCCGGAACCGTGCGGGAACGGCTCGGCGGTGTGGACATCCTGGTGAACAATGCCGCCGCCACCAATCCCGGATTCATCTCCGAGGACGATCTGGAATCCGAGATCAACGTGAAGGTCCGCGGATATCTCCGATGCGTCCGCGCGTTCGCCCCGGCGATGTCGGAGCGGGGCTGGGGCAGGGTCGTCAACATCGGCGGACTGGCCGCACGCCAGAGCGGATCGGTGGTCGGTTCGATCCGCAACGCGGCGGTGACCTCGCTGTCGAAGAACCTGGCGGACGAACTCGGCCCGAGCGGCGTCAACGTGGTCGCCGTCCATCCCGGAGCCACCCGGACGGAGACCTTCACCGACATCCTCGGCCGCCGGGCCGAGGCCGTGGGACGCAGCCGGGCGGAGCTGGAGGAGCAGATGGCCGCGACGGTCTCCATCGGCAGGATCGTGGAGCCCCACGAGGTCGCGGCGGTCGTCGCCTTCCTGGCAAGCCCGCTCAGCGTGGCCGTCAACGGTGACCCGGTCATCGTCGGCGGCGGGCTGAAGGGGCCGATCTTCTACTGAGTTCCGCGGAGCACGGACCGCGGAAACCGCAGTAACCAGCTTGACAGGTGACGCACACGTCGCCATGCTTTCATCACTACCCCAACGAGTGACGCAATAGGTGTCCCGGGGGTGCCAGACCATCATTTCGACCCAATGGGGAGCATCAGCCATGGCAGTCAGCTACACCGCCGTCGTCGACGTCGACGGAGAAGGTCGCAACGGCGGGCACGTCCGCTCCTCCGACGGCCTGCTGGAGATGGGCCTCGCCCTCCCCAAGGAGCTCGGCGGCGCCGGCACCGCGACCAACCCCGAGCAACTCCTCGCGGCCGGCTGGGCCGCCTGTTTCCTCGGTGCCCTCCGGCGCGCGGCCACCTCCCGCAAGATACGGCTGACCAGCACCACCATCACCGCCGAGATCACCCTCACGCACGGCGACGACGGCGAGTTCTCGCTCTCCGCGGTCCTCAACCCCGTCCTCGGGGGTGTCGACCGGGCCACGGCCCAGGAACTCGCCGAGGCCGCCCACCAGATCTGCCCGTACTCCAAGGCGCTGCGCGGCAACATCCCGGTCACCATCAACGCCGACGCCGCCGCCTGACCCACCCCCTGACCGCGGGCCCCGTGCGTCCCCCTTGCACGCCCCCCCCGCACGGGGCCCGCACCCCTTTCCCCCGCACCCTCTCCCGCACCACCCGTTCCGCAGACCGAAGAGCGAGGGCAGGACATGGCTTCTCACCCGCACGCACATGTACGGGCCGTCAGGTCCCGCCGCCCCGCTCCGATAGACGTCTCCACCCGGCCGTCGCCCCGGGACGCGGCCCGGCCCGAGGAACGCCCCTGGCCGACGACCGCCCAGATGTGGAACTGGGCGGAGAGCGCGGTGCTGTTCGGATACGGCCCGTCGGCCTCGAACTTCCTCTGATCCCGGCCGAGTTCACCCGCATCCGGCCGACCGTCATCCGGCCGACCCGCACCCATCACCCCGCATCAACCACCCGCGCCCGGACCCGCATCCGGACCCGCCCCGGAACCGCAGAGAGCGAGACCACCTCATGGACATGAAGCTCGAAGTCGTCATCCTGCCCGTCTCCGACGTGGACCGCGCCAAGGGCTTCTACGTGGAGGACCTCGGCTGGCGCCTGGACGCCGACTTCCCGATCGACGACGGCTACCGGATCGTGCAGGTCACCCCGCCGGGATCCGAGTGCTCGGTCATCTTCGGCAAGGGCCTCACCCAGCAGGAGCCGGGCACGCTCCACGGCCTGCAGCTGACCGTCGCCGACATCATCGGGGCCCAGGAGGAGCTGACCTCCCGCGGCGTCGAGGTCGTCGGCCCGTTCCGCGACGCGACCGGCGCCTTCCACCACGCCGGCGACACCCACCGCGTCCTGGGCGTGCACCCCGAGCGCGCCAGCTACGGCACCTTCGCCGCCTTCAAGGACCTCGACGGCAACGAGTGGTTCCTCCAGGAAGTCACCGAGCGGGCCCCCGGCCGCTGACCGTCCCCGAACCCCGAACCCGAGCCCCTCGAACCCCGAACCCGACCACTCCGCCCGCGCACCGAAGGACACCATGGCCACCGACCCCACCCGCACCTATGACGTCATCGTGATCGGCGCAGGCCCGGTCGGCGAGAACGTCGCGGACCGCACCACCGCAGCCGGCCTGCACACCGTCGTCGTGGAGAGCGAACTCGTCGGCGGCGAATGCTCGTACTGGGCCTGCGAACCCAGCAAGGCCCTGCTGCGACCCGCCCTGCTGAGGGCCGACGCCGCGCACGTCCCGGGCCTCGCCCCCGCGGTGAAGGGGCCGCTCGACGTCGAGGCCGTCCTGGCGCACCGCGACCGCATGTCCGCCGACTGGCAGGACGACGGCCAGGTCGCCTGGCTCGCGTCGGCCGGCATCGAGCTGCTGCGCGGCCACGGACGGCTGGCCGGGGAACGCGAGGTGACGGTCGAGACCCCCACGGGCGACACGATCCGGCTGCGCGCCCGGCACGCCGTCGCCGTGTGCACCGGCAGCCGGGCGGTGCTCCCCCCGCTGCCGGGCATCGAGGAGGTGCGGCCCTGGACCAGCCGGGAAGCGACCAGCGCACAGCGGGCGCCGGAGCGTCTGCTGATCGTCGGGGCCGGCGTGGTCGGCGTCGAGATGGCCACCGCCTGGCAGGCCCTG
Organism: Streptomyces sp. KL116D; assembly: GCF_030766975.1. Lineage (NCBI taxonomy): Bacteria > Bacillati > Actinomycetota > Actinomycetes > Kitasatosporales > Streptomycetaceae > Streptomyces > Streptomyces sp. KL116D. The sequence continues at coordinate 137,803 of NZ_JASERH010000057.1, read as the reverse complement.
GGCAGCCGGGTCACGCTGCTCGCCCGCGGGGACCGGTTGCTGCCCAGGATGGAGCCGTTCGCGGGGGAGCTGGTCACCGAGCGCCTGCGGGAGGCGGGGGCGGACGTCCGCTTCGGGACCTCGGTCGACGGTGTGCGCCGGGTGGGCGGCGACGTGCGGGCCACGCTGTCGGACGGCGGGCAGCTCGGCGCCGACGAGATCCTCTTCGCCACGGGCCGGGCCCCGCGCTCGCAGGACATCGGGCTCGACCACGTCGGGCTGACGCCGGGGGACTGGATCACCACCGACGACACCCTCACCGTCCCAGCGGTGCCGGGGGACTGGCTGTATGCCGTCGGGGACGTCAACCAGCGGGCGCTCTTCACCCATCAGGGCAAGTACCAGGCACGTGTCGCCGGTGCCGTGATCGCCGCCCGCGCCGCGGGAGCGCCGCCGCACACCGGCCGCTGGGCCCCGCACAGCGCGACGGCCGACACCGAGGCCGTGCCGGCGGTCGTGTTCACCGATCCCGAAGTCGCCACCGTGGGACTGACCGTCGAGGCCGCCGAACGCGCGGGCCGCGACGTCGAAGTGATCGACCACGAGCTCGGGCAACTGGCGGGCGCCGTGCAGTACCGGCCCGACTACCGGGGCCGGGCCCGGATCCTGATCGACCGGGACCGGCAGGTCGTCGTCGGTGCCACCTTCGCCGGTCCGGGAGTCGCCGAGCTGCTGTACTCCGCCACCGTCGCGATCACCGGCGAAGTGCCCGTCGATCGCCTGTGGCACGCCGTGCCCGCCTTCCCCACGCTGAGCGAGGTGTGGCTGCGCCTGCTGGAGACGAGGCGGGACCTGTGACCACCGCGCGTTCCCACGTGTGGTGAACCGGGCCCGCTTCGCGGCACGTCATCGGTGTGTCAGTCGGAGCCGCCGGCCCCGTCCTGCTTCACCAGGGTGTACATGACGGAGCGCTGCTGCTTGTGCCGCCGGATGCGTCCCTTGGCGACGAGCGACTCCAGCGTGTTGCGCACCACCTGCGGCGTGGGGTTGCGGTCCGGATACTTCGTCAGCAGCTCGTCCCGCAGCTCCTTCGCCAGGCGCGGCTCGTCGTACGCGCCGAGCAGCTTCGTGAGCAGGTCGCCGAGCAGGACCGGACGCGGCTTCCCCTCCGCGCCCCCCTTCGCCCGGGTGCCCGCCGACGAGCTCTTCGCCGGCGCCGTACGCCGTGAACCCGCCCCGGCCGCCGCGCGCTTCGGCTTCGCCGCGCCACGCTCGTCCTGCAGCTGCTCGGGCAGCCGGGACGCGTCGGTGAAACCCTCGTACCGCTCGGCGAGGCTGATGATGTCTCCCAGGAGGGCCTCCTCCTGCTTCAGCATCGAGAGCCGCTCCTGCAGCTCCTGCTGCAGGCGGCGGTTCTCCTCCAGGTCCGACGCGGCTTGCTCGACGTACCGCGATCGGAGCGCGGCGGCTGACTGGCTGGTCACAACCGTTCACTCCCTCGATATGGATCGTGTTCGCGCATGGTACCCACGTCGAGGCCCCCGCGCAGATAAGTGTCGGGTGCCCGACGGCCCGTCCGGCATGTTCGCTCTTCACGATAGGCGCAGATGTGCGTTTGTACGAGGGGGAATATGTCCACGGGACGCCGCGAGAAACCCGCGACACACGTACGGCGACTCCTCTGGCATGTGTCGCTGCACGCAGCGCGGGCCGGCGCCCGCGGATCACACGGCCGGTGCCGCCGCCTCCGTGAGCTTTCCGCCGGCCAGGCGCAGCCACCGGTCCACACCGATCTCGCGGAGGAACCGCTCGTCGTGGCTGACCACCATGAAGGCGCCCTGGTAGGAATTGAGCGCGCTCTCCAGCTGGGCCGCGCTGACCAGGTCGAGGTTGTTGGTGGGCTCGTCGAGCAGCAGCAGCTGCGGGGCCGGTTCGGCGCACAGCACGCAGGCCAGGGTGGCGCGCAGCCGTTCACCGCCGGAGAGCACCCTGACCGGGAGGTGCGCCCGCGCGCCCCGGAAGAGGAAGCGGGCGAGCAGGTTCATCCGCTCCGAGGCGGGCCGCTCGGGGGCGAACGCGGCGAAGTTCTCCGCGACGGTGCGGTCGAGGTCCAGCAGGTCGAGTCGCTGTGAGAGATAGGCGATCCGGCCGGCGCCCCGCTTGATCTCCCCGCCGTCGGGGGCGAGTTCACCGGTGATCAGACGCATGAGTGTGGTCTTCCCCGCGCCGTTGGGCCCGATCAGCGCGATGCGCTCGGGGCCCCGTACGGACAGGTCGACCCCGTCCGCGGCGAACACGTCCCGGTCGCCGAGGCGCACCTGCAGGGCCTCGCCGAGGAAGAGGTTGCGCCCGGCGGGCACCTGGGTGTCGGGCAGTTCGAGCGTGAGCCGCTGCTCGTCGCGCAGGGCACGTCCGGCCTCGTCGAGCCGGGCCTTGGCCTCGCTGACCCGGGAGGCGTGCATCGTGCCGGACTTGCCCGCGGCCTCCTGCGCGCCGCGCTTCATGTTGCCGGCGAAGATCTTGGGCAGACCGGCGTTCTTGAGGTTCTTGGCGGCGTTGCTCGCCCGGCGCTCGGCGCGCTCCCGGGCCTGCTGCAACTCCCGCTTCTCGCGCTTGAGTTCCTGCTCCGCGTTGCGGACGTTCTTCTCGGCGACCTCCTGCTCGGCCCGCACGGCCTCCTCGTACTCGCTGAAGTTGCCGCCGTACAGGCGCAGTTCGTCACTGCCGAGCTCGGCGATGCGTTCCATCCGGTCGAGCAGCGCGCGGTCGTGGCTGACCAGCAGCAGGCAGCCGGAGAAGTCGGAGAGCACGTCGTAGAGCCGGTGCCGGGCCTCCAGGTCGAGGTTGTTGGTGGGCTCGTCGAGCAGCAGGACGTCGGGGCGCCTGAGCAGCTGGGCGGCGAGGCCGAGGGAGACGACCTGGCCCCCGCTGAGCGTGCCGAGGCTGCGGTCCAGGGTGAGGTCGGCCAGGCCCAGGCGGTCGAGCTGGGCGCGGGTGCGCTCCTCGATGTCCCAGTCGTCGCCGATGGTGGTGAAGTGCTCCTCGGCGACGTCGCCGGACTCCACGGCGTCGATGGCGCGGATCACCGCGTCGACGCCGAGCACCTCGGCGACCGTGAGATCGCCGGTCAGCGGGAGGCTCTGCGGGAGGTAGCCGAGGGTGCCGCCGACGGACACCGAGCCGGTGGTGGGCCTGAGTTCGCCGGCGATCAGCTTGAGCAGCGTGCTCTTGCCGGAGCCGTTCGGTGCGACGAGACCCGTGCGGCCGGGTGCCACGTTGAAGGACAGGTCGTGGAAGACCGGGGTGTCGTCGGGCCAGGCGAAGGAGACGTTCGAGCAGACGACAGAGGCGTTGGACATGGAGATGACCTCGACAGGTGCGCGGGCAGCAGACAGAGCTCTGCCCTGGGAAGACATGGGAAAAGGGGTACGACAGGACGAGCCATGTCAGCGGCGCTGCTGAGCGCCTGCCGATGGCCGCCAAAACCGGGTCTCACCCGGAGATGTCGTCTTCACCCACCACGTCTGTGACTCCTCGATGAACGGTCGATGTCCTCCACAGCGTAACAGCCGGGAGAGACGTGCCCCGGTCCGGCATGGAACACGTCGGGTGGTCCAGCATCACACGTATGACTCTTCCGGCATATGTTTGATGTGTGCGCCGCCGCGCCCCGCGGCGGCGCCGTTGACAGCCACTCGAACGTCATGCCACCATCATAACCTCTTTAACAGGTGACGTTGATACGTGCGGTGTGCTGACCGTGCGGCGTGTCGTGCACGCACCGGACCGTCACCCCTCCGAAGGAGCACTGACCATGGCAGAGAAGCCGGAACGGGAAGCCGCCGAGGGCGCACCGGTGGGGCGGCGCGCGATGCTGGGCGTGCTCGCCGCCGGGGCCGCGGGACTCGCGGCGGCGCCGTACCTCCAGCGCGGCTGGGAAGGGTTCCTCGGCGCCGCCTCCCAGCTCGACCCCACCGGCGCGACCGGCCTGCTGCCCAACCCGGGCGGCTTCCGGTACTACAGCGTCGTCGGCTCGGTACCGCACAAGGACGAGACGAACTACCGGCTGCGGATCACCGGCCTCGTGGACAAGCCCAGGAGCTACACCCTCGACCAGCTGCGCGCGATGCCGCAGACCCGGGTCGTGCACGACGTCGTCTGCACCGACGGCTGGCGGGTGGAGAAGACACCCTTCGACGGGGTGAAACTGGCGGACATCCTGGACGACGCCGGGGTGCGCGACCCGGGCGCGGCGATCCGCTTCACCTGCTTCGACGGCGCCTACAGCGAGAGCCTCACCCTGGAACAGGCCCGCCGCTCCGACGTCCTGATCGCGCTGAACATGCAGGACAAGCCCATCACCCACGCACACGGCGGCCCGGTCCGCCTCTACGTGGCCCCCATGTACTTCTACAAGTCGGCCAAGTGGCTGTCCGGCATCTCGGTCACCGACAAGGTCGTCCCCGGCTACTGGGAGGAGCGCGGTTATGCGGTCGACGGCTGGCTCGACGGCGCCGACCGGCACGGCGATGCGGCCTGAACCGGCCGACAGGGTCCGCCGGTTCAGCACCGCCGAGCGCTGGATCCACCGGACCACCGGATACCTGATGCTGGTGTGCCTGGTCACCGCCGCCTGTCTCTACCTCGGACCGCTGGCCCAACTCGTCGGCCGGCGGCACCTGATGGTCACGCTCCACGAGTGGTCCGGCATCCTGCTGCCCCTGCCCTTCCTGCTGGGACTCGGCTCCCGCGCCTTCCGCCAGGACCTGCGCCGGATCAACCGCTTCGCCGCGTACGACCGGCAGTGGCTGCGCGCCGTCCGCAGACGGCAGACCTCCTACGCGGCACGACCGGCCGGCAAGTTCAACGCGGGACAGAAGCTCTACGCGGGCTGGATCGCCGGCGCCGTGCTGATGATGATGTTCACCGGCCTGCTGATGTGGTTCATGGGGCTGCTGCCCTTCATCTCCCGCACCAGCGCGATCTTCGTCCACGACCTCCTGGCCTGGGCGATCACCGTCGTCGTCCTCGGACACATGCGCAAGGCCCGCCAGGACCCGGAGGCCCTGCTCGGCATGCGTACCGGGTATGTGAGCAGGTCCTGGGCGCGGCGGCACCACGCGAAGTGGCTGGGCGAGGAGCGCGCGAAGACACCGGCGGGCACGGACGACCGTCGAATGACCTAGGTGTCGCGTCCCCCCAAGTCCCGTGCGGGGGCCGTCAACTGACTGTTGTTCCGCCGGGGGTTCACGGACAGGCTGGGTGTCGGGCAGCGACACCGGGCCCGTCCGGACGCCGGGTTCCCTCCGGGTTCCCACCAGGTTTCCCGTCAGGACCCCCCGCCCCCTACCGTCACCACTTAAAACGGTGATACGGTCCTCGTATGTTCTCGGCATGCCGTCCGGCGTGCACATGTATCGGCGCCACCGGCGCACACCTACCTCTTGGATGGACACTGATGAAGAAGGCTCTGACGGCACTCGCGGCAGGTGTGCCGCTGGTCGCGGCGGCGGTGTACCTGCCGACCGCATCGGCGGACGAGGCCGGGAACACCGCCACCGCCACGGCCGCCACCGCCACGGCCGCCGCCTGCGCGGCGCCGTCCGTGAAGGCTCCGGCGGGCACCGCCGTGGAGTCGGTGACCGCGGTCCGCCAGGCCGGCGGCACCGTCCACGGCACCGGACTCCTCGGCGGCGAGGTCTCGGACGTCCCGGCCTTCTGCCAGGTGACGGTCACGCTCACCCATCCGGGAGAGAACGACCACGCCAAGGTCCAGACGTGGCTGCCCCTGGAGAAGTGGAACGGCCGTTTCCAGGCGATCGGCGGCAGCGCCTACAGCGCCGGCGACAACGGTGTCGGCCTGGGCACCGCGGTCAAGAACGGTTACGCGGTGACCACCACGGACGCCGGCGTCGGCGACGTCCTGGACACCAGCTGGGTCCTCAACAGCAAGAACCAGGTCAACAGTTCGGCGCTGAAGAACTTCGCCTCCCGCTCCCAGCACGAGGCGGCGGCCGTCGGCAAGGCGGTCGTGAACGGCGTCTACGGCAAGCGCGCCGCCTACTCGTACTTCACCGGCTGCTCCACCGGCGGACGCCAGGGCTACATGGAGGCCCAGGCGTACCCCGACGACTACGACGGCATCCTCGCGGACGCGCCCGCCGTCAACTGGGACGAGTTCGAGGTCGCCACCCTGTGGCCGCAGGTGGTCATGAACAACGAGAAGACCTATCCGACCGACTGCGAGCTGAACGCGTTCACCGACGCCGCCGTCAAGGCCTGCGACAAGCTCGACGGGGTGCGCGACGGTCTGGTCAACGACTCCTCGCGCTGCGACTTCGACCCGCGCCGGCTGATCGGCACCAAGGTCGACTGCGACGGCGAGCAACGCACCATCACGGCGGCCGACGCGGCCGTGGTCCGCAAGATCTGGGACGGCCCCCGCACCACCGCGGGCCAGAAGCTGTGGGCAGGCGTCCCGGTCGGCGCCGACCTGAAGGGCCTCGCGCACTCCGCGCCGGACCCCGCCGACGGCGTCGTCAAGGGTCAGCCCTTCCCGGTCCCCGCCCTCTGGGTCCAGCTCTTCCTGAAGAAGGACCCGACCTTCGACCTCACGAAGATCACCTACAGCGAGTTCACCCAGCTGTTCCGGCAGTCCCAGGCCGAGTACGACAAGGTCATCGGCACCGACGACCCGGACCTGTCGGACTTCCGCGCCTCCGGCGGCAAGCTGCTGACCTGGCAGGGCGACACCGACGAGTACATCCCAGCCCAGGGCACCGTGCGCTACCACCAGCAGGTCGAGCGTGAACTCGGCGGTGCCAAGCGGGTCGACGACTTCTACCGGCTCTTCCTCGCCCCGAACACCAGCCACTGCGGCCTCAACGGCCAGGACGGCTCCACCGACGGCCTCGCCGCGCTGACCGCCTGGGTCGAGCACGGCAAGGCGCCCAAGACCCTGCCCGCCACCCTGGTCAACACCGCCGGCGAGAAGGTCGACCGTGACCTGTGCGCCTACCCCGCGGTGTCCCGCTACAAGGGCCAGGGCGACCCGTCCCTCGCCACCAGCTTCCGCTGCGTCGCCCCCACCCGGCACTGACCGGGCCGACGACAACCCCTGACCTGAGAAAGGCCGAACCGACATGAGCACCCAGACGGCGACCCCGACGACCGGCCAGGCGGCCGCGGACGAACGTTCCTCCCTGGTGAAGCTGTACCTGAGCCGCGGCGTCCTCGCCGTGGCATGGGCCCTGGCGTTCGCCGCGGTCCACGAGGACGTCGACGCGCCGGCCGTCACGCTGCTGGTCGTCTACCCGCTGATCGACGCGGTGTCCTCGCTGCTCGACTACCGCGCCACCCCCGACGGCGCCGAGCGCCGCGTCACCGCGTTCAACGGTGTGCTCAGCACGCTGGCCGCCGTCGCGCTCGGCATCGCTGGCGCCGGTGGCGTGGCACCGGTGCTCCACGTGTTCGGCGTCTGGGCCGTGGTCTCCGGTGCCGCCCAGGTGATCGTCGGATGGCGGCGGCGCGGACCCGAGTACGGCAAGCAGTGGCCGACCCTGATCTCGGGCGGCCTGTCCTTCCTCGTCGGCATCACCTACAACATCCAGGCCGCGGGCGACCACCCCTCGCTCGACGTCCTGTCGGTGTACGCCACCGGCGGCGGCGTGTGGTTCATCCTCCAGGCCCTGCTGCTGGGCTGGAAGTCGCGCCAGCTGCGGACGCGGACCGTCTGACGGGCGTACCCGCACAGACGAACGCTCCCGCCCGCGCCTTCGAGGCGCGGGCCGGAGCGTTCTCGTCGTTCGTGGGCGCAGGTCAGGCGACGCGGTAGCGCACCGGCAGGGACAGCACCCCGCGGATGATGCCGGAGCCGATCCACTCCAACGAGCCCACGGGCACGGCGAGTTCGAGTTCGGGGACACGGGCGAGCAGCGTGCGCAGGGCGACGGTGGCCTCCAGGCGGGCGAGCGGGGCGCCCAGGCAGTAATGGATGCCGTGCCCGAAGGCCAGGTGACGGGCGCCCTGCCTGGCCACGTCGAGCACGGCCGGGTCGCCGCCGCCGGCCTGCGGGGCGTCACGGCCGGCCGCACCGAGCGCGACGACGACCATGCCGCCGCGCGGAATCGCCACCCCGCCCAGTTCGATGTCCTCGGCCGCGTAGCGGTTGGTGGAGCGTTCGACGGAGGTGTCGTGCCGCAGGAACTCCTCCACCGCGCCCGGCATCAGTTCGGGCCGCTCGCGCAACAGCCGTAGCTGATCGGGGTGTTGGAGCAGGGACAGCACGGCGTTGCCCAGCAGGTTCACGCTGCTCTCGTGGCCGGCGACGACCAACATCAGCGCCGTGCCCACGAGTTCCTCCTCGGTGAGCCGGCCGTCCTCCTCGTCGCGTACGGCGACCAGCGCCGACAGCAGGTCGTCCCGGGGGACGCGGCGCTTGTCCGCGACCAGGCCGGCCAGCAGCGCGTGCAGCCCGGCCAGCGCCGTGCGGTGTTCCGGCGAGGCCACCTGGAGCGCCTGGGACGACCAGCGGCGGAAGTCCAGGTGGTGCTCCTCGGGAATGCCGAGGAGCTCGGCGATGACCGTGGCCGGCAGCGGGGCGTTGAACGCCTCCACGAGGTCGGTCTCGCCCGCGGGCGGCAGCGCGTCGATCAGACCGTGGGCGATCTGCTCGATGCGCGGGGCCAGTTCGGCGGTGCGGCGCGGGGTGAAGGCCGCGGAGGCCAGCCGGCGCAGCCGGGTGTGCTCGGGCGGGTCGGCCTCCATCATCTGGGCGCCGAGCCCGACCGAGGGCCGGTTCAGTACGTAGCCCGCGGCGGCCAGCGCGTCGGCGGCGGGCGTGGCGTCCTTGAGCAGCGCGGGATGGGCCAGCGCCTCCCGGGCCAGGTCGTGTCCGACCACCACCCAGCCCCGCAGGCCGAGGTGGAACTCGGCCGGATGGATGGGGCCGAGCCCGCGCAACCGGGCGTAGCGGGCCGGGGCGTCGGCCTTGAAGGCGGCATCGATGACCACCCGGCCGTCCCGGTACGGGGAGTCCTGGTCCGGTGCGTCCTGGTCCGGTGCGTCCTGGTGGGGGCTCACGAAATATCCCAAACCTCTCGTCAGACTCGGCGGTCGTCCTGACAACGTGCCGGATCAGCCGAAGGTTCACCCGCCCCGCCCGCGCACGGACGTGCCCCTGCGGCAGTTGAGCCCCGATTCGCTGAGACGCCATTTCAGTTGGTGAGTCTGGGGTGACAAGTGAGGGTCGCGGCGGCAGCGGACGGGGGCGGTACACCGCAGACCGGCGGGCTGAGGCCTGCCCGTGTCCATCGGTACTGCCCCCACCCGCCCACGACTTGAGCGGTCACGCGTCCATCGGCCTCCACCACGCGGATATGGCGCGGCGGCCTGCGAAAGAGCAGAATCTGGACGTGTCGCATACGGCCGCTGCCGTCCGGTTCGGGTGGCTAGGCTTTGGAACGACCGTCTTCAGCCGATGCCGGGAGGTGAGTGCCGGTGAAGGTGCTGCGGGCCACGATCGAGAGTCCGTTGTTCAAGGTGACCACGGCGCCGTATCTGGTGCTCGACACGGACTTCTACATCCGCGGCGTCAACCCGGCCTACCTGCGTGCCACCGGCCGCTCGCGCGAGGAGCTGGTCGGCGCGTTCATCTTCGACGCGTTCCCCGACAACCCCGACGATCCAGGGGCGAGCGGCGTGCGCAACCTCACGGCGTCGCTGGAGCGGGTGCTACGCCACGGCACATCCGACGACATGGGGATCCAGCGTTACGACATCCCCGATCTCCACGCCCCCGAAATCTTCCGCGTCAAGGCCTGGAGCCCTGTCAACTCCCCGTTGACCGATGCGGACGGCCGCATCGTGGGCGCCCTGCATCACGTCGAGGACATCACCGCGGTGTACCAGTCGTTGCGCCACGCCGGTGGCAGCGGGGCGTGGGACGGGGCGCGGCAGCCAACCGCCTCGCTGCGCCGCGCGATGCTGGCCCTCGCCTTCCACCAGCGCGCCGCCCGGGCGCCCGGGCGGGCGGTACCGGGTGACTTGCCCGGCGCGGGCGTGGGTGACGACGGCGTGTCGGCAGCCGCTCTGGCCCGGCGGGACGCCCTGTGGCACAGCATCGTCCACGCCGTCGGCCAGGGCCGCTCCGGTGGCGGCTGCGCCGCCGCGGTGGGCGACTGCGCGGTACGAGAGCTGGCCGGCGCCGACGCCGCCGTGATCACCCTGCACAGCAGTGGATCACAGAACGTGCAGCTCGCCGTCACGTCCGCGTGGGGGCAGCAGGCCGAGGAACTCCAGTGGATCACCGGCAGCGGCCCGTCGCTGACCGCGTTCGCCACCGGCCGGCCCGTTCTGGTGCCCCGGCTGGACCAACCCGCCTCCGCCTGGCCGCTGTTCACGGAGGCCGCGTGCCGCATCGGCGTCGGTGCCGCCTTCGCCTACCCCTTGTGCACCGCCACCGCGCCCCTGGGCACTCTCACCCTCTACCACCGCGGCGACGGGCCCGTGAAGCCGCCCGACGACGCGGAGGCATTCGCACAGATCGCGACGACTGTGCTGCTTGCCGACCTGGAAGGCGAGATCGGCGAGGAGATCAGGGCCACCGCAGATCAGGACGACATCAACACCGCCGTCGGCATCCTCGCCGTCGCCCAGCAGATCAGCACGCACGACGCCCTCGCCTGGCTGCGCACCACGGCCCGGGCCAAGGCGATGACCCTCGCCGACTGCGCCCGCGAAGTCCTCGTCCGACGCCCGCCCGAGGCGCCCTTCTGAGAGAGCGACCGCGAAGCCGGACGGGACGCCTGTCCTCAGCGAGCCGGCCGGGTGGGCGTCCCGCCTGCCGGGTCACCGCTCGCCATGGACTTCAATCAGGTCGAGGGCCCGACCACGCCCGGGGAGAGGTACGTCGACACCGTGCTGGAGAGCACGCCGAGGAACACGCCCTCGAACGCCGCGTAGCCGAGGATCAGGGCCGGGGTCGGCGTCCGCCTGAACACCTGCGCCGCCGACAGGCCGAAGGCGATGAGGGCCGCGCCCATGGCGACGTCGGGCGCCTGTAGCGGGAACCTGCGGCCTGTCCCACCGTGCTGGCGTCGGATGTACGGGTGGCAAACATGTGAAGTGGCTCGCCAACCTCCGGACCGACGGCAACCACCCCTCGCTGAATCACCACTCTAACTGGTGACTTGACGGGGTGAGTGTTACGGGAAAGGGGCACGGCTGCGGACCCCCGATCGCCCCTTGCTTTAATGGTCGTTCCAGAACGGGTGCGCCGGGGGGCGGGTGTGGACAGGGCGGAATTCGGCCGGCTGCTGCGGGCGGCACGGCAGCGCTCCTTGCTGACCCTGGAGAGCCTCGCGGAGACGTCCGGCGTGAGCGTCCGCGCGATCAGCGACATGGAGCGCGGACAGAGTCTGCCGCGGCAGGCGACGCTCAGCGAGCTGATGGACGCCCTGGACCTGGACGAGGACGAGCGGCGCCGGTTCGTCGAGGCGTCCGCCCGCCGTGCCGGACGCAGCGCCGGACGGGTGCCGCGGCAACTGCCGCCCGGCCTGGCGGCGTTCCGCGGCCGTGCGGACGCGCTGGCGACGGCGTACGGGCTCACCGCACAGGCCGCCCGCGCGGAAGGCGGACACGTCGTCGTCGCCGTGATCGGCGGGATGGCGGGCGTGGGCAAGACGACCCTCGCCGTGCACTGGGCGCACCAGGTCGCGGACCGGTTCCCGGACGGGCAGCTGTACGTGAACCTGCGCGGTTTCGAGGACGCGACCCGGCCCATGGACCCGGCCGAGGCCCTGGGCGGGTTCCTCGCCGCCCTGGGGGTGTCGGACCTCGACATGCCGCGCGGCACCGAGGAGCGCAGCGCCCTCTTCCGGGAGCGGACGGCGTCCCGGCGGCTGATCGTCGTGCTGGACAACGCGCGCGACGAGGAGCAGGTCAGACCACTGCTGCCGGCCTCGACCGGATGCCTGACCGTGGTCACGTCGCGCAGCCAGCTCTCCGGCCTGGTCGCGGTGGAGGGCGCGACGCCGGTGGGCCTTGACGTGTGGACGCGCGAGGAGGCGCTGTCCGCGCTCGCCGCGAGGATCGGCGAGGAGCGCTGCCGCGCGGAACCCGAGGCGGCCGCGGCACTGGTGGAACGGTGCGGACACCTCGCCCTGGCGGTCGCGATCGTCGCGGCCCAGGTCAGCGCGACACCGCAGCTCCCGCTCCGGACGGTCGTACGGGAACTGCGCGGGACCGGACCGCTGCTCGACGCCCTGTCGGCCGGCGCCCGGCGCAGCGACGTCCGGGCCGTGTTCTCGTGGTCGTACCGGGCCCTGCCGCCGGAGACAGCCGCCTTCTTCCGGCACCTGGCCCTGCACCCCGGCCCGTCGGTGTCGGCGGAGGCGGCCGCCTCGCTCGCCGGTGTCGGCATGCGGGAGGCCCGCCGGATGCTGCGGCAGCTGAGCGCCGTCAACCTGCTGTCGCGGGACGCGGAGGGCCGCCACGTGCTGCACGACCTCGTCCGGGCCTACGGCGTCGAGCTCGTCGAGCAGGAGAAGGACGACGGCCTCGCCGCCCGGATCCGGCTGCTGGACTACCTGCGTCACAACGCCGACGTCGCCAACCGCTTCCTGGGGCCCGCCTCCACGGCGGAGGCCGTGCCTCCGGCCGAGGGCGTGGTGAGCGTCGCGCTCGGCACCCGGGAGGAGGCGCTGGACTGGTTCCGCCAGGAGGAGACGTCCGTCTCGTCGGCGCTGCGGTCCATGAACGATCCGCGGCTGCTGCGCATCGGCATGACCCTCACGCAGGACTGGGTGGGCTACTACTCCGTCATGGGGCGCTGGAGCGAGGAGATCGCGACCAAGCGCATCGGCCTGGACGCCGCGCAGCGACTGGACGAGCCGGCCGCCGTCGTCCGCAACGCCGCGGCCCTCGCCCGCGCGCTGGCCGAGACGGGGCGGACCGACGAGGCCGACCGGTACGTCGAGCTGATGCTCGGTCAGCTGGACCGGATCGGCCCGGTGGAGCGGGCCTTCGCCGAACGGGCCGTCGGCTGGGTCCGCGGCCGTCAGAAGCGCCACGAAGAGGCCCTGCACCATGCCCGCAGGGCGCTGGAGATCTACCGGACGCTGGGCGACGACCGGTCCACGGCCCGCGAGATGAACGCGGTGGCCTGGTACCTGGCGCTGCTCGGCCGGTACGAGGAGACCATCGCCCTGTGCGAGGAGGCGGTCCCCCTGCTGCAGCGGGACGGCAACCTCCGTATCGAGGCGGCCGCCTGGGACACCATGGGCTACGCCCGCCAGCACCTCGGCCGGCTCGACGGCGCGATCGCGGACTACCGGGAATCGCTGCGGGTCTACGGAGAGGCCTTCGACGGCTACAACCAGGCCGAGGTGCTCGACCACCTCGCGACCGCGCAGCGGGAGAAGGGCGATCACGCGGGGGCGCGGGCGAGTTGGCTGCGTGCGGCCGACCTGCTGAGCGCGATCCACAGCCCGCGCGCGGAGCGGATGCGCGCCAACGCGGAGGCGTCGCGCGGTCACGGGGACGTTCTCTAGCGGTTCTGTCTTCCAGCAGTTCTGTACCGCTCCCTCACACGTATCCCTGACGCATTCCTGGTGCGCGGCCTGACGTGTGCCTGATGCATGCCTGATGCATGCCTGATGCATGCCTGACGTGTGCCCGCTCGATGACATGTGACCCTCACCTCACCACACCCTTCGCATTGGACAAGAGGCCACTGGACCTTTAATGTCGAGGGCATAAGGTTCCACTGGCCTCTTAAGTGGGGGCGGGGGACGAACCGAATCGAGGAGTCGTCATGAACAAGACCTGGCTGATCACCGGAAGCTCCCGCGGCCTCGGCCGCGCCGTCGCCGAGGCCGTGCTGGAGGCGGGCCACAACCTCGTCGCCACCGCCCGCCGCACCGAGGCGCTGCACGACCTCGCCGAGCAGTACGGCGACCGGGTCCGGCTGGTGACCCTGGACGTGACCGACGCCGAGGCGGCGCGGCGCGCCGTGCAGGCCGCCGTAGATGCTTTCGGCCGCCTGGACGTGGTCGTCAACAACGCCGGCTACGCCGACATGGCCGCCATCGAGGACATGACCGAGCAGGCCTTCCGCGACCAGATCGACGCCAACCTCTTCGGTGTCGTCAACGTGTCCCGGGCCGCCCTTCCGGTCCTGCGCGAGCAGGGCTCGGGGCACATCATCCAGGTCTCCTCCGTCGGCGGACGCGTCGGCGTCCCGGGCCTGGGCGCCTACCAGGCGGCCAAGTGGGCCGTCGGCGGCTTCTCCGAGGTCCTCGCCAAGGAAGTCGCCCCCCTCGGCATCAAGGTCACCGTCGTCGAGCCGGGCGGCATGCGCACCGAGTGGGCCGGTTCCTCCATGGCCACCCCGCCGGTCAGCGCCCCCTACGAGGCGGTGGTCGGGGGCGCCGTCGAGGGCATCCGCGGCGCGCACGGACAGCAGCCCGGCGACCCGGCCCGCATCTCCCAGGTCCTGCTCGACATCGCCGAGAACGACCGGCCGCCCCTGCGCCTCCTCCTGGGCAAGGACGCCGTCGCCGCCGCCGACGCCATGGCCGAACGGCTCGCCGCGCAGGACGCCGAATGGCGGGCCGTCAGCGAATCCGTATGACACCCGCCGTGGGGCACCCGCCGTGCGGCGCCCCGACCGCGCCGTGCCGCCGCCCGCAGCGGCGGCGGCGGGGCTCGGTGACGACGGGGCTTAGGGTGATCGCAGGCGGCGCCGGACCCGGGCCGCGGGACAGTTCCCTGGGGAAACGACGATGACGGACGAGCGGCCGGCCGCCTTCCAGCGTGCGCGCAGCGCCGAGCAGCGCGAGCTGCGCAAGCAAGCCATTCTCGACGCGGCGACAGAGCTCCTGGGCGAGATGACGGTCGGCGAGATCAGCCTGCGGGAGCTCAGCCGCCGGGTCGGGCTGTCGAAGACCAACGTCGTGCGCTACTTCGAGACCCGGGAAGCGGTCTTCTTCGAACTGCTCAACCGGTCCCTGGCGCAGTGGATCGAGGACCTGTCCGCGGACCTGGCCGCCGCCGGGCCCGCCGCTCCCGACGCGGTCACCGACACCGTGGCCCGGTCCCTGGCCGGACGGCCCCTGCTGTGCGGCCTGTTCAGCGCGCTCGGCCCCGAGCTGGAGCGGAACATCTCTGCCGAGGCCGTCCGTGAGTTCAAGCTCGTCCACGTCCGGCTCCTGGACGAGCTGGCCGGTCTGGTGCGGAGCCACATCGCCGCGCTGACCCCGGACGCGGCCCGCGAGCTCGTCTCCCTGACCGTCGTGTACACCGCCGGGCTCTGGCCCTTCGCCCACCCGTCGGACGCCGTCGCCGAGGCCCAGCGCACCCCCGAACTCGCGGACACGAAGGTCGACTTCGCCACCCGGCTCGGCCGCACCCTGCACATCGGCGTCATCGGACTGCTGCGCCTTCCGTAACCCCGCGGCCGGTCCGCCGGTCCGCCGGACTGTCTGTTCCTTCCCCGGCGGCGCAGGACGTTGCGTCTGCAAAGAGACGCCGAAGTTGCCGGACACGGACAGTCGTCCGACTCACACACGCAGAACACCCGGATTCCGGGCACGCAGTCATTCGACGGATGTGTGCGCGGCGGCGGCCGGACGAAACTGGTCGGGCGCTCCTCGACCGAGGCGAGTCCCTGTGCTCGGGCCGCCTCCGCCCGAGCGGTTCCCCCTCCGCCCGCGCAGCGCCCACGACCGACGAAAGGCCTCCGTATGTCCACCTTCGCCGAACACGTCATCGCCTCGCTCAAGGCATCCGGCGTGCGCCGTCTGTACGGCCTGCCGGGTGACTCGCTCAACGGCCTGACGGACGCCATCCGCCGGGAAGAGGACGTCGACTGGGTCCATGTGCGGCACGAGGAGAGCGCCGCCCTCGCGGCGGCGGCCGAGGCCGGACTGACCGGAGACCTCACCGTCTGCGTCGGCAGCTGCGGCCCGGGCAACCTGCACCTGATCAACGGCCTCTTCGACGCCCAGCGCAGCCGCGTGCCGGTGCTCGCCGTCGCCGCCCAGATCCCGGGGAGCGAGATCGGCTCCGGCTACTTCCAGGAGACCCGCCCGCAGGAGCTGTTCGCCGACTGCAGCGTCTACGCCGAGGTCGTCACCAGCCCCGAGCACGGCCCCCGCATCCTGGAGACGGCGATGCGCGCGGCCGTCGAACGCAGGGGAGTGGCGGTCGTCGTCGTCCCCGGCGAGATCTTCCTCGGCAAGACCCCCCGCGACCTGGCCCCCACGGTGGTGCGCCCGGCCCGCACCGTCGTCCGCCCCGACGACGAGGCCCTGCGCAAGGCCGCCGCGCTGCTGAACGACGCGCGGCGGGTGACGATCCTGGCGGGCGCCGGCGCGGCCGGGGCCCACGACGACCTGGTCCGGCTCGCCGAGACCCTCAAGGCACCCGTCGTGCACGCCCTGCGCGGCAAGGAGTACGTCGAGTACGACAACCCGTACGACGTCGGCATGACCGGCCTGCTCGGCTTCGCCTCCGGCTACAAGGCGATCGAGGAGGCCGACACCCTGCTGATGCTGGGCACCGACTTCCCCTACCGGCAGTTCTATCCGCAGGACGCGAAGGTCATCCAGCTCGACGTCCGCGGCGAGCAGATCGGCCGCCGCACCCACGTCGACCTGCCGCTGGTCGGCAGCGTCCGCGACACCCTGCCCGCGCTGCTGCCGCTGCTGTCCGTCAAGAGCGGGCGCGGGCACCTCGACGACGCCCTCGCCCACTACGCCCGTACCCGCAAGTCACTGGACTCGCTCGCCGTCAACGACCGCGAACGCACCCCGATCCACCCGCAGTTCGTGGCGAGCACCATCGACCGCCTCGCCGCGGACGACGCCGTCTTCACCGTGGACGTCGGCTCCCCGGTGGTGTGGGCGGCCCGCTATCTGACGTTCAACGGACAGCGGCGGCTGATCGGTTCGTTCAACCACGGCACGATGGCCAACGCCCTGCCGCACGCCGTCGGCGCGCAGGCCGCCTACCCGGGGCGCCAGGTCGTCTCGCTGTCCGGTGACGGCGGGCTCACCATGCTGCTCGGCGAACTGTTCACGCTGCGGCAGAACCGGCTGCCAGCCAAGATCGTGGTCTTCAACAACGGCTCCCTGAACTTCGTCGAGCTGGAGATGAAGGCCGCCGGCATCGTCAACTACGCGACGGAGCTGGACAATCCGCGGCTCGCCGAGGTCGCCGCCGCGGTCGGCCTGTGGTCGCGCCGGGTCGAGCGGCCCGGTGACCTGGAGGACGCGCTCAAGGGCGCCTTCACTCACGAAGGGCCCGCCCTCGTCGAGGTCATGACGGCACGTCAGGAACTGTCCGTGCCGCCCGCGGTCACGGTGGAGCAGGCCAAGGGCTTCACCCTCTACGCCATCCGCACCGTCCTGTCCGGCCGCGGCGAGGAACTCCTCGACCTGGTCACGACCAACGTGTCCCGCCGCCTCCTGCGCTGACCGCGCGGCACGGCCGACCGACGACACCCCAGTACACCCCAGTACACCCCAGTACACCCCAGTACACCCAAGTGCACCCAAGTACACCCAAGTGCACCCCAAGACACCCGCGCGACAACGTAGTTGCCTCAGGCAATGACGGCGCTGTCACCACGTAAGGAACCACTCCCATGACAACCACCCCGAACACAGGTGTGCGGGCGCACGCCCCTCACGAAGGAGGTGCCGCCCACCCGCCGATGACCCACGCGCAGATCATGCGCGCCCTGTCGGGACTGCTGCTCGGCCTGTTCTGCGCCATCCTCTCCTCGACCGTCGTCACCAACGCACTGCCCCGGATCATCGGCGACCTCGGCGGCGGACAGAGCGCCTACACCTGGGTCGTCACCGCGTCCCTGCTGGCGGTGACCGCCTCGACTCCGCTGTGGGGCAAGCTCGCCGACCAGTTCAGCAAGAAGATCCTGGTCCAGTCGTCGCTGGTCGTCTTCGTCCTCGGCTCCCTGCAGGCCGGTCTCGCCCAGAACCCCGCCACCCTGATCGGCGCCCGGGTCGTCCAGGGCCTCGGCGGCGGCGGTCTGTCCGCCCTCGCCCAGGTCGTGCTGGCCGCGATGATCTCCCCGCGCGAGCGCGGCCGCTACTCGGGATACCTGGGTGCCACCTTCGCCGTCGCCACCGTCGGCGGCCCGCTGCTCGGCGGCGTGATCACCGACACCTCGTGGCTCGGCTGGCGCTGGTGCCTGTTCGTCGGCATCCCGTTCGCCGTCGTCGCGCTGGTCGTGCTCCAGCGGACCCTGGACCTGCCCGTGATCAGGCGTCAGGTCAAGGTCGACTGGGCCGGCTCCTTCTTCGTCACCGCGGCCGTCTGCGTCCTGCTGGTCTGGGTCACCTTCGCCGACGACAAGTACGCCTGGCTGTCCTGGCAGACGTACACCCTGCTGGGCGCGTCGATCCTGCTGACGCTGGTCTTCCTGTTCGTCGAGACGAAGGCGAGCGAGCCGGTCATCCCGCTGCGGCTGTTCCGCAACCCCACCATCGCCCTCGCCTCCGTCGCCTCCCTGTTCGTCGGCATCGCCCTGTTCGCGGGCACCGTCTTCTTCAGCCAGTACTTCCAGCTGGCCCGCGGCGCGTCGCCGACCATGTCGGGCGTCATGACGATCCCGTTCATCGCGGGCCTGTTCGTCTCCTCCACCGTCTCCGGACGGATCATCACCCGCACCGGGAAGTGGAAGGGCTGGCTGCTGGCGGGCGGTGTCCTGCTCTCGGCCGGTCTGGCCCTCCTCGGCATGCTCCGCTACGACACGTCGTACCTGTACATAGCGTTCTGCATGGCCCTGATGGGTCTCGGAGTCGGCATGACGCTCCAGAACCTCGTGCTGTGCACCCAGAACCAGGTCTCCCCGGGCGACCTCGGCGCCGCGTCCTCCACGGTGACCTTCTTCCGCTCCCTCGGCGGCGCGGTGGGCGTTTCCGTGCTCGGCTCGGTCCTCACCACCCGGATCGGCCACTACGCCCGCGAGACCATCACCCAACTCGACGCGCAGGACAGGGCGACGGCCGCGACGGCCTCCGGCAGCGGCCGGCTGCCGGACCTGGCCGTGCTGCCCGCCCCCGTCCGGACCTGGCTGGAGGGCGCCTACGGCCACGGCATCGGCGACGTCTTCCTGTACGTCGCTCCGATCGCCCTGCTCGCCCTGCTCGTCACCCTGTTCATCAAGGAGGTCCCGCTGCGCGCGTCCAGCGGTCTGGCGCAGGCGGCGGAGGCGGGCCGGACCGCCCCCGACGTCCCCGCCGACGTCCCCGCCGACGTCCCCGCGGGCATCGCCGTCCACGGCCGCATCCGCGTCACCGGGAGCGATCTCGTCCCGGCCGGCGAGGTCACCCTGACCACCGTGGACGGCAGTGAGCTGGGCCGGTCGGCCGCCAGGCCTGAGGGCTCGTACACGCTGGACGCCCCCGGCGCCGGACAGTACGTCCTGATCGCCTCCGCCGACGGTTACCGGCCGCAGACGTCCACGATCGTGGTGGCCGAGGAGCCCGTCGCGCACGACATCCTGCTGACGGTGCCGACGGGCTGACCGCCGCGCGGGGCCCCGTGCCGAGCCGCCGGCCCGGCACGGGCCCCGCCCTCGTCGCAGCAGGTGGGCGCGGCACACGGGCTGACCTTGCGTGGGGGATACACAAACCGTAGGGCTCCCCCTATGGCCCGCCCGCCGGGCCGTTGGGCATGCTGAGAGCATGTGCATCAACATCGTCGTCGTCGACGACGACCCCGGGTTCCGCCGCGTCGCCACGATGCTGCTGACGGCGCGGGGCCTGACTGTCGTGGCGGAGTCCCGGGACGGCGCGTCCGCCCTCGCCGCGGTGCGCGACCACCGCCCCGACGGGCTGCTGCTCGATCTCCACCTGCCGGACACGGACGGACTGACCGTGGCCCGTCAGCTCACCGAGGAGCAGAACCCGCCGCGGATCGTGCTGACGTCCACCGACAAGTCGCTCTGGTCGCACGAGGAGTTGGAGCGGGCCGGAATCGAGTCCTTCGTCGCCAAGGACAGACTCTTCGACGCGGATCTGCGGAGCCTGTTCAGCCCCACCGCCTCCTGACGCAGGCCCGCCGCACACGGGCCTGCGTCACCCGCGTCACTGCTTCAGATAGCGCAGCACGGCCAGCACCCGCCGGTGCTGGCCCGTGGCGGTCTGGCTGAGTCCCAGCTTGAGGAAGATGCCGGTCACGTGCCGCTCCACGGCGGCGACGCTCACGAACAGCTTCTCGGAGATGCCCTTGTTGGAGTGGCCCTCGGCCATCAGCGCCAGGACCTCCCGCTCCTTGGGCGTCAGCGCCGCCAGCGGGTCCTCCGGACGCTTGCGGCCCAGCAGCGCCGCGATCACGTCCGGGTCGAGGGCCGAGTCACGGGCCACGACCCGCTCGACGGCGTCGATGAGGATCTGCGGGCTGGCCACTTTCTCCTTCAGGAGATAGCCGACGCCACCCGGGTCGTCCCCGACCAGATCGAGCGCGTACGACGCGTCGAGGTACTGGGACAGGACGATGACGGCGGTCTCCGGCCGTGCGGCCCGTATCTTCCGCCCGGCGCGCAGCCCGTCGTCCGCCAGGTCCGGCGGCATCCGGATGTCGGTGATCACCACGTCGGGCCGGTGCTCCTGGGCGGCGGCGACCAGGTCCACCGCGTCGTCGACCGCCGCGACCACGTCGATGCCGGCCCGGCGCAGAATGGCAGCGATTCCTTCGCGCACGATCGGCTGGTCCTCGCCGAGCACCGCCCGCAGTGGTTGGCTCATG
This sequence comes from Streptomyces sp. KL116D, assembly GCF_030766975.1. NCBI lineage: Bacteria > Bacillati > Actinomycetota > Actinomycetes > Kitasatosporales > Streptomycetaceae > Streptomyces > Streptomyces sp. KL116D. The sequence continues at coordinate 117,049 of NZ_JASERH010000057.1, read as the reverse complement.
GCGGCATCCTAGCCTGCGGTGGTGCCACAAACATATGACGGGACGTGTGATCGGACGCGCTCCCGCATGTGGCGCGGACGCCCGGCTGACCTGGGGGAGGGGCAGGCCTGCGCCCCGGCCGCCGCGCGGGCGACCGGGGCGCGCGGAGGGGCGCCGCGAGCGGGTGTCAGCTCGCGTGCGCGAGCGCGGCCAGGACGTCCTTGACGGTGCCCGTCTCCGCGATGCGCGGGTAGATCCTGGCGACGGTGTGCTCGTGGGCGGTGGCGTCGGTGTCGGTCACGGCGTCGGTCGCGACCGTGACGTGGTAGCCCTGTTCGTGGGCGTCACGGGCGGTGGACTCCACACCGCTGCTGGTGGCGATGCCGGTGACGACGATCTGGGTGACCCCCTGGCCGCGCAGCCACTCGTCCAGGCCCGTGTTGGTGAAGGCGCTGCGGGCGTGCTTCGTCACGAGGTGGTCGCCCTCGGCCGCGCCCAACTGGGGCGCCAACTCGGTCCATTGCGGGGGCGGCGCGGGGAAGCTCGCCCCGAGATCGTTGCGTCCGGGAGGCCCGCCGGCGACGTTCACGAGGACGACGGGCAGGCCGCGGCGGCGGAACTCCGCGAGCAACTCGGCGTTCCGGGCGAGGACTTGGTCGACCGGGTGGGCGAGGGGCAGCTCGACGATGCCCTGCTGGAGGTCGACGACGACCAGCGCGGTCCTGGGATCAATGGCGGTGACAGGCATGGTTCTCCTTGCCGGGGGAGTCGGGGGCACTCGGGGGTGCCTGGGACGGCACGCCCTTCGGCCCATGCCGTCCCTCGCTCGTGTTTCGACCGTAACACGTGTGTGTAAGCGGGAACGGGTGTGTCGTAGAGGACGGCGTCGCACGTGCGCGGTGCGGAAATCGGCGGCCACGGCGTGGGGTAGACCCTACAACCGGGTGAGGGAGCCCCCAGCAAGGGCGAGGGAACACACGACAGACCCTGATGTGCGCCGCTCACAGAATGAGGCACATGGAACCGGGGATCCCCTCCGGCCCACGATCCCACACATGTGGTCGACGAACGGAAACAGGACATGGCGCAGCTGGACATCCCGCGGGACGAGGCCCGACGCCCCGTGCGCCGCTTCGGCGCCCGGGTGGTCGCAGGCCCGGGCGGTGCCCTCACGCGGCGCACCATGCTCGCCGGATCACTCTCGTCCGCCCTGGTGGGATGCGTGTTGATCACCGTGCCCGTTCCGACGCCGGAAGAAGCGGGAACGCTCTTCGGGGTGCACATGGCCGTGCAGGGAGTACTCCAACTGCTCGCGGTGCGCGACTCGATGGCGTCGGCGACGGTCCGCCGGCTGCTGGCCGCCGGAGGGCTCGCGGCGCTCGCGCTGGGCGTCGCCCTCTGGCACGGCTGGGCGGACACGGCGTTCCTGCTCGGCGTGTGGACGGGCTGCGGCTGGCTGCTGCGGGGACTCACCATGGCCGTCTCGGTCACCTCGTCCTCGGTGAGCCACGTCTTCGTCTACGACGACCTGTTGAACGCGGTCATCGTCTCGGCCGGACTGTTCATGACGGCCTTCCCCTTCGAGTCCCTGGCGCAACTGGCCGACGTCGGCGGCCTCGTCCTCGTGGCCACCGCGGTGGTGGAGGCGTTCGCCGCCGCCCGCCGCCATCCCGGCACGCTCCGGGCCATCGACTGACGCGCACGAACCCCTCTCCGTCCCGCGGCCGACCGGCCGGTCCCTCTAGGAGGCCACCATGAAGAAGTGCCAGCTCTCCCTGCAGATCGCGCACTGGGTGTTCGACGACCTCGCCCTGCCGCGCACCTGCGAGGTGTCGTACGACAGCACCGATCCGCTCGCCGTCGCCCTGGTCTTCGAGACCGGCGGGCGGCAGCCGGTGCGCTGGGTCCTGTCCCGTGACCTGATGGCCGAGGGACTGGCCGACCACGTGGGCGAGGGCGACGTCCGGCTGTGGCCGGTCCACGACGACGACGGCGACCTCACCTCGCTCTGCGTCCGCCTGGGCAGCGGCCACACCGCGCTGATCGAGTTCGACGCCGAGCCGGTCGCGAACTGGCTGGCCAGGACCTACGAGATGGTGCCGCGCGGCACCGAACTGGACGGCGTGGACTGGGACGAGCTCGTCCAGCGGGTCGAGTGAAGCGACAGCACAAGACAGTGAGCGGACCACAGCGGACCACAGCGGACCACAACGGAACACAGCGGATGACAGTGGCAGACAGAGGAAGAGAGAAGAACACCATGCGGAAGAACCTGCGCCCCCTGCTGAGCGACTGGCAGTGGCAGCAGCGCGCGGCCTGCCCAGCACCACCTTCTTCTCCCCGACGGGGGAGAGCGGCCGGGCCCGTCGCGAGCGGGAGGAGCGCGCCCGGCGCATCTGCGCGCGCTGCGAGGTCGTCGACATCTGCGCGGACACCGCCCTGGCCCGCGGGGAGACCTACGGCGTCTGGGGAGGCATGACCCGCGACGAACGCCGCGACGGTGCGCGGCAGCGGGCCGGCTCCACGGGCGAGGCGGCGTGACACCCGGTGTGCGGCGGGACCATGCTCAAGTCCATGGGCGTGCACATCACACATCACATGTGTCGTGGCCGATGACCGACCCGGCGCATCGATTCATCCCGGTACGGAGCGTGCTTCTGGCGGGTGGCCGGCCCGGGGAGACGCACCGGCCACCCTGCACAGACACCCAGGGCGACTGCACATGCCGGAGTCAACTCGCTGTGCCCAGCACCGGGGAGGGCCCGTGCGTAAGTATCTGCGGCACTCCCTTCGCGCCCCGTGTGACCGGAATGCACGGGGGATTTGCGGCTACGCACCTTGGCCCGCTCCGGACTCCACAGAGGGAAGGTCTTGGGGCGGGCCGGATGCAGGAGGGTCAGTCGGCGGCAGCCCTGACCAGCAGGGTCCCGATGTACCCGGCGAGGGGTGCGTCGATCACCCGGGCCTCGGCGCTGGTGAAACCGGCGCGGGTCAGGTGCCGTTCCCACACCGCGGGCTGGTAGCTGTAGCGGTAGGTGAACATCGCCTTCCCGGCGAAGCCTCCCTTGTACATGCCCTGCGGGCCGTACGCGCCGGGGATCGCCGGGGGCTGGCTGAAGACGAACACCCCGCCGGGCGTCAGGCGCTCACGTACCAGCGGGAAGAGCCGCGACGGTCGGTGAACCAGGCCGCGCCGAAAATCGAGTACTACCGCGTCGTACCTACGGGTGTCGTGGCGCAGGAAGTCGAGTACCTCGCCGCACACGAACTCGGCTCCCGTGTACGGCCCACCGCTCGCCGGTCTTCTTGACCATGACCGGGAGAGGTCGATGCCGCGGGCCGCGATGCCGCGCCCGGCGAGCGTGGCCAGGCGCGGCCGGTGCCGCACCTCCGATCTCCAGGACGCGGGCCGGCTCCCCGAGCAGTTCGCCGGGGCCGTGCCCGGCGTACTGCGTCCAGTGGAACACCGGCTCCATGTCGCCCTTGAAGGCGGATTCCGCGTAGGCGTCCCAGTAGTTCGGTCTCGGCGGCGATGCCGTGTTCTGCGGGCACTGCGGTCCTTTGCGGTGAGAGAGACGCCCGCGCTCGGGGGAAACTGGGGCGGGCGTTCGCTAAGCTGATCAGTGACTGTCAGGCACTCTGAGGTCGTCGCACGGCGAGCAGTTGGTGCCGTCCGAGGCCCATACAGGTCCGCGCTCGCTGAAGCCCTGGCCCCGGATCACGTCCACGGTGCGCTGCACCAGGCCGTCGGTGCGGCGCCGCACGAGCGGTGCGTGGTGCTTGTATGCCCCGCCGTTGCAGACGCGGCAGATCGCGAAGAACACCGGGCTGTCCAGGATGATCTGGTGCACCCCCATGTTCGCGATCTTGCCGATGCCGATGTCCGATGCCGATGCCGATGCCGATGCCGATGCCGATGCCGATGCCGAGGTGGAGGTCGCCGTTCCATCGCGGTGATCAGGTACATCACCGCGTTGCCCAGGATCTCCTCCGCCCACAGCCGGGTCAGCAGGTTGTCGCGCATCAGCAGCGCGACCTCACGGTCCCACAGATCGCCCTCGCTGCCGGGGGCATCGAACACGCTGCAGGTGCACTCCTTCACGAACGGGCGGACCGCGTTGAGCAGTTCGCGCGGGTCCCGGCTCGCGGTGGCGAACGGTCGTTCGGCCAAGACAGTCACGGTGATTCCCTTCCGGTTGGGATCATGGCCCCGCTCCGCCCGTCCGATCCGGGCGGCACGGCCGAGCGGGCGTTCAGGGAGCGGCAGCGGGCCCCTGCCGGGAGGCGACGCCGTCCCCCACTGCCGCTCGGTCTCGGGGTGCCGTCCACGTAGCGCGGGAAGCCGAGCGAGCCGGCCGGATGGTCGTCCAGCGGGATGAGCCCCAGGGCGAACTGGCAGACGGGGCAGAGGTAGATCGATGTGCCCGCCGGACGCCGACGTGCTCCAGGGCGACCGCCACCGGCTCGCTGGTGGTCCGGCGGCACTCGCGGCAGATCTGCGTGCTCATCGCGCCCGCCGTCCCGAGCAGCGCGGCGCGCAGGCCCAGAGTTCGACGTACTCGCTGGTGTACGGATCGGGGACCAGGCCCAAGGACCGGTCCCGGTACAGCCGCGCGCCGCACAGCGCGCAGGCCCAACCGCGCAGCTGGTCGCCGGTCAGGCGCGCCGGATCGGGAAAGACGGTGGTCTTCATGCGCCGCTCCCTACGCGATCAGGCTGCGTTCGATGAGCCCCGCCCGCAGTTGTTCGGCGTCGTCGGCCGGCCGGATCCGGTCCGGGTCGGCATCCCACTCCCGGCCGCCGGTCCGGGCTGCCTCAGCTGGACGTACGGCCGACGCTGCCCATCGCCGGCCCGTCTTGCCCGTCTCGGTGTCGACGACCAGGGCGCCGGCGCTCCACGCAGTGCTCACGTTCACGGCCCCCTCGCCGGATCACGTCTGCCAGTCGTATGGCCACCTCAGGACGGATGCGTCCCAACTCCACAAGATCCAGATGCGGAAAGGTGTCGTCGACCCCGAGGGACGGGATCACGATGTCCGCCTCGCTCAGAGCTGTTCGCAACTGCTCCACCGCTCTGCAGGGCGCGGACCGGTGCATCGGGTGTGGCCATGACCGGGACGCTAGAGATCAACCACCGCGCTCGTCCCCGGAGTTGCTCGGAGTTTCTTGACAGGATCCGGAAGGTGCTCGAAGTTTCTTCTAGAGGTGTCCAAGCCCCATGGCCCGGATCCCGCGCCGGCGCCAAGCTGTGATCAAACCCGACGAAGGGGGAGATCATGGCGCGACGACTGCGCTGCAACGGCACAGGAAGCGGCGGCACCGGATGCCCGACCGTCCACGAGGACCTCGACACAGGAGATGTGATCTTCCACGGACCGCCTCTCACCGACCCCGGCGACATCGGCCAGCTGGAGCACCTGTCCGCCGGCGAAGTCGCCGTGGTCATCCCCCGGCACGTCGTCGTCGACTTCGCACCCAAGGAGCTGGAGCGCGTGCCCCGCATCATCGGCCTGGACGAATTCGAGGATCTGTTCCGGACCTTCGAGCATTCGGCCTGGCGTCTTGAGAGCAGGCGGCGCTACGCGAGCGACGACGCCACGGAGACCTTCCGCGAGTTCCTCGCCACCGGGTCGGCGACCTGGGATCCCGACGATCCGTACTGCGCGCTCATCCGCCCGCAGATCGAGCAGGGCAAGACCATCGGCCGGGTCCGGGTCCTTGACGATCCCCCGACGGTCGGGCAGCTCTACCTGCTCGACAACGCCCGGCGCAACAGCGAGTTGGGCGAGAACATCAAGAGCCTGACGCGGGCCGATGCCGAACGGCTCCGGCTGCCGCGCGAGGACTTCTGGATCTTCGACTCGCGTCTCGTGGCACGGCTCAACTCACGGCGTCGGACGACCTGACCGACGTGGAACTGATCACCGAGCCCGCCCAGGTGGTGCGGTACTCGATGGCCCGGGATGCGGCGTGGAACCACGCCGTCCCGTACGAGTACGCCGCGGCGAAGTACGCCGGAGGCGACCAGTCTGAATAGGTGCACTAGGTGAGTACGGATTTCCAGCAAGCCCGAACGGCCCTCGGGGTACGCCTTCGAGAACTGAGACTGCACTGCCCCGAGGGCCGACTCACCGGAGAACAGCTCGCCGGGCGCACCGGCTGGAACAAGTCCAAGGTCTCCAAGCTGGAGAACGGCAAGCAGACCGCCACACCCGAGGACCTCACCGCATGGGCGCGGGCCACCGGCCACGAGAGTGCCATCGAGGGACTGCACGCGCAGCTCGCCGGCTTCGAGTCGCTCACCCGCTCATGGCGGCGCCAGCTCGCACAGGGGCACCGCCCGGTACAGGAGACCTTGCTCGCGGAGCACGAGCGCACCTCCGCCTTCCGGATGTGGGAGAACTCCGCGATCGTCGGCGTGCTCCAGACCCCGGAGTACGCCCGCGCCATGTTCACCCGGTACACCGAACTGTGGGACGCACGCCCGGACATCGAAGAGGCGGTGCGGGCACGCATCGAACTCCAGAAGTGGCTCTACTCCGGGACGAAGCAGTACCACGTCGTCCTGTGGGAGGCGGCGCTGTACGCACCGATCTGCACGCCGCAGGCGCTCGCGCTCCAGCTGGACCGGCTCGCGGGGATCGTCGGCCTGGACACGATGCGGCTCGGGATCGTCCCGCTCACGTCCTCACTCAAGATCCCGCCGGGGAACGGCTTCTGGCTCTACGACGACCGCCTCGTGGTGGTCGAGGACTGGCACGCCGAACTGTGGCTCGACACCCCGGACGCCGTGGCGTCCTACGAGAAGGTGTGGGACACCCTCACCGAGTCGGCGGTCTACGGGGCCGACGCGCACCGGATCATCCTGCGGGCCCGGCATGCACTGGATCCTCGGTAGCGTCCCGCGGCGGCATGCGCCCGGCGGACTGCGGACCAGTCTGGAAGGCAGGGCCCACTGCTTGCCGATGGCGCTCCGAGAGGCAGTACGCCTACTGCAAGTGGTTCGCGGCCCCGTTCCGCCGGGCGCCCTGCGACCGTAGGGCCCGGAGCATGGTCACCGTCAGGCCCGCTCCAGCCGTCACTCGAACGGGTGGCGATCCCGTGACGGCACGCGCGCGGCCAGCTCGCTCGCGAGGCACCGTGCAGCGTCCGCCCACTCGTCATCGCCCTCGCCGAACCAGCCCAGGACATCGATCGCATCCTGCGCCTCTTCCAGCGTGAGGTCCGGCAACCGCTCATCCATGGACACCCCGTGCTCGAGATCATGTGGGCAGTACGGTAGGGAAGCTCAATGGGGAACGGATGTCCCTGTGGATGAATCGAAGCCCTCCTCCTCACCCCTCAGAACGCGGACGGCTGCGGCACGAGCATCCCGGGCACATCCACTGTGGGCCTCCTCCTCCCGGGGACATCTTCAGCCAGTTGCGCGTGATGTGCGCTCAATCTGTCCTGGGCCACGGCCAGTTCAGTCACCACCACCAGGGCCAGGGCGCGCAGACGGGCCACTTCGGCCGCCGGGCCCTCGGCAAGTCCCAACTCGGCGATCCGGCGGGCCGTTGCGTTCGTCTGCTGCGTTCCACGGCCGCCTGTTCGCGCAGGTCCGAATTATGGCCGCGCGCCAGCAGCTGGTCGATGACCAGTCGGTCGAAAGCGCCCGAAGCGGCCGACACAACAAGCATCCACAACTCCCTCGCCGTGGTGTAGCCGTCGCCGACGCGGCGGTTCGTGAGTGCTCGCTGCGGACGTCCGGCTCAACATCGGCGATCAGCGAACCGCGCGTCAAAGCCTCTTTCCAAGCCCCAGATCCGCGATCGCCGGGAGGCAGTTCCCGCCGGCCGAGGCCGGCAGCATCATCGCCCGTCAGTAGTGCACAGACCCGGTACGTCCCCGGCGCACGATCTGCTGCAGTTTCGGCCCTTCCTGATCGGTGAGTCTGCGTATCCGCACAGGCTCAGCCACCACACCTCCAGCGGTCGGAACCGACGTCACCGCCCATCCAGCCGCCCCACACAGCACTAGCGAGGTGCCGCGAGCACGTCCCGAGTACGTTCTCGAGCGTGACGCGGGCCAGCTCGTGTCTCAGGGTCTCCTCGATACCCTCGTAGACGCCCTGCATCGCGGGCTGGATGCCGTAACCCACCACGCATTCCTGGTCCGGGGTGGTGCGGTGCATTGCGAACAGCGGGCCGGGTTCCACTGCCTCGTACACGTCGAGCAGGGTCATCGACCCCAGCTCGCGCGCCAGCGACCAGCCCGCGCCCACACCCCGCCGGGACTTCACGAGCCCGGCCCTGCGCAAGTCGCCAAGCAGCCGCCTGATCACCACCGGGCTGGTGTTCGCGCTGGTCGCGATCTGCTCGGAGGTGGCGACCTCATGCGCCCTGGCGCTGGTAGAGACCGATCCAGGCCAGCGCGTGGGCGGCAATGGTCAACCTGCTGTTGGCGCTCATGAACTCCTCTCTCTCGGCCGCAACGCTTCATGTTACGACAGGATCCAGTCGTAACAAAGAAGGTTGCAACAGACTGTCGTAACAATTAGCGTTGCGACTGCCGGAACGGTCAATCAACGAGGTGAGAAGAATGAGCAAGGCACTCACGGGCAAGGTCGCCCTGGTCACCGGAGGGTCGCGCGGACTGGGAGCCGCGACCGTACGACTGCTGGCCGAACAGGGCGCCGACGTCGCCTTCACCTACGTCAGCTCCGAGAAGCAGGCGCAGGCTGTCGTCGACGAGGTGTGCGGCAAGGGAGCGAAGGCCGTCGCCTTCAAGTCCGACCAGGCGGACACGAGTCAGGCGCCGGCGCTGATCGACGACGTGGTGGCGCACTTCGGCGGCTCTGACATCCTCGTCAACAACGCGGCGATCTCCGCGGCTGGCACAGTGGACGACCCGGACGCCGACACCGCCGCACTGGACCGGATGCACGCCACCAACTACCTCGGCGTGATCGCGATCATCCGCCGCATCCCGAGCGCTGCGCGCGGGCGGCCGCATCATCACGGTGAGTTCCGGACTGGGCTCCCGGGTCGGTACTCCGGGAGCTGCCGACTACGCGGCGACCAAGGCAGGGATCTCGAGGTACACCCTGGGGGTCGCAAGGGACCTCGGGCCCCGGGACATCACGGCCAACGTCGTGGAGGCCGGACTGATGGACGGCGGCATGGAGACGAACCCCGAGACCTCAAGACCCTGGTCAGCACGCTGTCCCTGCAACGCCTGTCACCCTCGAAGAAATCGCCGCGGCGATCGCCTTCTTGGCGAGCTCCTTCCGCGTCGTACGTCACGGGCGCGGTGCTGACGCCCACGGCGGCTACAACGCCTGAACCGGAACCCCTGCCGCGCGCCCCGAAGGAAATCCCGTCCTCGGGGCGCGCACCGCCAACGGCCCGCGCGTGCGTGGACGCGCCTCAAGAGCCCGGGTCGTGATCGTGTTACGAGCTCTCAGGGAGCGGCAGCGGGCTTGCCGGGGAGGCGATGTCATCCCCGCTGTCGCTCGGTCTCGGGACGCCGTCCATGGAGAGCAGGGAAGCCGAGCGAGTCCGCGGGGTGCTCGTCCAGCGGGACGAGTCCGAGCGCGAACTGGCAGACGGCGCACAGGTAGACGATATGCCCGGGGCCGGACGCCACGTGTTCCAGGGCGACCGCCACCGGCTCGCTGGTGGACCGGTGGCACTCGCGGCAGGTCTGCGTGCTCATCGCGTCCACCGCCCCGGGCAGCGCGGCGCGCAGGCCCAGAGTTCGACGTACTCGCTGGTGTACGGATCGGGGACCAGGCTCAGCGGCCGGTCGCGGCGTACAGCCGCGCGCCGCACAGCGCGCAGGCCCAGCCACGCAGTTGGTCGCCGGTCAGGCGCTTCGGGTCGGGAAAGACGGTGGCTTTCATGCGCTGCTCCGTTAGGCGATCAGACTGCGTTCGATAGGACCTGCTTTCAGCTCTTCCGCTTCGTCGGCCGGACGGATGCGGTGCGGATCGGCATCCCACTCCCGGCCGCCGGTCCGGGCTGCCTCAGCTGGACGTACGCCGGGCCGACGCTGCCCATCACCTCGGCCCGTCTTGCTCCGTCTCGGTGTCGACGACCAGGGCGCCGGCGCTCCACTCAGTGCTCACGTTCACGGCCCCCTCGCCGATCACGTCTGCCAGCCGTATGGCCACATCCGCGCGGACGCTCCCGAGCACCACGAGTCCGAGTTGAGGTGACGCCCGGTCAACTCCAAGGGAGGGGGGCAACGATGCCTGCTCTGCGCTGAGCGCGGGCGCGAGGAGACTCCAACGACATGTCGGGATCGATCGGTGTCCTGCGGCTTGGTGCGTGTGGCCATGACCAGAGAGCCTGTGGTGCAGGGTCCGGGGCGCAGCCATCCTGGTTTGATCAACGCCCCTTGAAAGGACACGATCATGAGGCGACTGCGCTTCACGGGCACCGACAGCAAGAACGGCGGATGCCCGGCACTGCATGAGGACCTGGACTCGCGCGAGACCGTCGTCCAGGGCAGGCCGCTCACCGACCCCGACGACACGGCCGCAGCTTCAGCACTTCGGTGCCGGGGATACCGCCGTCGTCGTCCCGCGCCAACTGCTCGTCAACTGGGCACCGAAGGAGATGCACCGCTTGCCAGAGATGATCACGCCGGAGGAGTTCGGCCGCCTCTTCGAGACGTTCGAGCACACGGCCTGGCATCTGGAGACGCGGCGCGGCTACGCCTCGGACCGCGAGGACCTGATTTCGACCGTTTCCTGAGACGGGTCAGGTAGACCTGGGACCTGGACAGCGCCTGGAACCAGAACATCAAACGCCAGACCGAGGCGGGCAAACGCGTCGGCCGAGTGCGCGTCGTCGACCAACCGCCCACCGACGGGCAGCGCTTCCTCCTCGGCTACGCCACGTGCAACGCCGCCTCGGGTGAGGACGTCGGGTGTCTGTGGCGCAGCGACGCACAGCGGATCAACTTGATCGAAGAGGACTTCTGATCTTCGACTCCCGGCTCGTCGCCGTCCTGCACTTCGACGACGACGACCGCCTGACCGGCGTCGAGACCATCACAGAGCCCGCCGAAGTGGTGCGGTACTCATGGCGCGTGACACCGCGGTGCATCACGCCGTCCCGTACGAGTACTTCGCGGCACAGGTGGCCGCGACCGAGTGACCCAGCGAGAGTGACCGGTGAGCACGGACTATCAGAAGGCTCGCAGCGCTCGGCGTGCGGCTGCGGGAACTGAGGATCGGGCGTCCTGACGGAAGGCTCACCGGTCCACAGCTGGCCGGCCTGCTCGGCTGGCCGCACTCCAAGATCTACAAGCTGGAGGGCGGCAAGCAGACCGCCACGCGCGCACGACCTGCGCGCGCTTTTGGACGCCATCGGGTGGCCCGACGCGTTCGGTGAACTCGCCGCGCGTCTGGCCGGGTTCGAGACCCAGATCCAGTCATGGCGGCGCCAGCTGGCGAACGGGCACCGGCCCGTGCAGGAACGCTGGAACGCCGAAGTCGACCGGGCCCGCGTCATCCACGCCTGGGAAGAGGCCGTGGTACCCGGCATGCTCCAGAACGCCGACTACGCCCGGCACGTCTTCGCCCGGTACGCGCAGACCTGCACGGGTCCACCCGCGACATCGAGGAAGCCGTGCGGGCCCGCGCGCAGCGCCAAGAATGGCTGTTCCAGGCGGGCCACCGCTTCCGCGTCATCCTCTGGGAAGCGGCCCTGCGCTCCCTGATCTGCCCGCCCGCGGTACTCGCCACGCAGCTGGACCGGCTCGCCGGGGTCATCGGCCTGGACACGGTGGAGCTCGGCATCGTGCCCTTCTCCGCCTCCGTCAAGATCGCCCCGGCGAACGGCTTCTGGGTCCTGGACGACCGCCTCGTCATCGCGGAGGACTGGCACGCCGAACTCTGGCTGACGACGCCGACAGTGTCGCTCTGTACACGAAGGTCGGAACACCCCGCGGGAGTCCGCCGTGTACGGCGCCGACGCACACAACGTGATCAACGCCGCGCGGTGCGCGCTCAGTTCGAGGTGACGTCCTCGCGTGACTTGGCTGCTGCCCGCTTCGCATGCCCGACAAAGATCCATGCCAGGGCGGCGAAGAACGCCGTCATGACGATGTCACCCACGGACTCACAGTGTCAGCTGCCTTGATCGCGTGCTGATGCCCGCAAGAGCAAGCCCGCCGAACAGCATCGCAAGCAGTGCCCAGAGCACCCTCATGGGTCCTCCAGCATCGAGTCGCAGGCTCACCGTAGAAAGCAGGCCGGCCCACCCGGCAGGTCACTTCGCCCACATGGGGCCCTCTGCGCGGGAGCACAGCGCGCGCCAGGGGCGCTTGCCGGACACCGTCACTCCTGTGACGGCACCCATGCCGACAGTTCTGGAGGCGAAGCGCCGCGCTTCGTTCGCGCACTCTCGTCGTCGCCTTCGGCGCATCAGACCGGGGCCGTCCGTCATCGAGATCGAAGGCGCCGTTGTCTGCTGCAGTCGCACGCAGTGGTTATCGCGGCTGCTTCTGACAGGGACGACTGGTGGTTCCTGTGGAACGGCGTCACCTGGTTCGGACGGAGCCACATCGTGCCTCAGTCTTCTGGATCCACCCTTGGTCCGAGGGCTTCAGCCGCCACAATGAGCTCTTTGTAACCGGGTTCGTCCTCAAGGCGGTATCGGCGCACCATGAAGCAGAGATTGCGGAGAACGATTGGGTGCTCGCACTGGTTTGCTGCAACCCGGAACGCCTCTACTGGAACTTGCTGGTATTCGTAGCCGAAGCGATTGAGAGTGGCCAGTAGATTTAACTGAACGACGACGAGGCGGTCGAACCTGTACCTTCCGCCCTCTTCACGTTTGAGCCCGTCGAGGAATCTGAAGACCACGTCATAGGCTTCCCTGTCTCGCGCAAGGCGGGACTCGAACTCACTGAGCGATATCAGGCGTCCGTCGTCGTACATTGCGTCAGCCAGATCTGTGAGGTGGTCACGCAAGAAGTGGCCGGCCGCGACCCCGCCGTCGTAAGGAAGTCCGCTGAACAGGTCCGCTTTGGTCCACAGCGCGTCAATGCCCAGCTTCATTGCCTCGAGGAGGCGCCGATCCTGCCTCGTCGCTACCACACTGTCCACGTAGAAGGCCTGGCGTTCGATGAGGCGTGAGGATGCCACCAAGCACAGAATGCGGTAGGAGAACGACCTTATGTAATAACCGAATGCTCGCCCTGGCTCATACGGAGCCATCCATGCCCTTCGTGTTGGAAGAGGTTCCACAACCTGCTCCTCATCTGGCCACCGGTCTCAAGCGAGTAATCCCTTGTACAGAGCGATCCGATTCCGAAGTTCCTTCTGCTGCTCATAGGCATACTCACTGTCCAGCTTGCGTTGCTGGAACTTCTTGTCGAACCCGTACTGATTGGCGGCCCCAGGAGCGCCACACCAGCGCCACTGCAGCAGCAACAACGGCAGATGCCAACGGTAAGGGCATGCCAAGCCAGACAGGTGTCATGGACTAAGCGAAGCCGGGCCTCAGAGAGCTGTAAAGCACCCCTCGCGTGGGGGCTCACGCTTGAGGATCAGCGTCAGCTCGATCGCATCGCCCTTGTAGCCCTCGCTCAGCACGACGGGCCTGTCCTCGCCGAGTGGTTGGTACATGACGCTCGTGCCGGTCGCGGCGACCGCGAAGGGCTCCGCTTTCACCCGCAGGGCGATGCTGCCGGCCGGGTCGGGGGCTCGGTGTGCGGCGGGACCAGGAATGACCGGAACACCGCTTCCCAGTTTTCGTTGAATGCGCAAGTGTGTGGGTGTACGCAACACATGTGTCACGGTCGACGACCGGCCCGGCACATTCGTGCATCCGCACATCCGTATATCGACACATCGAGACATCGACAGGGAGAACGACATGCGCACACCGTGGAAGCGCGGACTCGTGGCCGTGGCGGCGGCGACGTCGGGAGCGGCCGTAGTTCGCCGGCGTCGGCCTGGCCCAGCCCGCCGCGGCCGCCGAGTTCGGAGGGATCACCTTCTACACGAACCACGACTTCACCGGCACGGAAGTGCGCGCGACCCCGCGGACTACGAGTGCCACACCCTGCCGCAGGCCATGTACTCGGTGCAGAACTACTCGCTCACCCAGTACATGGACGTCTACTACAAGGCCGACTGCGCCCCGGGGTGCCCGACTCCCCTACACCGACGCCGTCCTGCGGCTGGACGGCCTGCAGCAGAGCGGCACCGAGGTCGCTACCGGGTTCCGCAGCTACCGGGTGCTCGCCACGACCCCGTAGCCGCGTACCGGCCCCCGCCCCCGGCCGTGCCGAGTCGTCAGGGACCCGGCATCGGCCGTCCCGCCGTCGGCGTCAGTCCCTCAGCGCGTCAGTCCTGAGCGCGTAGAAACGCATCGGCGAGTTCGGCACGAAGCCGATCCGCGGGTACACCGGAGCCCCGGCGGCGGTCGCGTGCAGCGTCGCCCGGGTCAGCCCGGTGGCGCGGGCGCCCTCGTGCAGTGCCTTGCGGGTGACCGCCTCGCCGTAACCGCGGCGTTCCCAGGCCGGATCCGTGGCGACGAGCGCGACGAACAGGCGCCCTCGGCCTCCACCGCGCCGGCACGGTCACCGGCACGCCGTCCCGCAGCCCCAGGTAGGCGTGCACCCGGTCGCGCCACAGCGCGGAGCCGGCCAGGCCGTCGCGGCCGTCCTCGACGAGGGAACCCGTAGGCACGCGCGTTGATGTCGGCGAAGGCCAGCAGGTGTGCGTCGGTCGTCACCCGTACGAAGTCCAGCTCGGGTGTGGGCCGGTTCGGGAACGGGCAGGAAGTCCCCGGCCATCCCGGTGCCGGGGAAGGCGTGTTCGAGACCTGCCTGTCCGGCCGCCGCGTCGAGCCCGGCCCGGGCGTCGTCCCGGACGAGGTCGTCGAAGACCCACAGGAAGCCCGGGTGCTCCTTCGACCGCATGATCCCGGCCGCCTCGTCGAGCCTCTGTCGCAGGAGGTCGGACCCCACGCCGACCTCGGTCAGCGTGAGGCAGTTCCAGAAGGCGAAGCGGCAGTCCGCCCAGCGGACGGCGATGCCGGGCAGATCGCGGACGTCCGCGTCCGTCCCGGTCGAGCACCATGGCACGCCAGGCCACGGAGAGCTGTTCCATCGATTCGATCGAGTCCGCCAGATCGTGCACCAGAACCCCTCAGGTCGTCGGTGTGCGGGAGCAGCCCGCTCTGTGTGAACGACGCCGGACGTGTGAGGGTTCACCGAGGTGTGCGCGGTGCGCCCCGCACAAGCCTTGCGACCCGCGCACCCCGCGCACCCCGTGCATCCCGCGCACCCCGTTCGACATGTGAGACACCTCTGCGAATGTTCAATCCAGAACTGCTACGTTGACGGCCTTCCCGGGCCATCGGCACGGATCGGCACGGGCGCCGTCGTGCGGCCCGGCTCGGAGTGGGGATGGACAAGGGGACGTTCGGCCGGCTGCTGCGCCGGGCACGGCAGCGTTCGCTGCTGACGATCGAGGGCCTCGCCGAGGCGTCCGGGGTGAGCCAACGCGCCATCAGTGACATGGAGCGGGGCCACAGCCTGCCGCGTCAGTCGACGCTCGCCGAGCTGATGGACGCGCTCGGCCTGGAGGAGGACGAGCGGAGCAGCCTGGTGCGGGAGGCCCTCCCGACGGGCGCCACAGGCCGTGGTGCCCCGCCAACTGCCGCCCGACCTGGCCCAGTTCCGCGGCCGCGACGCGGCCCTCGCCACGGTCCACGACCTCACCGACCGCGTCACCGGCCAGGGCGGACACGTCGTCATCTCCGCGATCGGCGGCATGGCAGGTGTGGGCAAGACGACGCTCGCGGTGCGCTGGGCGCACCAGGTGGCGGACCGCTTCCCGGACGGCCAGTTGTATGTGAACCTGCGCGGGTTCGAGGCGTCGGAACACCCCCTGGACCCCGGTGAGGCGCGTCGGCGGCTTCCTGCGGGCGCTCGGGGTGCCGAGCGGCGACATCCCCTCCGGCGTCGACCGGCGCGGCGCGCTGTTCCGGGAGCTGACCGCGGACCGGCGGCTGATCGCCGTCCTGGACAACGCCAAGGACCCGGAGCAGGTCGGGCCGCTGCTGCCGACGTCCCCGGGATGCCTGACCATCGTCACCTCCGCAACCAGCTGTCCGGCCTGGTGGCCGTCGAGGGCGCCGCGGCGATCAACCTGGACGTGTGGGGACAGGACGAGGCGCTCGCGGCGCTCGTCGCCAGGATCGGCGAAGAGCGCTGCCGCGAGGAACCCGAGGCCGCCGCCGAACTGGTCGCCCTGTGCGGGTTCCTGCCGCTCGCGGTCGCCGTGGTCGGCGCGCAGCTCAGCAGCGAACCGCGGATGCCGCTGCGCCTCGCGGTGCGCGAACTGCGGCGGACCCGGCCCCGCCTCGACGCCCTGGCCACCGACGACCTGCGCGTGGACGTGCGCACCGTCTTCTCCTGGTCCTATCGGGCGCTCACCGCCGGGACGGCCCGCTTCTTCCGGTACGTGTCCCTGCATCCGGGCCCGGCCGTGTCCGCCGAGGCCGCCGCCACGCTCGCCGGGTGCAGCCGGCACCGGCCCGGCGCCACCTGCGCGAACTGACCGCGGCCAGCCTGCTCTCCCGTGACGCCGACGGCCGCTACGTACTGCACGACCTGGTGCGCGCCTACGGCGGCGAACTGGCCGACCAGGAGGACGACGACCGCCTCGGCGCGCAGGCCCGCCTGCTGGACTACCTGCGCCACAACGCGCACACACACGGCCAACCGCCACGTGTCGCAATCTGGACCCCGAACCGGAGGAGCAGCCGTTGGACGGTGTCGTGCACGTGGTGCTCGCCGACCGCGACGAGGCGCTGCACTGGTTCCGCCAGGAGGAGTCGGCCGTGGGACCCGCCGTGCGGTCCCTGGACGATCCACGGCTGCTGCGCCTGCGCGGCAACTGCGCGCGGGAATGGATCGGTTACAACGAAGTGGTGGGCCGCTGGTCCGAGGAGATCGGGACGGCGCGCGTCGGGCTCGAAGCCGGTCTCGCGCTCGACGACCCGGTGGCCACCGTGCGCAGCCGCTCGAACCTGACACGTGCGCTGCTGGAGACGGGCACACCGAGGAGGTCGAGGCGTCGATCGACGCGATGCTCGCGGATCTGCACCGGCTGCCGCCCGAGGTGCGGGCCCGTATCGAGTGCGAGATCGGGTTCTTCCGCATCCGGCAGGGCCGCTTCACCGAGGCCCTGCTCCATCCGCGGCGGGCCCTGGAGATCTACCGCGGGATCGGCCGGTCGGACGGGGTCGCGAGCACGCTCAGCAACGTGGGCTGGGTCCTGGCCCACCTGGGAGTACGAGGCGGCCATCGCCACCTGCGAGGAGGCATTGCCGCTGCTGCGGCAGGTGGGGGACCGCCGGTTCGAGGCGGGCGCCTGGGACGCGATCGGCCGCGCCCAGCAGGGACTCGGTCGGCTCGACGCCGCGATCACCGGCTACCGCACGGCGTTGCGGCTCTTCGAGGAACTCCTCGACGACTACAACCGGGCCGGAGTCCTCGACCACCTCGCGTCCGCCCAGCTGGAGCAGGGGCAGGAGGCGGAGGCCCGGGCGAGAACTGGGTCCGTGCCGCCGAGCTGTTGACCGCCCTGAGCGCGTGCGCGACGCCGCGCAGATGTGGGCCAAGGCGGAGTCCCTGCCGCCGAGGGCGGACTGACCCTCCCGGAACACGTCAGTCAGTTCACCGGTGAGTACGTCAGTGAGTACGGTCAGTGAGTACGTCAGTGAGTACGTCAGTCCAGCGCCTTCACGCGACACAGCGGCCTCCAGGAAGGACCGGTCCGCCCCCGCGCTGCCCATGACGCGCAGTCCCTGGACGAACGTGGTGAGGAAGCGGGCCAGCTCCACCGGGCTGTGGGCGGCGCGCAGTTCGCCGCGCCGCTGAGCCCGTTCCAGCGCGTGGGCGAGCACCGATTCCATCGCGGCCATGGCCGATCTCACCCGCTCGACCGTGGCGGGGTGGCCGGTACGCTCGGTCGCCGCGCCGACCAGCGAGGCAGCTCTGCTCGGGAGCGGCGAGGTCGGCCGAGGCCAGGGCGAGCAGCAGGTCGCGCACGGTGACGCGGATGTCCGCGGTGAGTCGAAATGCTCCGTGAGACGGTCCACGAGGTCGTCGCAGCAGCGGGCGAGCACCTGCGCGTAGAGACCTTCCTCGGGATCCGAACGCCGCGTACAGACTGCCGCTTCCGATGCTCAGCCGCTCGGTCAGCCGGGGCACTGAGGTGGCGTTGTAGCCAGTGCTGCCGGAAGAGGTGTGTGACCTGCTCCACCGCCAGCGCGGTGTCGAGATCCACGAGGGCGCGCCATGGGTATGACCCTTTCCTCTGGTCCTCTGCGCATCGCGCGACGCGTGCGGCGGTCGGCTACTGCACGGTCGCGAGATCGCGCCGACGGCGCGCATGAGTACAACGACTGCAAGAATCCCGGCCGTCGGGAGAAGGGACCGAGGTGTGCCGTCCGCGCCCTGGACAGTGACCGAATACTTATCTGCGAGAGCCCGTCTCGTCGGCGTTCTGCGATTAGCCTCGACGCACCGACGAAACGTTCCGAGGACGGACATGCAGCTGCATCTGAGGTATCTGCCGGAGCCGGACAGCGCGTCCCGGCTGGCGGCCGACGTCGTCGCGACCGCCTCCGACATCAGCGGCGCGGACCTGGACTACAGCCCGGCCAGCATCGAACTGATGGAGGAGATCGTCGACGGATTCCGCAGCGACGGAGCCACCGGCGTCCCGAGATGGCCGAATCCCTGGTCGCCTTCGGCTGCTACGTCGGCGAGATCCTGGTCCGGCACCGTGGCGGTACCTGGCGGCACTCCCCGGCCCCACGCACCAGGCCGTAAAATCCCCTCGTCGTGGAACTGCCCGACGGACGCCGCTGCCGGCCGGTCGACTGGTCTTCCACCGGCTGGAGGACGGACCGGCCGTCAGCATCCTCGCCCTCTACGCGGCGGCCGACGGCGGCACTACCGGAGCAGAGCGCCCGCCCGGCCGCGGCCGCCCCTGACGGCCTCCGAGCCGACCGTCGGCAGCCCTGCGTGAATGTTAAAGTTCCGCCGGTCCTTCGCCGGCGTGCGACCTCCACACACGGAGGCCGGGACACGTGTGACCGGCAGGCACATCTGCACGTGGGGCGGACCCGGCGGGCCGGCGGGAGAGGACGACATGGGTGCGCACCTGCGGTCCGACGACGGCGTGCTGATCGGCCGTGAGCACGAACAGGAGCAGGTGCAGGACCTGCTCGCGGCGCTGCCCCACAAGGGCAGACTGCTGCACCTGAGCGGCGCACCCGGGATCGGGAAGAGCGCCGTCCTGCGCTTCGCCGCACACGAGGCGACCCGGCAGGACATCTGCGTCCTGTCGACGACCTGGGCCCCCGCCGAACGCCAGGTGCCGCACGCCGCGCTGCACCGTCTGCTGCACCCCCTGCTGCCCCACTCCGGCGACCTGCCACCCCGCGAACGCGGCACGCTCGACGCCGCCTTCGGCGCGGACCCCGCCGCACCCGCCCCGCGGGATCTCGCGCGGCCGCGCTGCGCCTGCTGACGTCCACCGTGGGGACCGCCCTCCTCCGTGTCGACGACCTGGACCGCCTCGACGACGCCAGCCGCGACACCTTCCGCGCGATGACCCGCCTGTGCGGCGAGACCCAGCTGGGCATGATCGTCGCCGAGCGCGCCGCCCCCACGGACTGGCTGCCGCCGCACGCGCACACCACCGTCCTTGGGCCCCTTTCCGCCCCTGCAGGCCCGCGAACTCGTGCGGCGCCGCGGCCCGTCGGCCGCCCTCGTGGAGGCGGAGCTGGTCCTCGCCGTCGCCGGGGGCAACCCCCTCGCGCTCACCGAACTGTCCCTGAGCGGCGGCGGCCTGGGAGAGGCGGCGGGGCTCGGCCTGCTCCCGGCGACTCCCGGCTGGCCGAGGCGTACGCCGACGACCTCGACGCGCTGACCGAGACGGGACACCGGGTGCTGTGCACCGCCGCGCTGAGCACCTCCCCGGCCGTCGAGGAGATCCTGGCCGCGAGCACGCGCCTGCTGGGCAGTGCCCGCGACGCGCGCGCGGGCCTGGCCGAGGCCGTCGCGCACGGCCTCGTCACCACGGACGACCACCACCTGAGCTTCCCCAACCACTGCTCCGCGCCGCCGCGTTGCGGCGGGAACCCGCGGCACGGCGCATGGCCGCCCACGCGGCGCTCCGGCAGAGCGTCACGGACCCGGCGGGCGCCGCCTGGCACGCCGCCCACTGCGCGACCGGCGCCGACGAGGACATCGCCGTACGCCTGGAGTCACTGGCCGACCTGGAGTCACTGGCCGACGGGTCAGGGCCCGGCACCGGTCCGCTGGCCGCCCTGGCCGCGCTGGAGTGCGCCGCCCGGCTGTCCCCGGACCCCGAGCGGCGGGCGACCCGGCTGCTGCGCGCCGCCGAACTGGCCTGCCACCACGGCCTGGCCGACCTCGGCCGCCAGTACGCGCGCGGCATCGACCCGGCCGAACTCGGCGATCTCGGCCGCGCCATGCTCCTGTGGCTGCACGACCTCGTGCCGGGCAACGTGCCGGTGGGCCGCGAGCGGATCGGCCAGCTGTGCGCGGCGGCCCGGGCCGTGGCCGGCACCCACCCCGACCTCGCCCAGAAGCTGCTGCACACCGCCGCGGGCCGCTGCTGGTGGCAGCAGACCGACGCCACCGCACGCCAGTCGGTCGTGCGCACCCTCACGGACCTGCGGACCCCGCCCTGGCGCAGCCGCGAACTCGTCACCCTCGCGCTGACCGACCCCCTCTCCATCAGCCACGTCCCCCTGCGGGTCACGGAGCCGGCCGGCCCCGACGAGTACCTCTTCCTCGGTCAGGTCGCCCATCTCACCGGTGACTTCGAACGCGCCGCGGAGCTCCTCGGCGACGCGGAGCGGCCGCGCGCGCCGAAGGCCGCCGAGGACGGCTGCCGCACATCCTCGAAGCCAGGGCCCTGGGCGAGATCTGGCTCGGTTCCCCGTGGGACACCGCGCACGCCCTGGCGACCGAGGCCCGGACGATCGGTGCCGGGCTCGGACACGGCAACTACGCCGCCAGGGCAGTAGGTGCGCAGGGCGTCATCGAGGCCCTCCAGGGCCGGCACGACAAGGCCCTGGAACGCGCCGTGTGGCGATCGAGAGGCCTCCCGCCACCTCGGCCAGGGCCAGCACCTCAACCTCGCCACCCTCACCCGCGTCCTGACCGCCTCCGGCACCGGACGCTACGCCGAGAGCCTACACACAGCTGCGCTCGTCGTTCACCGAACTGCTGACCCCGTACTCCTTCCAGCAGCTCTGGGGCCTGCCCTTCCTCGTCGAAGCCGCCCTGCCCGCGGGGGAGACGGACGACGTCAAGGCGGTCGTCGAGCAGGTCGCGCACACCACCCGATCCGGGCGGGCACCCTTCCTGCGCAGAACCCTCGCGTACGCCGAGGCCGCGCTCGCCCCCGACGACGAGGCCGAGGCCCGCCACCAGGGCGGCCCTCGACGGCGACGCCGGACGGTGGCCCCTGCTGCACGCCATGACCCAGCTGAGTTACGGGGCCTGGCTGCGGCGCCGACGCCGCGTGGTGGAGTCCCGAACCGCTCGGCACCGCCGAGACCCTCTTCCGTGCACTGGGCGCCACGTCCCGCGCGGAACGCGCGGCATCGGAGCTGCGGGCGGCCGGCGGCACGGACACCGCACCGGCGCAGGACACCGCGGCCCGCCTGCTCTCCCCCCAGCAGCTGACCATCGCCCGCCTCGCCGCCCGGGGACTGACGAACCGGGCCATCGGGAGCAGCTCCACCTGTCGGCCCGCACCGTGGCCTCGCACCTCTACCAGATCTTTCCCAAGCTCGACGTCACCTCACGGGCGCAGCTCGCCACCCGGAAGGACCTGCGGTGACCCGCGGCCCCGGCCGGATCAGCCGGCGGAGCCGTCGCCGAGCACACCGGCCAGCTGGGCCCGCGACGTCACGCCGAGCCGGGGAAAGATCCGGTACAGGTACGCGCCGATCGTGCGGGGCGACAGGCCCAGCTCGGCGCCGATCTGACGGTTGACAGCCCACGCCCGGCGAGCCGGGCGATCCGCAGTTCCTGCGAGCTGAGCAGGTCCGCCGCCGCGGCCGGCCGGACGCGTCCGGTGCGAGCGCGTCGGCCCGTTCCCCGAGGCCCGCAACTCCGCGGTGATACGGGTGACCCGGGCCTCGGCACCCATCATCGTGAAC
Organism: Streptomyces sp. KL116D; assembly: GCF_030766975.1. Classification (NCBI taxonomy): domain Bacteria; kingdom Bacillati; phylum Actinomycetota; class Actinomycetes; order Kitasatosporales; family Streptomycetaceae; genus Streptomyces; species Streptomyces sp. KL116D. Next base: position 94,847 of record NZ_JASERH010000057.1, on the reverse strand, counting down.
GTGGCCGCCGCCTGGCGCAGCGTGACGCGGGAGTCGGTGAACTCGTACCGGCGGCGCAGCCGGCGCCCGTGGGCGAGCCGCAAGGCGGCCTCCAGGAAGGGGCCGGTGGGACAGGTCCATGGCGAAGGCACCCGCGTACCGTGCCTCCGCGTCCTCGTCGTCGGCCAGGACGGCCTGGGCCACGGCGAGCTCCACCACCACGTGCGGCGCGGGCTCGGGGCCCAACTCCCGCTCCAGCAGACGGAGTCGGGCCCTGGCGGGGCTGCCGCCTGTACGGCGGCGGCCGCCTCCGCGAACGGGACCAGGGCGAACAGGACAGTGCAGCGTTCGGGGGCGGACAGCAGGCGGGCGAGCGTGGCGTAACCGGCGGTGACGTCACCGCTCTCCACCTGCGCCCACCCGGTTCCGACGGCGACGATCTCGTCGATCGCGGACACCGAGGAGCGGGCGGCGTCCAGGTCCCGTGCTTCGGCCGGCGGCGGCACCGTACCGGTCCGCAGGCCCTGGGTGAGGCTTACGAGCAGGTGCGCCGCCGTGGTCTCGCTGCGCAGCCCCCGCTCGGTGCCGAGTGCCGCGCAGCGCCGGAACGCCGCCTCCGCCTGCCCCCAGTCACCCGTGACCAGATGTGCCAGACCCTGCCGGAGCAGGGCCGCGGGCAGCCTGGTCGGGCAGCCGGTGGAAGTGGCAGCGGCGCTCGGCCTGCCGGTGCAGCTCCAGCGCCAGCAGGGGGTCAGCCGGCCCGCAGGGCCGCCTCGCCCAACCGCTCGAGATCGCGGACGGCAACGTTGTCAGCCCGTCCGGCGGCGGCCGCAGCCGCGAGATGAGCGTCCCCGCCCTGCGGACCGGCGCGGCCGTGGCCATGGCGTGCAGCAGCCGCGGATCGTGCGCGACCTGTGCCGGAAGGGCGCCGAGACGGGCGAGCAGCGCCGCGCGCGCTCCGGGTCGCCGGCGACGAGGGGCGCGGTCAACTGGGCCAGTTCAGGGCGTTCTCCACCTCGGACGCCCCTCGACGGGCGCGGCCACGCGGCCGGGTCCGCCGCGCTCTCACCGCGCCCGGTGAGGGTCTGCGCGTACAGCAGACCGAGCGGTCCCAGGGGGTGCTCAGGGCGCGGCGCGCGAGCTCCCGGGCGGTACGCCGCCGGTCGGTGTCCTGAGCGAGCTGCGCGCTCCGCAGCAGGCAACGCCCCCGGTCCTCCGGCCTGCGGTACAGAACGGCCGCCCGCCGCAACAGCCGCAACGCGACGGCCGGTTCGTTCTGCCGCACCGCGAGCCGGTGCACGTCCTCCAGAGCGCCGCGCGAGATCCGCGTCAGGACCCTCGACGGCTTGGGACAGGTGCCACAACTGCCGCGCCGACCCCTGCTTGAGCGTGTCGGCCAGCGCCGCGTGCGCGGCGCGGCAGCGGCAACTCGGGCCGGTACCGTGCACCACCGCCCCGGCCAGAGCGGGATGGCTGAAGCGCATGCGCATGCCGTCGAAGGTGACCAGGCCCTGGCGCTCCGCGGGATTCCACGGCGGCGAAGTCCAGGACGCGCGCGCTCAGACGCGACGCCGCCGAGAGCAACAGGGAGATGTCCGCCGTCGGATGGAGCGCCGCGACCAGCAGCAGATCCCCGGTCTCGCGGGGCAGGTGCCGGACATCAGCCATGGCGGACGACAGACGGCCGGACGAGGCGGGCAGGTGCGGAAAGAAGTCCTCGGTCCCTACGGGAAGTTCCAGGAGCGCGAGGGGATTGCCGGCCGCCGTCGCCATGAGGTCGCGCACGGTGTGCGGATCGGTTCCCGGACGGCGCATCGCCAGCAGTGCCGCGGACTCGGCCAGGGTCAGCGGACGCACTGGCACCTCCGGGAGACCTGTCAACGACGCCGAGCGCGCCCCATGGGTGAGCGCGGTCATCAGCACACCCACCGGGTGACCGGCGGTTCTACGGGCGACGAACGCGAGCACCTCGGCGCTGGCTTCGTCCAGAGCGTCCCAGTCGTCGACGGCGATCAGCACAGGCCGATCGGCGCCCGCCGACTCCAGAACCCGGAACACCGTGAAGGCAGCCGCGCCTCGGTCCTCACGGGCGGGAGCACCATCCACCAGCAACGTCTCCAGAGCCCGACGGTCCCGGCCGGACAGTGCGGTAGCCGGGCATCGCTCAGAAGCGGCCACAGGATCTCCAGCAGGCCCGACATACCGGGCCGCACGCCGCTCCGGCTGCCCGCGCAGCGCGGCACCCTCCCGCATCCCGGCGGCCGCCGCCTCCTCGACACCGGCCGCCAGCAGTACCGACCTGCCCGACCCGGCGCCGCGCACGACACGTGTCGCACCGTGTGTCACGGCCTCCCGTACGAACACCCGCAGTTCCCGCAGCTCGGCCTCGCGGCCGACGAGCCCGTCCTGTGCGGCCGGTCCGCAGGGCCTCGGCGGGGGCCTGCGGACGTGTGCGGACGCCCTGCTCCGCGGCGGCGAGGACGGAGACCTCGACCTGCGTGTTCATGGATGACCTCCGTTCCTGGAGCGCCGGCCAGCATGCCCTTCCCCATCCCAGCGGACGCGGGCGCGCGGGAACAGGCAGTTCGCATGCAGCTTGCCGCGCCTGCCGACTGCGTCCGTTCTGCCTGTGCTCCCGAACCGGCCCGGATACATTGTCCCGGCAGGGGCGGACTCGGACATCACATGTAGGCGGGCATCAAGGTGCGTGGGTATCGGGGGCGGCAGCTGGGGCTGACCCGCCTGACCATCGTGGCGAGCAGTCTCTTCGCTCTGCTGATAGGTGTGGCGTTCACCGTCCTGCTGTGGGCGATCGCCGACGCGAACAGTTCCGTCTCGGCGCGCCGCGCGTCCCGGACGGCGCTGGTGAAGTCCGGGAGCATGGAGCAGATCGTCCTCGATCTCGAGACGGGCCAGCGCGGCTTCGTGATCACCGGGAAGAAGGACTTCCTGGAGCCGTGGACGGCGGCCCGCAAGGCCTTCCCGGCGGAGGCCCGACGGTTCACGGCGTCGGTGACGTCGCCGGAACAGCGGCGGATCGCCGCGGAGATCACCAAGGGCGTGCGGTCCTATCTGAACGACTACTCGGTCCCGCTCGTCGACGCGGTCCGCCGCGGGGACCGCGCGGCGTCCGGCGCGGCCGTGGCGGTGGAGGGCAAACGGCGGGTCGACGACCTGCGGGCGCAGTTCGACCAGTACATGGAGGCCGAGCGGGTCCAGCTGGCGGAGCGTACCGACGCCGCCGGCGCCAACAGCCGCCAGGCGGTGATCACGGCGGCCGTGGGTCTCGCGGCGTCGATCGGTCTGGTGGCCGTGGTCACGGTGCTCCAGCACCGGGCCGTGGTCGCGGCCGGTGCGCGGCGCGGCGGCGGCCGCCCAGCGGCTCGCGGGCGGCGACCTCGGCGTAGGATACCCCCGAGCAACGTGGCTGAAGTCGGCGCGCTCGGCGAGTCCTTCAACTCCATGGCGGTGTCCTTGCAGGACAGTCGCCGCCGCATCATGGAAAGCGTCGAGGCCGTGCACCGGCGCACGGCCAGGGACCTCCACGACGGGGCGCAGCAGCGCCTGGTCAGCCTGATGATCGGCCTCCGCCTGGCGCGCGAGATGCTGCCCGCAACGGAGACGTCGGTGACCGAGCTCCTCGACCAGTCGATCACCAACGCGCAGACGGCGATCGACGAGTTGAGGGAGCTCGCCTCCGGCATCTACCCGCTCGCGCTGACGGTGCGCGGCCTGGTGACGGCGGTGGAGGACCTGGCGTCCCGGTGCCCGGTGCCGGTCGTCGTCCACAGCACGTACGACCGCCGCATCTCGTCCGCCGTCGAGTCGAACGCGTACTTCATCGTGGCCGAGGCCGTGACGAACGCGGTGAAACACGCCGAGGCCTCCCGGATCGACATCTACCTCGACCTCACCGAGGTGTTGCGGATACGTGTGGTGGACGACGGCATCGGCGGCGTGGACACGGCGACACCGGGCAGCGGTCTCACCGGACTGACCGACCGGGTCGCGGCGTTCGACGGCAAATTGTCGATCGAGTCGCCGCCCGGCGCCGGCACGGCGGTCCTGGTCCAGATCCCGATGGGGGACTGACCTGGGCGGCCGTGCAACCGCCCGGCTCCCGCGCTCCGAGGTCTGTCCCGCCGTTCCGGTCAGCAACCGGCGTGCGGCTCCTGCTTCTCCGGCAGGTGGGTCTCGGCCCAGGTCCCGAGCTCGGCGAGGGCCGGTTCCAGGGCGCTTCCCGCCCGCGTCAACCGGTACGACACCCGCAGCGGGGGCCCCGCGTCGACGCGTCGCGCTCGACGAGGCCGGCGGAGCCCAGTTCGGTGAGCCGGTCGGAGAGCATCCGCTCACTGATCCCCGGCACCGCCCGGCGCAGATCCACGAAGTAGGCGGGCCCGCCGGTCAGCACGGCCAGGATCGGGCCGGTCCAGCGCTGCCGAGCAGCTGGAACACCCGGGTGATGGCGGAGCTGACCTGCCTGCAACCGGCGTCGTCGTGCTGCTGATCGACCGTCATACGGTGAGGATACTTTCCTGTGCTGTACGGACGATCACGGGGAGAAACATGTGTCCCGCTCCACCGTGCCGGCGGGACCGGGCCGCACACCGCGCGGTCCGGTCCAGGAGCCTCCGTCGGTGTTCAGAACCCGCGCCACACGTTGTCGAAGGCGGCGTTCTCGACCGAGCGCCGCTGACGTACGGCCTCCAGCTCCATCACGGCGTTCCCCACGGCGGCCAGGACCGTCACGGTCGCGTCGTCGTCGAGGTCATGGCCTGCATCCACGTCCTGCCCACGTCCTGCCCGTCTCCCCGCCCTCGTCGTCGCCCCCGTCGTCCGCCCGGTCGCGCAGGCCGACGGCGGCGGCGAGGGCCGCGAGCACGGGTTCGCCCGAGGCGTGGCGTTCCTCGGCCCGGCGGACGGCGGGGGAGTCCACGAGTTCCACCCGCTCCTGCCTCGACAGGAGTCGGCTGCCGCGGGTGCGGTTCACCAGCCCGGCCCGCTCCAACTCGTCCGTGTAGGCCGCGGACAGCTCGCGTCCGCGGCGCCACAGCCAGTCCTCGACCGACTCGTACGGTTCCTGCCGGACGACGGTGGCGGCGGCCTCGTCCAGCAGCCGGTCGCCGGCCGCCGATCCGGTACCGGGCACCAGACGTTCGCCGTCCAGGCCGATGACCTGCGCCTCAGCGAGGTCGAGCACCTCGGCTCCGGCGAGCGCGAGCGACAGATCGCCCTGTCCCACTTCGCGGTCGGAGGCCGACAAGGCGATGATCGCCAGATCCTGTGCGGTGCTCATACGTGTCTCCATGTCGATCGGCCGAGTCCGGGGCGGTTGTCCCGACGCTCACCCGGGCCGTCGTTCCGGGTGTGTTCAGGGTGCCACGCGGAGGCACGTGACGTCGGCCAAGAGGGTGCCGGGACCGTCAGGCGGCAGCCTTCAGCGGGCCGGAGAAGGACTTGCGCAGGGACGAAGGAGCGACGAGGGGGAGCAGGAGGCGAGCATCTTCCCCTTGAAGTCGCTGGGAAAGCGCGCGTGAGTTCGACGTCGACGCGCGTGCCGTCGCCTTCGGGCGTGAGGTCGAAGACCCAGCCGCCGCCCGCCCCGAAGAGCTTCGAGTCCAGGGTGGTGACGGTGACCTTGGAATCGGTCCACGTGTACCGGGCCCGTTCCCAGGCGGCGCTCGTCCCCTCGGTCACCTCGGCCGAGTTCTCGCCGAGCTCATGGACCGTGAAGTGGTCGGCGTCGATGGTCGGCCAGGCCTCCGCGCGGCCGGGGCCGAAGTCGGTGAGCGTGGCCAGGGCCTGCGCGGGAGACAGGGAGGAGATGAGGTGGAAGCGGACGACGGCCATGGGAGCCCCTTGCATCAGAAAAGTAACCGGCTGGAACGGTTACTAAGATTCCACGTCCCGCGTCACCCGTCAAGACGGTTCAAGTCCACAAATGGGCCGGTGGCGGGGGTTGCGTTCTCGTGAGTCACTTGTCAGTATGGTTACGTGAATCATGCATTCCCCTGCGGGACGCTCCCGCTCGACTTCGTCGGCACGCTGCGCGCGCGCCGCAACGAAGAACCGACAGAGAAGCTCGCCACCCCCGAGCTGCTCGACGACTGGTTCGTCGAGTCCAAGATGCTCGACCTGGCGCCCGGCGCGAGCGAGGTCGACCTCGCCATCGCCATCGACCTGCGCGAATCCATCTACGATCCGGTCGCCGCCCGTCTGGACGGCAAGCCGCTGCCCACCGACGCGGTCGCCGAACTGAACCTGCAGGCGTCCGGCATGCCGGTGACGCTGCGACTCGGCCCCGACGGCGCGACCCGCACCGGCACGGTCTCCCAGGGCCTCGCGGCGCTGGCACGCGAGGCCGTCGAGATCCTCGGCGGCGACGACGGAGCGCTGCTGCGCGAGTGCTCCCGCCCCGAGTGCACCCAGGTCTACCTCGACCGCTCGCGCGGCCACCGCCGCGAGTGGTGCGCCATGAAGACCTGCGGGAACCGGGTCAAGGCCGCCGCGTACCGAGCGCGCCAGCACGCCGCCCAGGACTGACCCCGGGCCGGCCCGCCCCGGCCATCGAGCGCCTCGTGGCGGGCGCTGGACGTGATGCCCCCGGTCGACGACCCGGCCGTGGGGCGGGGCGCCGCATACGGAGCCGCGCGTACGTGCGCGGCCACGGCGACAAGTGCTGTCCCCCTGCCCGGGCCCCCGTGAGCCGTGAGCCCCGGCGGCCTCCCCGCGTCACCGACAGCACTCCGATCCGGAACAACACCGGACGGACGCGTGAGCCAATCCGCAGAAGCAGAGACACATGCAGGCGGATCCCTATGGCGCGACTCCGATCACGAAGCGCTCACCAGGCAGGATGGCGAAGGGCTGCGAACGAGCACGCAGTCACACGTATGTCAGATACCTAACCCGCCTGAGACACCTGCACTCGATGTAAGGTGACTCGTAAGGTGTCCGGCCGGAGCAGGCCCGAAGAGGTATGTGCGATGTATGCGGCCCGGCCGGACGGAACCACCCCTTCTTCAGAACAGGCACAGCCATGACGCTGACCACCACTCCGTTCGGCAAGCACGCCACAGCGGCGGAGGTACTCGACGGAGTCGATCTGAGCGGACGCCGGTTCGTCGTCACCGGTGGCTCCTCCGGCCTGGGCGTCGAGACGGTCCGGGCGCTGGCCGGTGCCGGCGCCCAGGTGACCATCGCGACGCGTGACCCCGCTGCCGCCAAGCCGCTGCTGACGAAGTTCCCCGACACCCGGGCCGTCGCCCTCGACCTCGCCGACCTGGCCTCGGTCCACGCGCTTCTGCCAGGCATGGAGCGGTCCCTGGACGGCCTCGTCGCCAACGCAGGCGTGATGATGCTCCCGACCCGGCAGACCACCGCCCAGGGCTGGGAGGCGCAGCTCGCCACCAACTACCTCGGTCACTTCGCCCTGGCCGTCGGCCTGCGCGCCGCGCTGGCGGAGGCCGACAGGCCGCGCGTGGTCGTGCTCAGCTCCGGCGCGCAGCTCCGGGCCGGATTCGACTTCGACGACCCGCAGTTCGATCGCCGCCCCTACGACCCGTTCGTCGCCTACGCCCAGTCGAAGACCGCCGACGTGCTGCTCGCCGTCGGGATCAGCCGCCGGTGGGCCGAGCTCGGCATCACCGCCAACGCCTGCGCGCCGGGCTGGATCCACACCAACCTGACCCGGCACATCGACCCGGCGACCATGCGGGCTCTCGGCGCCATGGACGAGGACGGCAACCTGCTCACCCCGGACTACTACAAGACCCCGGCCCAGGGTGCGGCCACCACGGTGCTGCTGGCCGCTTCGCCCCTCCTCGAAGGGCTGACCGGGCGCTACTTCGAGGACAACCAGGAGTCGCCGGTCGTCGAGGGCGGCGCCGAGGTGATGGCCGGTGTCGCCAGGTGGTCGGTCGACCCGCCGCCGCGGACCGGCTGTGGATCTCGCGCTCCCCGAGGTGCGCTGACCCCGGCACCCGCACAACCATCGACCACGCACAAGAAGAGGAATGAGATGAAGGACAACCGGCGACACCCCGAGTTCCTCCTGGTGCACGGCGCCCGGCACGGCTCGTGGGCCTGGCGCGAGCTCCAGGACGTGCTGGCCGGCCGCGGCTGGACCAGCCACACGGTCGACCTGCCGAGCGTGGTCGCCGAGGGCGCCGTAGGGAAGTTGCCCGGTCTGCTCGACGACGCCCGGGTGGTCCGCGAGAAGATCGACGCCGTCCAGGCCCCGTTGATCGTGGTCGGACACTCCTACGGCGGCGCTCCGGTCACCGAGGCCACCACGGCGGCCGCCAACGTCTCCACCTCGTGTACGTGTCGGCTTTCGCGCTGGACGAGGGGGAGAGCCTGATGACGTGCTTCGGCGGCGAACAGCCGGACCTCGCCGCGGTGGAGGGGACCATCCCGGTCAGGGACGACCCGAAGCAGACGCTCCACAACGACGTGCCCCAGGGCGCCCGGGACGCCGCTCTGGCCCGACTGCTGCCGCAGAGCGCGCTCTCCTTCGCCGAACCGGTGAGCCGGGCCGGCTGGAAGACGCTGCCCAGCAGCTACGTGCTCTGCGACGACGACCGCAGTCTCCTCCGTCCTACCAGGAGCCGTTCGCCCTGCGGGCCGGCACCACGTACCACCCGCCCAGTGGTCACACCCCGCTGCTCTCCATGCCGGACAAGCTCGCCGACATCCTTGAGGAGATCGCCTCCGGCGTCACGGCCGAGGCTGCGCTGAGTACGTCGCCGCAGGTGAATGCCGCCGGACGCTGAGCAGGGCGTGCGTGGCGCGTGCGTGTGGCGTGTGGCGTGTGGTGCGTGAGCTCAGATGTGGTCCGTGGGCGGCCAGCCCCACCACCAGAGGAACAGGCCGCCCAGCAGGACGACGAGGAGGATGGCCGCGTTGAGGCGGCGGTAGTGCACGACGAGGGCGATGAACTCACGGATGACGGCGCTCGGCCAGAAGTACGACGCCGTCGGCGCTCCCACGACGTGGCCCCGCACACCCACCCGTCTCGCGGTGATGGCGGCGCGGAACGCGTGGTAGTTGCTCGTGACGATCACACAGCGCGCTGCGGGTTTCTTCGTGTGCATCAGGGCCTGGCTGAACGTCAGGTTCTCCTCCGTGGTCGTGGAGCGGTCCTCGCGTTCGATGAGGTCGGCAGGAAAGCCGCGCTCGACGAGGTAGGAAGCCATCGCGTGGGACTCCGGCAGTTCCTCGTCGGGTCCCTGCCCGCCGGAGACGATGAGCACGGGCCGCCGCCCGCGACGCGACAGCCGCGCGTGTTCCTTGCGTCCCTTCTCCAGGCGGCTGGCCAGGAGCGGAGGCACGGTACTGCCGCCGATCGGCCCGGAGCCGAGGACGACGACGAAGTCGCCTCTGCGCCAGAAGACCAGCCGCTGGTAGAGAGCGGCGTAGAAGAGGAAACACACGAACAGGAAGGCGACATAGCCGGCCAGGACGACGGCGGTCCCCGCGACGACGGCCAGGGTCCGCGAGTGCAGGACCAGCGCCGCGACCAGCAGGGCGAGCAGCACGGTCAGCGCGAGCCCGACCCCCAAGGACACCAGGTTCGCGAGGTTCCTGCCCTCCTTGCGGACCATGGTGACGCCGTTGAGCGAGCAGAAACCCCGCCAGGACGACAACAGCGACAGCAGCCGTCACCAGGAGGCCGAACGCGATGTCACCGCTCAAACCAGGCTTGATGGATCCGAGTTGGAGCAGAGCGGCCACCACGGCGAAGACGACGGTCAGCCCCAGAAAGACCGCGTTGCTGAGCCTGCGGTGCTCCCGTACCACCCCCACACAGAACCCGACGAGGCACAGTGCGGACGGCAGGTAGAGCAACATGCCGCACATGCTAGGGGGTTCGGCATGCGGCCCTCTCGCCCGATCTGGGCTATGCCGCCCAGCTGTCCTCCAACAGGGACTGGAAGGTGGTGGCCTGACGGCCGGTCAGTTCTGCCAGGGTCGGGTCGACGGCGGTGAACTCTCCGTTTCGTGCTGCCGCGAAGACGCTCACCAGCAGGTCGGCGACGGGGGCGGGAGCGCCGTGCTCCAGAGTCTGCTCGCGGAAGGCATCGTCGGAGACGACGGTGCGGGTGAAGGGGCGCCCGTGACCTGGGCGGCGATCTCGGCGACGGTGTCGAAGTCGAGGGCCGCCGGGCCGGTGAGTGGCGGGGTGGGTCCTTCGAAACGCCCCTGGTCGGTGAGGACGGCCGCGGCGGCCAGGGCGAGGTCGTCGTGTCCGGTCCAGGCGACGGGTCCGTCGGCGGGCAGGGCGATGTCGCCGGTGCGGCGGGCGGAATCCAAGAAGTGCAGGGCGCTGGCCGCGTAGAAGCCGTTGCGCAACGAGGTCCAGGCAGGCCGCTGGCGCGCAGCAGGTCCTCGGTCCGGGCGTGGTCCCGGCAGGGCGTGGAACAGGGAGTCGTGGGCGGCGCCCATCTGGCTGGTGTGAGACGATGCGGCCGACTCCTGCCTTGACGGCGGCGTCGATCGCGGCGCGGTGGCCGGCGACGCATTCCTCGCCCGCACGGTCGAGAGAGACGAGCAGCACCTGCTCGGCGCCGTCGAAGGCGTGCGCGAGGGAGGCGGGGTCGTCGAGTCGCCCTGCCGGACGCGGATGCCGCGGTCGGCGAGGTCCTGGGCCTTGCGGGGGTCGCGGACGCTGACGCCGATGCGCTCGGCGGGGAGGCGTTCCAGGAGGTGTTCGACGGTGCGACGGCCGAGCTTTCCGGTGGCTCCGGTCACGATGATCACAGGGTTCTCCCCACATGGTTTCCAGTGGAATCACTTCAACGATAACACTGGAACTATCATCGGAATCAGAATCCCGATATCATCGATACATGCCGAGCCGTGACACCACTGACAACAGCCCTCGTCGGCGCATCATCGAGGCGGCCGTCGAGCTGCTGGAGAGCGGCGGTCCCGAGCGCGGTGAGCACCCGCGCGGTCGCCGCCGCGGCGGAATGCAGCCGCCGGCCATCCACCGCCACTTCGGCGACAAGGACGGCCTGCTGGAGGCGGTCGCCGAGCACGGCTACACGCAGTTCCTCGAGGACAAGAGGGCCCAGCTCGACCTCACGCCGGCGGACCCGGTGCAGGAGCTGCGCCACGGCTGGGACATGGTGGTGGAGTTCGGTGTCTCGCATCGCGAACTGTTCGCCGTGATGAACAGATCCACCAGCTCAGGAACAGACGCGGCACACCGCGCGGGCCTGGAGATCCTCCATGGCCGAGTACGCCGCCTGGCGGCTGCGGGATGCATGCGCGTGGATGAAGAGCTGGCCGCCCAGATTATCCAGGCCACCGGCCAGGAGCAGTCACCACCTGGCACTCGACGCAGATCGCCGCGACCCGATGCTGCTGACCGTCATGCGCGAGGCCATGATCACCGCTGTCACCCGGGCCGAGCCGACGGTCCCCGCCGAGGAGTCCGGCCCCGCGCCGGCGGCCCGCGCGCTGCGTGCGGCCCTGCCCGACAAAGCCGACGTCCTCAGTGACGCCGAGCAGGCCCTGCTCCACAGAGTGGCTCACCCGCCTCGCGGCGGACGCCGGAGACGCCACGGGCCTGATACTCCGTCAGCACCCCTGATGCAGACGGAAGATCGCGAGGAGATCGTCCGCGGAGTCGTGGTCGCCGAGAGAAGGACACTGACTGCAGCGATCGGGCGCACGGGACTGTCTGTCGCGGACGTGTGTGACGGTGATGGCGCCGCACTAGATCTCACGGGCCGAACTGCGCCCGGGCGCGCCGCGAGTCAATTCCGGCCCTCGGGCGTGGGCGAGGACCGCCAGCGCGGTGTCGGCAACGCTCCGCACGGTCTCCGGGTTCAGTCCGGCCTTGCCGACCGCCTCGATGCCGCGGACGACGGTCAGCAGCAGTGCCGCCAGCCGCTCCGGATCGGCGGAGCTGTCGATGTCGCCATGGCGCGGGCGGCGCTGATCTCCGTCCGCAGCAGGTTCATCAGCGCGGCCATGGTCTCGGCCGGCCGCCCGGCGAGCGGTCGGATCGAGCTGGGAAGCCGGTTCGGCCGCGCCCTTGGCCAGCAGACACCCGCGGCGCTCGGTGTCGGAGGCGGTGTGTTCTCCTGCCATGAGGTGCACGTATCCCGACAGCCGGGCCAGGGCCTCCGAGTCCGGCCGCCCGCCAGCCGCTCTTCGGCCACCTCGGCGACGGCGGTGCACCAGTCGTCGAGCACGCGGTGGAACAGCTTGCGCTTGTCGCCGAGCGCGCCGTACAGGCTGCCCTTGCGAGCCGGTGACCTGGGCGATGTCGTCCATCGGGTTCCTGCGTAGCCGGTCGCCCCGAACTGTTCCCGCGCCTGCTCCAGGACTCGGCGTTCGTCGAATGCGCGTGGTCTCGCGCGTGGCCTCACCGTACCCATTCTTGACTCGATCGTCCATTACTGCCTACGTTGTGGACGATCGGTCCCACTCAACTGAAGGGGTCCGCCATGCTAGGCGATGCTGCAGGACAAGGTTGCCGTGATCGCCGGAGGACCAGCGGGATCGGCGCCATCGCCCACCGCTTCAGTCCAGGGAGGGCGCGCGGGTCTTCGTGACCGGCCGGGACGTCGACCGCCTCGAAGCCGCAGTGAAGGAGTTGGGTCCTGCGGCCACGGGCGTACAGCGCCGGCACAGTCACCGGCCCTGACCGGCCTGGACGCGCTCTACACGCGAGTCCACGAAGAGGCCGGACGCATCGACGTGTTGGTGGCCAACGCGGGAGTCGTCGCGGACGCCGCGCTCGGCGCCCACGCCGAGGCGAACGTGGACCTGACGCTCGCCGTCAGCATCAAGGCCCACTGTTCGCCGTTCAAAAGGCGCTCCCGCTCCTGTCGGAGAACGCGTCCATCCTGGTCATCGGCTCGAGCAACAGCGTGCGGCCCAACGAACAACTCGAGGTCTACGGCGCCTCGAAGGCGGCGCTGGTAGCGGCCTCGTGCGCAACTGGGCCCGGCAGTCGCGCGAGCGCCGGTTCCGGGTCAACGTGCTCAGCCCGGGACCCACACGGACCCCCGGACTGCTGGGCGTCGCAGGCGCGGAGGCCGACCGTTTCGCCGAGGCCACCGTGCCGCTGGGGCGACTGGCCGACGCCGAGAAATCGCCGAGGCCGCCCTGTTCCTGGCCTCGGACGCCTCGTCGTTCGTCACCGGAGCCGAACTCTTCGCGGACGGCGGCTACGCGAGCCTGAACGACGGCCGGAAAGTTCCATCTGCCGGTCGACGTCGTCGCCGGGGTGACGGCGGGGCGGGCGATCGTGGGGTGTGCGTGTGAGGTCGCCTCGCGTCGGTGCAACTGGCTCCGGCGGCGCGCGCTGCGTGCGGCCTGCCCGACAAAGCCGACGTCCTCCCGGCAGGCGAGCGGCTGTGCGAGGCTCGAGGCCGGGAGCGTGGCGCCTCTTTCGATTGCGTCGGCGACGATCTCCGCGACGGTCCCGGACGAGACCGTCCCGAAAGGCAGGAAGAGGGATCAGGCGGTCAGGATGCTTTCTGAGGCTGGTTGGCGGTCTTCTCCAGCAGGCTCTGCAGGGTGTGCTGCTGGGCGGGGGTGAGCGCGGCCAGCGGCGAGTCCTGGGCGAGCAGGTCAGGAGCTGCTCACGCGGCGTGGTGCCTTCTGCGGTGAGCACGAGGTGCTTGGCGCGCGCCGGTCGGTCGGGTGGGCGTGGCGTTCGACCAGGCCCTGTTTCTCGAGCTTGTCGATGACGAACGTGGCGTTGGAGGGTTCGCAGCTCATGCGCTCGGCGAGCTCGCGCATCGTCATCGCGGTCATCTCCCGCAGCGCGGTCGCCTGAGCCGCGGTCAGGCCCAGAGTGCCGGCCCGCCGGCGTACGTGATCGGAGATCTGCTGGGCCAGCCCGTCCACCAGGCCGCACAGTTCTCGCTCGGCGACGGCCTGCGCCTGCGAGGGAGGTGGGGAGGGGTCATGCTCCCCACTCTAGCAAGTTCATCAAGTCTGAATAATGAAAGCTTGAATGATTCAAGCTTGATGCTTATGGTTGCCGAGTCGCCGCCCCGCGCGTACAGCGACGATCTGGCACAGCACGCATACGACGGACGAGGAGACGCCACCATGCCGAACTCGCTGGCCGACCAAGACGAGCGACTGCGACGCCCAGCGGAACTCTCGCTCGACATGGCTGAGGTGCCACGAAGGTCTCCTTCGTACCGGACGGGCCGTACAAGGCCGGCCGAGCGCCTGGCTGCCCGACAGCACCGACGACTTCTGGGCGGCTCACCCGCAATATCTGGACGACACCGGGCGCTTGGTGGCCAGCCTCGGCGGCCTCCTGGTGGAGCACGGCGACCGCGCGCTGCTGATCGACACCGGGTTCGGACCCCTAAGCGCTGCCGGCCGACCCGGGGACACCGAACGGCTCCATATACGGCGGCGGGCTCCTGAACGGCCTGGCGGAACTCGGCCGAAGCCCGGAACAGATCGAAGCGGTCGCCTTCAGCCACCTGCACCCCGACCACCTCGGCTGGGCCGTACACCCGGTCCCCGGCACCGGTGCGCGCGCCTTCGCGCACGCCGACCACCTGGTGGCAGAACCGGAATGGGCCCGGTACGCGCAGCCGGAGACCGACGGCACGCCCGACGAGGCCATCGCCGCGCTCGCGCCCCACGTCCGCACGATGACCGACGGGCAGTACATCTTCCCCGGCGTGCAGGTCCGATCACCGCCGGCCACACCGAGGGACACGCGGAGTTCGTCATCACCGGAGGCGGACGACGCCTCATCGCCTTCGGCGACTCATGCATTCACCGGTCCAGGCCGACCACCCCGAGTGGTCCTGCGTCTACGACCATGACCCGGCCCGGTCCGCCGGTCACCGCCACCGCCTGGTCGCCGAGTTGGAAGAACCCGACACGATCGGATTCGGCATCCACTTCGCCGACGTGGTCTTCGGACACGTCCGCCGCGACGGCAAGGCCCCGCCTGGCGCCCCCTGGAGACCACGGACGCCGGGCACGACCAGCCACGGTGACGACCGAATCCCTCGGCCCAGGGCGTGTGGCGAACCCCGAGGACCGATCTCGGCTGTTCGACCAGGCCGGGAGCCGGAAGCGACGGGCCTAACGACGTCGGCAGACGAACTCGCCGATGCGTCGGCGTGCGGGACGTAGACGAGGTGATGTCGAAACCGGCCCGGTCCAGCATGCCTTCAAGACCCATGCGTAGGTGGAGAACTCCTCCCGCACGTGCGCCTCGAAATCCGCCCTCGTGAAGCCCTGGCCCGCAGGCTGCCCCGCCGTGTCGATCCATCGCTCCAGATGCTCTGCGGCGTCGGCGGGCTCTGAAACTGAAGATGACGTCCCACAGGTAGAAGATGCCGCCCGGCCGCAGCATGTCGGCCGCGTTGAGGAGCGCCTGCTGCTTCAGAAATCGGCAGTTGGTGCAGGGCCGACTTGGTGGTCACCACGTCCGCGGGTCCCGCGCGATGGGCGTAGTCCAGGAAGCCGGCCCGGTGCCAGTGCGCGCCGGCGCCGGCGCCGGCCCGTTCCGCCCTGGCCCGGGCGAAGGCCAGCATCTCCTGTGAGACGTCGACGCCGTGGGCCTCGGCCCCGCGCCGTGCGGCCTGGACCACCAACGAGCCGGTGCCGCAGGCCAGATCGACCAGGCGGACGCCCGCCTCGACGCCGAGACGGTCGAGCAGTGCGTCGTCGGCAACCGGGTCGGTTCCCTGATTGCGGTCGTAGGCGGCCACCGCAGCCGGACTGCCCAGGTCGATGCCGACCGGCTCGTACTCGCGGAAGAACCACCAGTACCGGCTCTTCCTCCATCTCGCCTCCACGCTGAGCTTCACGCGAACCGCGGCCGATTGCCACGTCAGTCCGGCACGTTGTCCCGGACCGTGCAGCGACTGGAGTCCTTTGCCGGACACCGGCTTCTGGACCGTGGCCCGCACGGCGTCGCGCTGACCGAGCACGGCCACCGCTTCCGCCGCTACGTGACGGAGGCTCTTCAGCTGTGGGACCGATACAGCGACAACGGCTTCGAGGGGGACCAACTCAGCGGCCGACTGAGGGTGTTCGCCTCGGTCACGGCCTGCCAGAGCCTGCTGCCCGACCTGCTGGCACCGCTCCGAAGCGCCCATCCCCGGGTGCAGATCTCGGTGCGGACCGGCGACGCCGCAGCGGCCCTCGCGCTCCTCGACGACGGCGAGGCCGACCTCGCCGTCGCGGCCATGCCCTCCCGGGTTCCGGCCACTCGCTCGCGCGCACCGTCACCCGTACTGCGTCCTGGTCCGAGCCGGCCCACGGGGATCAGACGCACAACTCCCGGACCCCGACGAGTCGTTCGTACTCCCCAGACGGGCCTGGTCCGGGACATCGCCAACCGATGGTTCCGCCGCCACGGCATCACACCCCGCATCGCCGCAGAGGCCGACGGGCATGAAGCACTGCTCACCTTGGTCGCTCTCGACTACGGCACCGGATCATCCCTGACCTCGTCCTCCAGCACGGCAGCATCCGGCACCGGCTCCACGTCACCACGGCCCCGACCAGCCTCCGGTGAACTCACCATCGGCGCCTCGCATCCGGCGCACCGATCTTCACCGCCCTTGGTCGCGGTGGCCTGGGCAGCCACAGTGCCCGGTCAGCCACCGAGGTCAGAAGTGCCCGGTCAGCCACCGAGGTGAGAGCACTAGACGGCCGGCCAGGGTCGCTGCCCAGCCGAGGACGGTGCGCCCGGTCAGGCAAGCCACAACGCAACACTCGCTACGCGCTCCTCGTACGCGAGGGGAACAAGGTCCCTGGACAACACGCTTGGAACGCCTGCTGGTTGTGGTGCTGCGCCTCAGCCTGCTGCGGCTTCGTCCGGCGCGTCTGCCCGGGGTCCGTGCGGCGTGCGGCCGGCGATCACAGCGACCGCGGCGAGGAGCAGCAGGTCCAGGGGCAGCGTCCACGCCATGGCCCGCGCGTGGCCGTCCGTCGTCGCTGAGGGTGAGGAAGAGGGTTCCCAGCAGTGCCACCCCGGCGGAGGCGGCGTGAACTGCTGGGCCGCGGTGACGAGGCCGGAGGCCACACCCGCCCGGGCAGGCGGGATGTCGGAGAGGGAGTACCCTGATCAGTGTCGGCAGTACGAGGCCGTTGCCGAACCCGGTCAGGCACACCGCGACCACGAGGGCCGGCACGGTCGGCAGCCCGCTGACGAGCAGGCCGGTCATGGCGGTCACCGGCCCGAGCCCGGTGACGAGGGATACCCGGTGCGGATCGAACGCTCCCTGGTCCCGTGCGACCCAACTGCGCATCAGCAGCGAGCTGGTCACGAACGTGATCCCGGAGGGTACGACACAGCCCTGCGTGCAACGGCGAAAGGTGCTCGCCCTGTTGCAGCAGGATGGTGAGGCGCGAACATGAAGCTCGCGAAGAACAGCATGAGAGGCGATCGAGGCCAGGGCGCCGCGCCGCAGCGACGGCACCGTGAGCAGAGCGGGATCGAGGATGGGATCGCCGCCCCGGTCGGCAAGCCGGCGCTCGGCTCGCACCACAACCGGATCAGACCGATCCCGGCGAGTGGCAGCCACAGCCACGATGGGCCAGCCCCACTCCCGTCCGAGGACGAACGGAACCAGTACCAGGGCCAGTGCGAGCCCGATTCCCGCGGCGGCTGCGCCGTCCAGGCGGGGCGCGTCCGCCCGGCGGATGCGGGCATCACGACACAAGCGGCGGCGAAGGTGAGCGCGGCGATGGGCAGGTTGATCAGGAAGATCGCCCGCCACCCCAGCCCGGCGAGGTCGGCGCTCGACGGACCAGCCGCCGAGGATCTGCCCCGCGATCGACCCCGTCCCCGTCGCGGCCCCGTACCAGCCCATCGCCCAGCCGCGCCGTCCGGCGGGCAGCGCGGTGCTGATCGTGGCGAGCACCTGCGGGATCATCACCGCCGCGGCGAAACCCTGCAGTACGCGGGCGATCACGAGCCAGGCCGCGGTCGGTGCGAGCCCGCACAGCCCCGACGTGGCAGCGAACAGGATCAGGCCGGTCAGGTAGACGCGGCGATGCCCGTACAGGTCACCGAGCCTGCCACCGGCGATCAGCCCGCTGGCGTAGGCGAAGGCGTACCCGCCGACCACGAGCTCCAGCTCGCGTCCGTGGCGGACAGGGAATCCTGGACGGCGGGGGCGGCGACGTTCACGACGAAGAAGTCGCAACTGGCCCATGAACGCGGCCACCAGCACCACGGCGAGGAGCAGCCTGGGCCGCACAGATATCGTGGATGTCATGTATCCACGATATCCTTGTCGGGTATCGTGCGGTACATGCAGGTGTCACAGGGTGTCGAGTGGGCGATGCACATCTGCACGCTGCTCTCGAAGCGCCGGACGGCACGCCGTGCCGCGGCGCACGCTCGCCGAGGCGTACGCGCTGCCCGAGCCCTACCTCGCCAAGTACCTGAAGCGCCTCGTCGCTGCGGGCGTACTCACCTCGACGAGCGGACCCCGCGGCGGCTACCGGCTCGCGAAGCCCGCCGATCAGACCACCGGCCTGGCCGTGGTCGAGGCCGTCGAGGGAACCGGCCCCACCTTCACCTGCCGTGAACTGCGCCGCCACTGGCACCGTCGCCGCGACGCGCGAGGAGTGCCGCGAGAAATGCGCGGTGCACTACGATGATGGACGCCGCCGACGAGGCCTGGCGGGCACGCCTGGCCGAAACCACCATCGCCGACATCCGGCGGCACCGTCCTGACACCCTGAGGGCCCGCGTCGCTGAAACCCTCGGGTGGTAAACGCCGTTGATGCGCCGGCGGGTCGCCCGGGCCCGCCAACCCGTAGCTCCCGGTCGGGTCGGTGCCCTTGTTGAGTCTCGACCGGCGGGGACGTCGCAGGGCGCGGGATCAGGCGGCGATAGCCCTGGGGCGAGTGACGGGGGTGGGCGCGGACCGACCGGCCGGCAGGCCGGCGAGGCCGCTATCGCGAGGCGCTGGCTGGTCTACTGGCCGGAACGCCCGCTCTGCGTCCGTCGCACGCCCGGTTCGGCGGCCAGCACTCCAGTGCCATGTCGGCGATGCCCTGGAGTTCGTCGCGGCCGAGGCCGCTTGCGAGCCTGGACGGCGATCCCGAAGGTCACCGTCGTGACGTATCGGGCGAGTCGTCGGGGGTCGGCGTCGTGCGGCAGATCGCCTTCGTCGACGGCCCGCTGGAAACGCTCCTCCAGGCGTAGAGCCGCGCTGTTCCGCCAGGCGACCAGCATGTCGTGCGCGGGCCGTCCCGCTTCGCTCGACGCCAACGCGACCTGCACGCCCAGGCATCCCACCGGGCCGCTCTGGACGCGTCGTGGTCCGCACCGCTCCACGGAGCATCGCCTCGACCACGCCTCGCGCGGTCGGCTCCTCCAAGGCGCGAGTCCCATAGCCGGCCGGGCCCTCGGTGTAGCGGTCCAGAGCTTTGCGGAACAGCTCCTTCTTGTCGCCGAAGGCTGCGTACAGGCTTGGCTTCGTGATGCCCATGGCCTTGGTCAGGTCGGTGAGGCTGACGCCCTCGTAGCCCCGCTCCCAGAACAGCCGCATGGCGCGCTCAAGCGCCTCGTCGACGTCGAACTCCCGAGGCCGACCCATGACGACGATGCTCCGCGAGACCAGCCATGTGTGCAGCGTACCTCCCTGAGCAGCGATCGGCGCCGATTTCTGTACCGATTGATATAGAAAGTCAACTCCGCCATCTCCCGCCCGCGGCGCGATTCCGGTGTCACCGACTCCTCTCCACGACTTCTACTCCGATCGGAATAGAAGTCGTGGAGTCGAGGTTCCCCTCTCTGGGACAGCTACCGCGACAGACCGCGGGAGCCCCGCACGCCATCAGCAGCAGCACCCAACACCGCCCGATCCAGGGCGAAGAAGGGCATCATGTCTGACATCGACCTGCGCGACGCCGAAGTGCTCAACGCCCGCAAGTCCGACGGCATCGCGGTTGTCACCGGCGCGCCAGCCGCGGCATCGGCGCGGCCGTCGCCGGCCGTCTCGGCGCCGACGGCTGCACCGTCGCAGTTCACTACCGCCAGGACTCGGCCGCCGCGGCGGACGTCGTCGGAAGATCACCGCGGCCGGCGGCACGGCGTTCTCCTTCGCCGCCGACCTGGCCGAACCCGACACCGGCACCGCCTTCTGGGCTTCCTACGACGCAGCCGCGGGCGAACTGCGCGACGCGCGCGTGCAGGTCCCGGTGAACAACGCCGCGATCATCGTGAACGGCGTCATCGAGGAGACCACCGCCGAGGACTTCGTCCGCCAGCAGCAGATCAACACCACCGCGCCGCTCCTGATCATCAAGCCGCCCCGCCCCGCCTGAGCCGACGGCGCACGCGTCGTGAACGTCTCCTCCGGCGCCACCCGCCTCCCCATCCCCGGCATCATCGGATACACCATGACCAAGGGAGCCCTCGAAGCCCTCACGCTCCCGCTCGCCCAACACCTCGGCCCACGCGGCATCACTCGTCAACGCCGTCCGCGGCACCACCGACACCGACATGAACGCCGACTGGCTGCGCGGCAACTCCGAAGCCATCACCAACCTCGTCGCGCAGCGCGCCCTCCGCCGCGCATGGGCGACCCACCGACGTCGCCGACGTCGTCGCCCTCTCGCCTCCCACGACGCCCGGTGGATCACGGGCCAGATCATCGACGCCACTGGAGGCGAGCGCCTGTAGGCGGTACCTCTCCAGGGGACACCGGCGACATCCGCGCGTCGCGACAGCCGGCACTTGACTGAGAGCTCCGGCGCTGGCCAGGCTCTCGTTCGGATCGGCTCGACTACGACTGTGCTGAGCCCATTTGGATGGGCGAGGCCGGTGCGCGAGCCCTGAGCGAGCACCGGCCGGCGCCGGTCCGGGGAATGTACGTGCGTGGGTGGTGACAGGTTCGCCACGAACAGGCGGTTCGCCGCGAACAGGCGCCGAACTCGCCCGACGCGCCCGCCTAGTGCCAGCCGCAAGTACGTCTTGTCGTGGCCCACAGCGCCGCGACAGCGCAGCTGGTGTCCTGCCGGGAAGTGAGAGGCGAAGCTGTTCGCACTCTGCAACAGAGCCTGGCGTACCGGCGACCTGGCCGCAAGCAGGCTGCCTTCCTACCCTGAGGGGCTATGGAGGGCTGGAAGTTTTGGTGGGGATCGCCGCGTTCTTCCTGGGCGGTCTTGCGACACAGCTGAATGGGTGGCTTGCCCACCGGCGTCAGCGCGGAAAGACAAGGCCGACGAGGCCCATGACGCACTCAGACAGCGCGGCGTGAAGAGTTCGAGCTGCAACACCTCATCGAGCTCAACCAACTGTTCGCCGACGCCATGGAGGCACTGCTCGACTATTCGCCTCGGCCGTCCGCTGGTACATACACCTGCGGGATACGAACAGCCTCAACGACGACGCCGAAGAACGCCGGGACCAGGCCAGCGAGGCCTCGCAGGCCGCACTCACCAAGGCCGCACTTCAATGCGGCTTCGTACTCGCTGATGACGTCAGGAGTCTGGCGGATGAGATGACCAACCACATCGCCTCAGCCAACAGCCTGCTCCACGAGGATGGGTCCCCAACGTTCTAGAACTGACCACCGCTGCGGGAGAGTTGCACGAAGGGTCGGCGCGAGAGTCGCAGCATCTACGCAGGCCGACACCTCTCTGCATGACTACAACCACACGGTCGCCCACGCCCACTGGCAAGCCCTTGGTCGCCCAGCAGGCAACTACCCGACGTACGGCAGCATCCCGATCCACATACCCACCGAAGTCGCCTGCCACAACGGCCACCTGAACGCAGCACGCGAACTGACGGCACCACCTGGCTCGGCGCCGCCCCTACGCCGGTGTCCTGTGCAAGTGAAGTTTGATCGTTGTCATCGAACTGCGGGTGGCGCAGATCCCTTGCCGTGTCGGGGCACCACCTGGCGCGCAGCGGGTCCGCGGCGAGGCGAGTTCGGTGCGGACGTCCCCAGAACGCGCCGGCCACCGTGACGAAGGTGGGCGGAACAGGCCACCGGCCGCCTCGAGTTCGTGCTGTCCCTGGCCCTGCCCGGGCATGCGACGTGCACATTCGCGGCCAGGGAGGGGGAGCGGGCCGCCGGTCGGCCTGTGGCTCCCTGACGGCTCCACCGCGATCGTCCGAGCGGACGGCCACACCCAACAGCGTGGCCCGACGCGGTTGTGGGACACCGTGGAGCGGGCGGCCCTGCCGAGCTCCTCGAACAGCCCGAGCGGACCCGCTTCCGTGTCGAGGTCGTCCCGGACGGCAGATCGTCTCTGTTCGACGGCGGCCCGCACTGGCACCTCGACCGGTCTTGAGTATCTCGACCCACGTCCCGCGGGTGTTGAAGGTCGTCTGCGTGGGGCAGCAGGTCTGCTCTACTGGAAGGGCGTGGCTACCTAGGCCGGCGTGAGTACGCCAACCGATGTGCGGGTCGATCAACGGGTCTTGGATGAGGGCATGGTCTTCAGCTCCTTGCGCCGCCCGTCGGGGCGACCCGGTCCGCACGGTCAACCGCACTGGCTGCACCCGGGCCGGTGGTTCCCGCCCGACGGGACGCAGTCGCCTCACGGCGGCGTTGTCCGCGCTGTGCTCTTCATGCCCGCGGCACTCGTGGTGTTCGTCTTGTCGCTGCTGATCCCAATGCCGCGCACTGCCTGGAGTACGGGCAGTGCACCCCAGGCCTTCCGGGCTACCTGCTCGCCTGGAGTCTGGGGACTCTCCGCCGGGGCTCTCCTGGTTGCTCTCGTTGCTCCGTGGCCGCGGATGCGGTGGTTCGCCCTCGCCGTACAGCTGACCGCTGAGGGCACCGCGCTGACTCGCAGATCCTCGTCGCTCCCTGAACCTCTGATAGGGCTGGCCCGACGCGGGCCGGGTGAGCGCCAGCGGCGCCTTATTGATCGTTTCAGAATGAGGTTCGGAGTCGTTGCAGGCAGATGATGCTGCAGGCGAGCCGTAGGAGGCCGAGGTGCAGGTCGGCGCGTACCTCGTAGCGGATGATGCGTAGGCGCTTGAACTGGAGCTGCGAGCCAGGCAGAAGGTCCGCTCGACCGCAGCGGGTCTTGCGCAAGCCGGAACCGTGGTAGCGACGCCGCGACGGGCAATGAGTGGCTTGATTCCATCAAGCTTCCGCACAGCAGAGCGGCGGTACTTGTCGAAGCCAGTAGCCCCGGTCGGCGCGAACAGTCTGTAGCGGTCGCGTCTGCGGGCGTCTCACGCAGGCCCCGGATCGGCGATCGCGTCCAAAAGAAGGAGCTGTGCGACGTCGTGGCGGTGGCCGCCGGTCAGCGTTACGGCCAGCGGGCTGCCGTAGCCGGTCGTGACGATCAGGCGGCGCTTTGCCGCCAGGCCGGCTCCCGATCGACCGGCGAAGAGGGCCGGTGTGATCCCCTTTGAGCGCCCGGACGTGAGAGCCGTCGATCGCCGAGTCCTCCATGCGGCGAGACCCGCCTTCCGCAGTTCGGCGAGAAGCACTTCGTGCAGGCGGGGCCGAGACGCCATCCTCAGTCCAGTCGGAGCCGGCGCCAGGCAGTCACTCCTGAACAGCCAACGACCTGGATGGGGACACCGTGCCAGGCCACGCCCTTGCGAGCACGTAGATGATGCCGGCGAGCTGCGACGCGGTCCGGCACGGCAGTCGTCCGGGGTGGCGATGGCGTCGGGCAGGCCGAGTGGGGAGAAGCGCAGCTATGCGCTCTCAGAGATCGTCGGACACAAGGTCGGCAGGCATGTCTGGAGAGTCTGCCCGACGCCCTATCAGGCATTGGCAGCGAATCCGGTGTTGATGCGAATGGCGGGAGCTGCGCGAGTTTAGCGCCAGCCTCCGTGGCGTGGTTCCACGGGCTCGCCGAACAGTGGGCCGAACTCCTGACCGTCCTCGTCGATCACGACGTAGTCCGCTTCCGTCTTCGACGCAGCTGCGTGCAACCGGATGACGAGGTCAGTGACAGGCGCGATACGCAGCGACAGGGCTGCGGCCAGCTGGGCAGCTTCGTTGTCGATGTCCGGGTTGTACTTGTCGCGGGACAGTTCAAGGCGTCGAGCGGAGACCTGCATGACCTCGACATCGCCACCGCCCGAGAACGTGAGGCAGTCGTGCCATTCCAGTCCGATGATGATTTCCAGGGCTTCCCCCAGGTCATCGGCGAGCAGACCGCCTTCCCCTTCGGAACTCGCGTACACAACCGGTCGGCGGCCGTTCTGCTCGACGCAGAGGAAGTAGGCCCCACCGGCGGACTCCCCGGCGATCACCTCCATCGGCGCACCCGAGGCAAGCCTCAAGCCCTCGCCATAGTGTTTCCGATGGATATCGAAGCCGAACGACGACCTCAGCAGAAGGTCGATCTCCTGGGTGTTCTGGATCAGGTCGAGCAGGTGATCACTTGAGGTCATGGCACGGACGATAGCGACTGTTACTGACGTGTCGGCACCGCGGTGAACAGCGTGATGCTGTCCATCCGCGGCCTGCCTGCATCCGGGCCATCACTGCTCATTCTGAAACCACCAGTTAGCAGTTGTGGTGCTCACTGCGGCATCGGCAGGCGTGAAGGCGAGTGACCTGCGCACGCTGCAGCGGGCCGTCTCGAGCGGCAGCATCTGCGCACGCGGTGTCACGGCGTCGCCCTGGTAGTCGCCCGATACGCCTGCACACTCAAGGGTGTCAGGCGCAAATCTTCCTCAAGTGGACACCCCGGCTGCCTGGTCGATCTAGCCTCGATGGTCCACAGCCATGGAGAATCGAGGTTTCCCCATGCCAGTCGGTCCTGAGGTCACCGTTCTTTCACGTGCGGTCGGTGGCGTGATCCGAGGCGCCTCGGATCACGCCACCCGCTCACCAGGCTGGCCAAATCTGCATGAATCCCTGATGGAGCTCCACGAGATCCTCAACGACTGGTGCGAAGCCGCCTCTCAAACCAACCAGGCCTTGCGGCACATCGGCAAAAACCTGGAGTCTCGGCGAGAAATTCGACACAAGGCCAGCGTCGGAAACGGAGGGGGCGGCTCTTACGTCGTATCCGTCATCAGGATCAAGCGCAGCTATGTAGATAGTGCGCGGCGGGAAATCGACTCGCTCATGCAGCCCTCGGCGCCCCTGATGCAGCGCTGGAGTCCCGACAAGCGTCGTCAGGCAGGGCGGCGCTCACTCCGGAACCTCATGACCATCTACTGCGGCGACTTGCTCCTGAGCTTCGAGTTGGCAGTGGAAGCGCGGACCGAATGGATCGGGCGGTATCGCGAATTCATCGAGGATGCCCTCGCAGGAAATGAAGTGTGCCGAGACCGTCTGCGCGCTCTGCGGACGGAGACCATGTACACCACCCACGAACTACAAGTCGTCAGGGACCGGCTGAAGGAATTCATCAAGGAGCAGTACCCGATGGGAGCGGCACAGGGCGAGGCACCCCTGGGCTCCGGCTCTTCGTGAAGAGCATTGAGTTCTTTCCAAACTGAGGGTTCTGTGGGCGAGTTGGGCTGTTGTGCAACGTGAAGAAGCTCCTGGTAGACGGGGTCACGACCAAGATCGCCCGTACTGCCAGGAGCTTCGTGGTGCTTGTCTATCCTTCGTCGATCGATCTGTCCAGCCGCACCCTGCGGTACCTGACGCAGCGGCTCCGCGCCCGTTGGCGGGAGATCGGGTCGCGGTGGCGGCGTCTCCCGGCGGGCCGTCAGGCCCTGCTCGCCCTGGCGCATCCCATACGCGAGGCCGTCGACGTCCTGGCCGCCCTGGCGCCGGACCTGGCCGAGGCGATGGAGACGATCCGGGCAAAGGCGTTCGTCATCCTCGACGGCACCCTGCTTCCGATCGACAGCATCGCCGCTGACACCCCGTACTACTCCGGGAAACACAAACGCCATGGCATGAACGTCCAGGTCCTCACCGACCCGTTCGGACGTCTGCTCTGGGTCTCGCCCGCGCTGGCCGGATCGGCCCACGACCTGACCGTCGCGAGGACGCACGGGGTCATCGACGCACTCGCCGACGCCGAGGTGAAGCGCCGGGCCGACAAGGCGTACCAGGGCGCCGGCCGCTTCATCAGGGTGCCGTTCCGGGGCCGCCGTCTCAAAAGATGGAAGCGCCGCCACAACACCACCCATGCCATGATCCGCTGCGTCGGCGAGCAGGCCATGGCGACCCTCAAGGGTTGGCGTCTCCTCCGCAAGGTCCGCTGCAGCACCAACCGCATCACCGACGAGTGAAAGCCGTCCTCGTCCTTCACCACGCATCCACGTGAGGTTGGAAAGACCTCACTATCTTTCTGCGGCCAACCACGATGACGTGCAGATCCAGAGCCTCTGCGCCAATCGACAGCCTCGCGATCCTGCTACCGGCGCTCCGGTTCCACGGCGGCCCTCCCTGCACGACCGAAGGCCGCCGACGGAACGATTCATCTGCGGGTTGTCACGTACGCGGACTGTGCCGGTGCGTCCGAGGGGCCGGCAGGGGAAGGGAGGACGGCACCGCGGAGGATGGCCTGCTCGGCGGGGGTGGCTCGGCTGATCCATGCGGGCGCCAGCGCCGCGTAGGTGGTGACGTCGTGCCAACGGCCCTGGGTGTGGAACAGCTCCCGCAGCGTGGCCTCGGGGTGCAGCCCGGCCGCGAGCATCACGGCGCGCATTCGGGTGTGATCCGCGCGGTGCCCGGCCCAGATGCGATGCAGCCCCAGGTGCCCGAATCCGTAGGCCATCAGGAGGCGCCCCGCTTCGTGGCCGTGGCCCCGTACGGGCGCGTCGGGGAGCAGGACCAGGCTGGTGAGCATGGCGTTGCGGCCGTACTCCTCGACGAGCAGGCCCATGGTGCCGACCATGACGTCCTGGCCGTGCGGGCAGATGGCCAGGGTGTGCTTGCGCCGAGGGTGGCTGTAGGGCTGGGCGAGATGTTGTGCGAACGCGTCCTGGGCCTGACGGGCGTCCATCCGGTCGATTCCGAGGTAGCGGGTGAGGACGGGGTGGGTGTGGATGCGTTCGAACGGCGCCAGGTCGGTGGCCCGCAGCTCGCGCAACCAGAGGTGCTCACCGTGAAGTTCGGGCAGGTGGTTCACCGGGCCGCTCCCGTGAGGACGCGCTCGGCATCGATGGGGCCGACGAGCTCTTCGAGGTCCGCGTAGTAGCGGCCCGAGGGCACGGGCGCGCCCAGCAGGATGCGGCGCGCGGCGTCGGTCAGCAGGGCACCGCCCAGCATCACCCCGCTGGCCAGCTGCGGCCAGCTCGACAGGGTGTGCCCGATCAGGCCGAGAGCATCCTTCATGGCGGGACTGAGCCGGCTCTCGTCGCAGATGCGCAGCAGGTAGGCCAGGGCGTCCGCCGGGGCGAGCCGGCGTACCTCCTCGGCGGTCAGGTCGCCGCCGCGGCCGTGGAACAGAGGCCGGTCCGGCTCGAGGTCGAAGCGCTCGACGTCCAGCAGCCCCCGGTCATTGGTGTCCATCAGGACCGGGACACCGTGCCGTCGTGCATGCTCACGCGTGGCGGTCTTCACCCAGGGGGTGTCACACTCCTCGATCACCAGGTCGAGCGGACGGTCCGCAGCTCCGAAGAAGGCGTCGACGGTGTCCTCGGTGAGCCCGTCGTTCCACAGCTCGATGTCGAGGTAGGGGTCGATCTCGTACATCTGCCGTGCGCACAGCACCGTCTTGGGCAGGCCCAGGTCGTGTACGCCGGCCCGCAACCGGTTGAGGTTGCTGAGACCGAGCGTGTCGAAGTCGGCCAGGCGGAACGATCCTGCGACGCCCTCCATGGCACAGGTGAGGGCGGCGCTATTGCCCACGGACAGGCCGACGATCCCGATGCGCCGCGCGAGCAGACGCTGCTGTTCAGCGACGGCGATCTTGCCCCGATTGCGGTCCGTGCGTACGCGCCGGAACTCCTCGCGAGGCAGCACATGCACGAGACGCCCGGACCACGGGTACCACGCCCAGATTCCGTAGTGGCTGAGCTCGGCTCCATCGGTGAACTCCGCCACGGCACGCTCCAGGCGGCGCCCCGCGAGGGCTTCGTGAGGGGACAGACAACGCACCAGTTCGGCGAGCTGCTCGTCGATACGGTCATGCCGCTCGCGTACGGACCCAGAGGCGAGCAGGGCGTCGAGGAGAGCGCGGTCTTCTTCCTCGGTGGCTCGCAGCAGCGTGGGGCGGGAGACCTCCTGCCCCCGCGGCATCGGCATGCGGTCCCGCAGAGCTCCCGGACCTTCGGGCATCGAATCGATCATGACGCCGGAAGTTACCAGCGTCCGATCGTTGAATCCCTCTGCGTAAGGAGCCGCATGCGGTCGAATTCGTGCGCGGGCTTTCACCACCGCACGCCCCCCTGCGCCGACGAGCTTGCGAAGACGACTTTGGCCAGGCGGCACAAGGCTTTTCACCGTGCGCACCAGCAGCGAGAAAGTCACACCGGGCGCAGCAAACGGGCGATCGCCCAGAAAAGTCATCTCCTACGCTCGCGCCGCGCCCGCGCTCTACAGGGGCGACGCACCACCGGCCGCCCAGGCGAGCATCTCGCCGGGGTCCGCATGGGCGGCCTCGCTGCGATACGACTCGTAGGTCACGGCCCCCACGAGCTGACGCGCCATGTCCTCGCCGGCCTCACGCAGCGGCGCCACGTCCGGGGCGCCGCGCTGCGGGTGACCCACCGCGTCCCACAGCCGCTGGCCCGCGCCGGATGCGAGCGCGGCGGAATGACCGTCCCCGTTGGCGGAGAACGCCGCAGCCAGCATGTCGAGCCCCAGCGCGATGCCGAAGGTGTCGCCGATCTGCTGCTTCGCGTGCAGCATCGAACGGGCGTACTCCAGGGACAGTTCACTGTCCCCCTCGCGCAGAGCGATCACACACATCTGGTAGTCGGCGTAACTGCGGATCCAGTGCTCGCCCATGGCGACACACTCCGAACGCACGACCTTTGCCGATTCCAGGCTCTCCTTCAACTCCCCGAGCCCGGTGAGAGCGAACAGACGCAGCATCCGGCACATCATCACGGCCTGGGGCGCTGGCTCGTCCGCGTCCGTGGCGTGTGCGCTCGCGTTCCGCAGAGCGTGCTCCAGGAGGTCCAGGCCCGGCTGGGGGTTGCCTTGCAAAAGGTCGCTCATGGCCTGCAGATAGGCGGCCCGGAGCAGCGCGGTCGCGTCCTCGGTGGCATGGGCGGCCGCCAGGCACTCGCGCGCCAGGTGCGTCCCCGTGGCGTGATTCCCCTGCAGGAGATGGGTCAAGCCGAGGGCCCAGACGGCTCGTTGCCGCACCGGCCCCTGGCTGTCGCCGGCCTTCAGCGTGCGGGAAAGATAGAGCTGCGCGGTGTGCGCATGTCCGCAGCACGTCCAGTAGAAGCCCGTCAAGGTGGCCAGCTCGAGCGCCGTATCGGGGTCATGGGCGATCAAGTGGTCCAGGGCCGCACACAGATCGGGATGCGCCTCCTTGATGGTGCGATACCACCCGGTCTGCTCGGCACTGGTCCACGTGGCATCCGCCTGCCGCGCCTGGGTCAGGAAGTACGAGGCGTGCCTGTTCGCCATCGCGTCCAACTCACCGAGCTCGGCGAGCCAAAGTCGCCCGAATTCCCGCACCGTGTCGAGCAGCAGAAGGCGCCCGAGACGGAGGCTCACGACGGACTTGTCCACCAGACCGGCCAGGGCTTGGCTCACGTCGAAGGCGGAGAGCGGCCCACCGGAACACAGGGCCACCGCCACGGCCTCGTCGAAGTGCCCATGGACGATGGACAACCGGGCCCACAACAGGCGCTCCGTGGGCGTGCACAGTTCATGACTCCAGCCCAGCGCGGTCCGCAGCACGTCGTGCCGACGGGGCCCCAGGGGACGTATCGCGTCCTCGTCCCGGCTCAGATCGTGCCGTGGGCGCCGCAGAAGATCCTCGATGCTGCAGTTCCGCAGCGCCCCCGCAGCCAGTTCCAGCGCCAGCGGAAGCCCGTCGAGGTATTCACACAGCTCGGTGACCTGATTCAGATCCCCAGGTTCAGGCGCGTGCCCGGATTCCGTGGCACGCCGCAGGAACAGCTCGGCGGCATCCGTGGCGCACGGCAGCGGCTGGAGCACCGCGACGAACTCCTCGTCCAGACGGAACCGCTCGCGGCTGGTGGCCACGATCCTCAGCCGCGGACACTTCTCGAGCAGCACCTGCACCAGGTTCCGGCAGGCGTTCAGCAGATGCTCGCAGGAATCAAGCACCAGCAGGAGCTCGCGATCGCCGATCCAGTTGCAGATCACATCCACCGGCATCCTCGGCGTGTGATCGGACAGATTGCACGCATCGGCCACCAGCGCGGCGAGCAACCCCTCATCGCGCAGCTGCCACAGGTCCGCCCAGCAGACATCCGCCGGAGCACCCACGAGACCGAGATCCACCACCTGCCGCACAAGCCGCGACTTGCCGACGCCTCCGACACCGGTGACGGTGACCAGCCGGCGCACCTTCAACGCGCTCTGCAGCCCGGCCAGTTCCCGCTCGCGCCCTACGAACACGGCCCCATCCTCCCCAACCAACGAACAGGCTTTCGCCCCGGCGGCGACGGCGACTCCTCCACACGGACGGGCCGCACAGGCACACGCGTCGCGCGCCGTGCAGCAAGGCATCGGAGCCCGTACCGCGCCGAGAACAAAAGCGTGCACGCATCCTGGCAGCCCCGGCCAGATCACGGAACACGAATGGAAAAGCACGCCCAACCGACACCGACGCCACCGGCAACACCAGCACCACCGCCGCCTACACGCCGGCCACCATCGAAGCCCCAACAGCCAAGACCGAGACCAACGCCCTCGGCCAGGAGACGACCACCGAGTACGCCCCGGCACGCGCCACCGCCACCGGAGAGATCGACGCGAACGGCAACCGCACCGACGCCGTCCTCGACGGACTCGGCCGCGTGTTGAAGGTATGGAACCCGGGCTGGTCCAAGACCGACCACGCCGGCCAGCCGTCCACCGAGATCAACTACACCATCTCCCGGACCGCCGCGAACGCGGTCTGCGTGCGCGCCCTGCCCATCGAACGCCCGGCGGACGAGTAACGGACACAAGAAATGTCCTCTCCTGAGTTCACGATCAAGGCCAGTACCGCCCCTCAGCTCGTGACCGGCCCCGAGGCCGTACCGATCTGAGGAAGGGCAATGCCCCGATGGATGAGGTCTGGATCGCCGTCTTCTCGCTCGTAACTGCCAAGGCGTGGATGCTGCTGGGGCTCTGGCTGCGCCTGCGCTGGCGGGTACGCCGCGAGCGGCAACGGCAGCAGTACCTGCTCCAGGTCGTCGCAACGGTGACCGCGCACGGGCAGGTGGAATTGAATGAACGGGACGGTGACGGGCACCACCTGAGCGTGAGGGCCGTCCGAGGGGCGGCTGTGGGGGAGGACCGGGAAGGGTGAACACACACGATCCTGCGGAGGGCGCCGACCGGCCGGCCATCGCATCGTCGGACCCCACCGCCCAGCGCGCCCGCGCCCGACAGCACATGGACGCGGAGTTCTCCGCCTTCTACCGGGCCACGGTCCGCTCCCTGGTGGGCTTTTTGGTCAACCAGGGTGCCGACGTGCACGTTGCCGCGGACATCGCCCAGGAAGTTCTGACCGATGCATACCGGCACTGGGACAGCATCCGCCACCACAAGGCATGGGTCTACAAGGCCGCTTCGCGAGCACTGGTTCGCAGGTTCGCTTCCGTCGAAGAGCCCGTCGCGGACATTCCGGAACCCACATCCCTCCTGCCGCGCCCCGATCGCATCGGGGAATGGGAGGCCGAGCATGACGCGCTGTTGTTGGTGCGCTGCCTTCCGCCGAGACAGCGTCAGGTGCTGGCCTGGAGGCTGGTCGGGTTCACCCCCACAGACATCGCCGACCACCTCGGGCTCACAGCCGAGACCGTACGTGCCAACCTGAAGCGGGCCAAGCGCAACGTCACGGCGCTCTACCGCACGGTACAGGGGGAGGAGCAGTGACCGAACGCCACGCAGCCGACGATGAACAGGTCCACCGCCGCCTGCAGGCACCTCTGGAGAAGGCTTTGGACGGCCTTCTTGATGTCGAAGCCGGCCTGAGCGAGGTCCTTCTGTCCTCCCGTCATGAGGCTGCCGTCGACGCTCTCGAAACTGTTGTCGACACTGAGGCCGGACTTGTTGCCATCCTTCCTGCCGAGGCCGATCCGCCCCCGCGCCCCGACTTGGCAGCAGCCGAGCAGCCCCTTCACGATCTCAGCGCTGCGCAGCGCCTGGCCCTGCGCAGTAATCCCACTGTCCGTGCAGCCAGCGAGGCCCTCGCCCGCGACATCGAGCGCGGTCACGCTCTGGTCCGTAGCCTCGACCACGCCCTCGTCCGCGCCCATATCCTCGTCCGCAACCTAGACCGCGCACGCGACCGCGACCTGGACCGCGCCCACGACGTTGTCCGCGACCCCGAGCGCGCCCGCGATCGTGCCATCGCCCGCGACAGTGCTCGTGACCTCGCCATCGCCATCGAACGTGTCTACGGCTTCAACCGCACCCTCGTTGGAGACCTCGTCCAGGACCTTGACTTCGACCTTGACCGCGACCTCGATCTCGACTACGACCTCGACCGGGATCTCGCCGACGCCTGCGACCTTGCCCTCGCTCTCGCCCGCGACCTCGAACCTGGCCTAGACCGCGACTTCGACAGCGCCCGCGCTCTCGCCCGCGGCTTCTGCATCTACCTCGACCGCACCCTCGGCCGCGAGGGTGACCTTGTCGCTGCCGTCATCGGAGCCCGTACCAACTGGCTGGGCCGGGCTATCGGCCAGGCTCTCGGCCGCCCCGCCCCAGCATGGGGCCATAACGCAGCGGCCGTCTTGAACGACTTCACTGCTGACGACCTGACCGGCGTCGACCTGACCGGCGTCGACCTCGGCGGGATCCGCTGGTCGGAGTCCGGCACGCGGTGGCCGTCGACCGTGAATGTCGACGCCGTGAAGGCCCGTTCCGACGAGACCCGGCCGGGCAGTGGCACCTGGGTCGTCCGCTCCGGCAGCACATCTGCCCACGAATTTGTTGGCCTATGACGCTCCATGCCCAAGACGAGCGACCGCCGGGGCAGGGCATCGTCCTGCGGCGGCCGTCTCTTCGGCTGGGGCCCGGATCGACTCCACGCATCCCGGCGCCAGTGGCCCAACGGGACTGCTCGGGGGCACAGTCATGCCGACGTCTGTGACACCACCGTCTGTACGAAGGCGGGGCTTCATTCCCTGTCAGCGAAGCCAGTTTGGGGGCACGCTCACTCCACCCGGCGGAGGTCCGCTCGGCAGCATCAGTCCGGGCGGCGCTTCACCGTTGGCGTTGCTGAAACCGTGCCTACCAGCCACAGGCGCAACCCCCGCCGCGCGGTGCGGCACTGGAGTAATGGTGATCCCACACTTGGGTAGGACCGCGGCGGAGTGCTGCCGGTTGCACGGGCGGACAAGACCCGGCACTTCAAGGTGGGCGGTCATGCCTGTCCTGTGGAGGACCTGCACGAGACCGACAGCATGGAGGGGGCCGCCCGAACAAGGCGGGCCCTCTCGATGTGCTCCCCGCGGCCTGGGCCACGTCGACGGCCAGACCGAAGCGTTACTGCACATCACTCACGCCCGCGCCTACGCCGCGGTCGGCGCGAAGCCCGCAGCGGCCCGCGCCCTGCTTGCCGCCGAAGACGCCCTGCTGCGCGATGACGGCCCCCAGCGCGTCCATGCCCTCACCTACGCCGACCTCGGCGACAGCCTCGCTGCCCAGGCCCGCGCCGACGAGGCCGTAGCCGCCTGGTCCCAGGCCCTGACCCTGATGGAGGGCATGACCTCCGACCGCACCCGCAAGGCCATCACCTCGCTCCGCTCCACCCTCTCCATCTACCAGCGCCGCAAAGTGCCCGGAGCCGCCGAACTCGCCCGCCGCGCAGGCGAAGCGCTGGCCTAAGCTGCCACCATCCGGCCGACGAAGGGACACAAGCCGTGGGTCAGAGGACAACCGATGACCAGCCCAAAGCCCTGCCGCCCGCCCTCGAATCCATGACCCTGCTGGTCGCCGCCGTCATCGTCCACGACAAGGCCACCAACCGCGTCGTCCTCCTCCAACGCGGCCAGAACGCCAAATTCGCCCAGGGCATGTGGGACCTCCCCGTCGGCAAGAGCGAACCCGGCGAACCCATCACCGAGACGGCAGTGCGGGAGTTGTACGAGGAGACCGGCCTGACCGTGAAGCCGGATTCCCTCAAGGTCGCCCACATCATCCACGGCGCCTGGGGCGTCGAAGCCCCCAACGGCTTCCTCACCGTCGTCTTCGCCGCTAACGAATGACGGGCGAACCCGAAAACCGCGAACCTCGCAAGCACGCCCAGGTCCGCTGGGTCGATGTCGACGCCATCCCCGCGGAGTTCGTGGACACCACCGCCAGTGCCCTCCACCGCTACCTCGCAGGCGGTCCGGAAGTCTCCCTCGACGGCTGGCATTAGGAACGCCGATGCCTCTCCGCGTGGCTGGCGCCACGCGTCCTGCAACACGGTCTGGCGGCACGACAGTCTGGACACAGGCTGGTTTCGAGCCGTCGATGTCGTCCTCGACAAGCGACTGCGGCGGGCCCGCTCACTCGCCCCCAGTCCGCAAGACACCCACTCAAGACCGTCGCACCCCATCGCCACCCATCGTCAAAAGGCCAGTTCAGCGCCCCACAGGAAGGATCCCCGCAGGTCACCGACCCGCCCCATTACTAGGAAGATCCAGAAGACATCCCTGAGCCTGTCAGACAGGTCGAGTCCCAGCGAAGGTCCTGCTCTCAGAGCCTTGCGGCAGCGGTGGTGATGGCTCCGTAGGAGATGTGAGCCCGTGCGTCCCACCATGCGGTGGGGCTCTATGGGCGCCTGAGGCGTTTTGGTGGGTCTGGTGGGCTCTGTATGAAGTCGATCAGTGCCCAGTCGATCGCGTGGCTACGGCTCCACAGGCCAGGCCCTGACCGCCCCTGGCTGGTTGTCGCTCCACTCGATGTCCTCGCCCTCGTGCGTATCGGCGGGGTGGCAGGCGTCCAGTTCGCATTGGATCCACGTGCCGAGCTGGCCTGTGTCGATGTACTCCTCGGTGTGCACCAGGTAGAGCGCGGTGCACGTGTCGGACCACGGTTTGGGCGGCGGCAGGAAGATGCCGAGGACGGCGAGAACGTCGGTGAGGGCGTAGTGCACCTTCTCTTGGGCGGGCACGTGCACTTCCATCGTTTTGCGGAGCTCCTGGTATTCCGCGTCGCTGACAATGCGCATGGAGGCGGGCAGCTGCGGCAGAATCGACATGGGTGTCCTTTGGGCAGGTGGGGCCGTAGAAGAGCTGAAGCGCTGACGAGTTGAGGCGCGGAGGTAGGTATCCCCAACCTACTGCCTGTCTACTGATCGCCCGGAAGGCAGGAGTCGAGAAGGGTGTGCAGTCGAGCTCGCCTGTTCTGACGTACCGTCGGCCAGAAGACCGCAAGGACGAGGAAGAACTGCTGACCATAACGTCGTCGAGCGCCTCTACGCAGATCTCGTCGGCGATCTCCCAGGCCAGGTCATCGTCATTGAGAACCCCGCCCCGCCGTCGAGCATCACGGACCACGCTGCTGTGTTCCCGTTCAGTGTCGACGGGTCGGGACGCCAGGGATTCTTCCTTCCGTAAAATGGCAGGACCGGTCCGTGGACCCGCTACGGTGAAGGCAACGGCAGGAAGGGGTGAGCGCACATGACGGCGCAGACGCATGGCCCGCTGGACAGGGACGAGATGCCTCGCCCCGAGCGCACCCCCGCCGGAGTCCGTATGGCCCTTGCGCGGATCGCTCCGCACCGGCTGTCCGAGATGGAGCGCCACAAGGAAGAAGCCCTTGCCGCCGGCCTGCGCTCGGGCAACATCCAGCACCTGTCGTCGTGGCTGGACTGGTGGATGGCAGAGGTCGAGATCGAGCGGCGGACCGATCTGCGGATGCGCCGGGACAAGGCGCTGGCCGCGGTGCACGAGTCGGCCGGAACCGATGATCCGGCGTACATCAACGCCATGGCCGAGCTGCGCCAGATCCAGGACACCGTTCGGCGGGACCTGGCTGCGTGAGCTGGCATTGGCAGTATGACCCCGGCCAAGAGCACGTGAACGGTGGCGCTCCCGAGGCCTTTGTGGCACAGGTGGAGAAAGCTGCGGACGAGCTTGTGCGGGCGGCGGCTGCTCTGTATCTGGAGGGCTCCGGGTACCAGGAGATGGGCCCAGGACTGACGCAGCACCACGTGGAGAACGGCTTCTTCACCTATCTCGTCGTGCCCCGCCATGAATGCCTGTACCTGACGCAGACCACCTACTTCTGACCCGGCTGCAGCCCAGCAGACACCTTCTGCCTGAGACACCTCGACAGGTCGGAGAACGCCGTCGAGGGCGGTCCCCGCCGGCAGGTCGGCCGCGGCGGAAGAAGCCTCAGGGAATGCGGTCACGGCCGACCTCGGCTCCGACTACGGCGCCCACGAGTACGTGATGAACATGGGCTTCGCCGTGTAGGGCAGGCACGGCCACGTGCTGACACCCGCCTCGACAGGTCGAGGCGGGTGTCGTGGTGGCGCAGCTCAGGCAGGGGTGTTGTTCTCCGCCTGCGGGCCCTTCTGGCCCTGGGTGATGTCGAAGTTGACCTTCTGGCCTTCCTGCAGCTCACGGAAGCCGGAGGCGTTGATGTTGGAGTAGTGGGCGAAGACGTCCGGGCCGCCACCCTCCTGCTCGATGAAGCCGAAGCCCTTTTCCGCGTTGAACCACTTGACGGTTCCGGTGGCCATGGTGCCCTCCAAGGGGACTCGAAGTCCTCCCGCACCGCGCGGGAGGCGGAGGTGGTCGTCCTGGCCCTCAGAGACTGCGAACAGCAAGGCGCCCGTGAACGTGAGGTTCACGGGCGGTACTTCGGAACCACTGCTGCCGTGGACGCTACACGGCCCACTGCCAGCGAAGCCACGGACACGAGCCTCGCCTTTCCTTTGGCCCTGCTGCTGTCCACCTGCGACACCCGCCAGAGGAACAGAGCAGCTGATGGTAGATCCTCGGGCGTGCACCTGGTCCATCGCGACGCCGCCGACATCCTGCTCGCGATCGACCGCCTGCGGGATCGTCTGGCATTACCAATGCCGCCGCACCCGCACCGGGCCCGGGCACATCTTTGGGGCAAGCGGGTGTGGCACGGCTGGCTGCGAACGCAAGCTGACGCTGCTGGCCGAGGGCGGTGGCGATCTGGACGGCAGGGTCCCTGTGATCGTCACCGTCATCTGAGGAGGGCTCCGTGGCTCAGGCTGTCGTCCTTCAGGGCGGCGGGGGCCTCGGAGCCGTCGTGCTGACTGTCATCGTGTCGTTCATGAGCTCACACCCCGACCGGGTCGGTTGTGCCGCTGGGCCGAGCTTGGGCGCGACGGGCCGTCTTCAACCCGGGCAGCACTCTTTCGGGTGTGCACGAAGGAAGAAGTCCCAGGTCTACGCATGGAGAAAATCTGTCGTGGCGGGAGTAGACATTGGCGTGGGTTGGGGTTAGTGTTTCGGCTGTAGCCAAGAAGTCCGAGAGGGCGCGGCAGGGACGAACTGCCGTGCAAGCAAGGTCAAGCAGGAACGGAACGGCAGTGGAGCGGCGGGGTCGAAAGTGGTGGGCCCCGCCACTGGCCGCCGGGCCGGGCGGCCCCAGGGGTCGCATGCAGTACCCGCGTTACCCAGCAGTGCAACCGAGTCACCCGATGAAGTAAGGAGCAGACGCCATCAGGATCGCCCGGGCGAGGAAGAACACCGCCCGGGTACCGCAGGCCCCTGGATTGGAAGGTGGTCCCCGGTCACGCAACGCGATCCCGCAGTCCCGCCTCCCAGGCGGGCCAGCGGAACAAGAAGCGCCGGCGCAGTAAACCGGTAGATGGTGTTGAAAGCTCGGCCCGGGTGCGTACGGCACCCGGGCCCTCGATGCGGTCCCCGAAAGAAGAGGTCTATGCCCCCTCTGCAGTACCCGCCCCGTCGACAAGTTCGACGATGACAACTATCCCGCCTACACCATGGGCCGGGCCGCCGAGATGCTCGGCACCACTCCCGCCTTCCTCCGCACTCTGGGCGAGCACCGCCTGATCACCCGCTGCGCTCCGAAGGCGGCCACCGCCGCTACTCCCGCTACCAGCTGCGCATCGCGGGCCGCGCTCGCGAACTCGTCGCGACAACGGCACCCCCATCGAGGCCGCCTGCCGCATCATCATCCTCGAAGACCAGCTCGAGGAAGCCCAGCGCATCAACGAAGAACTCCGCGGCCCAGCCCGCGCCCTCAGCCTGATCTCGCTCACGAACCGCAGATGAACCCGAGACGGGCCCGGTCGGCCCTCTGGCGAGGCAGCGGCACCGCCCGACGTCGAGGGCGCTCCGTAGGGCGCAGCTACTCTTCGATGTCGTACTGATTGAGTCAGCAGCTCGCCACCGCGACCCGCTTCAAGGGCTCCACCCGGCGCGGCGAGGCTGCCCCGCCGTGATGGCACGCGTCGACCAGCGCTC
Organism: Streptomyces sp. KL116D; assembly: GCF_030766975.1. Classification (NCBI taxonomy): domain Bacteria; kingdom Bacillati; phylum Actinomycetota; class Actinomycetes; order Kitasatosporales; family Streptomycetaceae; genus Streptomyces; species Streptomyces sp. KL116D. The sequence continues at coordinate 56,452 of NZ_JASERH010000057.1, read as the reverse complement.
CGCGCCGTCCTTGACCTCTGGCACCGGCTTGCTGGTCGGGTAGCGAGCCGCGTCAGGTGTCGGCCCGATGGCGCGCGCCTCCGCCTGAGCCGATGGACTCTGGTCGGGGCCATCGTGCAGCAACTCACTCCTGCTGAGCGGAGTAGATCATAGAGTGCGGTCTCGGCCCGTCGCGCTCACCCCCGTGGCGCGGAGGGCCGACCCAGGTCACGACGTACGGGGACCACGCCGGTCTCCGTACGCACCGCGCCCGCCGGGCGGGATCGGCGCCCGGCGCTGGCTGCGCAGAGCGGCGAGGGGGTCCCACCCGATCGGCTCGGCCTCCCGTTCACGATGCGGACCAGGGCCAGCGTCTCCAGCTGGCGTAGCTGGTAGTGGACCGCCGACCGTGACCGCAGTCCGACCGCTGTGCCGATCCGGGTGAGCGTGGGCGGTTCACGGTGCTCGCGGATCCACGCCCGTACGAAGTCGAGGATGGCGTGCTGCCGCTCGGTCAGGTCAGGCATGATCGCGGTTCCTCTCGCGGGCTGCCGCCGCATCTGCATACGGGCGCCGGCGAGTCCGGCCTCCCAGTAGGGATGCGCGGTCAGACGGACGGAGAGCAGCACCAGGCGCCGCCGCAGAAGCGGCATGCGGGCCGCGCTCGTGCGCGAGCGCCTCGTACGCGCGCGTCCATTCCATCTGTGCGTGTACGAGATCATCCGGAATCGGCAGGTTGCGCATGCACCAAGCAGATCAGGTGTTCGATTTTCTCGACAAGCCGCGGCCCGTAGGAGCCGTGGACTACTCCGGTTCGTTGGTCAGGTGTAGGCCGAGGTGGATGATCCGGTGGGCGATGTCGCTGGTGGTGGTGTCGTCGGTGTAGGAGCGGGCTTTGATGAGGGCCAGGGCGTCCGTGATGCCGCAGCCTTCCCTCTCGCGGTGATGCCGGCGGCCTGGTGGACCTCGTCGTGCAGGTCGGTTTCCCGTACAGCCAGGGTCGCCGTCCGGGCCGAGGAGGATGTCCTCGGTCAGGGCCGCACCGACGCGCTGGAGGTCCGCCTGGCTGGGGCAGCTGCGCGTGGTCGTACACCACCAGCACACCGAGCGCGTGCCTGCGGCGGTGAGCGGCACGGCGGCAACAGCCCGCAGCCCGAGATCGTGGATGCCGCACCCGTAGGCCGGCCAGCGCGCCAGCAGATCGGAGCCCGCGGCGGCCACCAGCACCACCGGTACGCGCCGCCTCTTTTTTCGCGCCTTGGCCGAGCACCCAGCCCAGATCCTGCGCCCGTTCGGCACGCTCATCGGACGAGGCGACCGCGAGGCGCTGCATGTTCGGGCCGAGCAGCACCAGCGCCCCGGCGTCGGCCCCGCACGCCGCGACGACACTGCTCGCGAAGAGGGGACGGGCTTCCTGTGTGCTGTGCGACCAGGCGGCCAGCCGGCGGGCGTAGCGCCTCCTGGATCTCGGCAGCCGCCAGGTGGCGGCGGCCGTCGCGCGGTGGCGCGCGGCCAGATGCCGGAGCGTCGCAGGTTCGCTGTGCTGTGCCAGGCGATCGTGCTGCTCGGCCCGCCGCGGCCGCAGCCGCCGCACGGGCACGCGCTCGGCAGCACGCTGCCGCGCTATCTCGGCATCGTCACCCCAGGGTCGGTCCACGCCCACACCCGAAAGCTACTCCCAGAACTCCCCGTGTGAAACATTCACACGGCAAGAGATCAACTCGGTCCCAATCCGGGCTGTTGCTCCGCAAAGCTGGTGCAAGAGGACGATCTGAGGGCTCAGACTCCTGGCAGGAGGATGCATCGGCGTCGAGAGGGCGACCATGGCGGACAGGTTGCGGATCTTGCTGGTCGACGACCACGAAGACACCCTGCTCGCCCTGCAGGCTGCCCTGATACCCCTCGGCTATCCGGTGGAACGCGCGACCGGGGCGCCCGTGCGCTGAAAGCTGCGTTGAAGGGCGGTGTCGGGCTGATCGTCATGGACGTGCGCATGCCCCTGCTCAGCAGGGCTGGAAGTGGCCCGCTATCTGGTTCGTCTGGATCAGACCCGCCACATTCCCATCATCCTGGTCACGGGGGTGCGCTCTGGACGATGAGCTGACCGGCGAGGCCTTGAGGCGGGGGTTGCCGACATCATCCACAAACCGATCGACGTCCACGCCTTGCGGGTCAAGGCCGCGCTATCTGATGCGCCAGAGCATGGAGTCTGCGGGTACGCCCGCATCGGATCGGCGCCAGTAGAGCGGGTAGCCAGCTCAAGGTGCTGCTTCCGCGCCCGGGAGGCTCTGCCTGCCGTGTCGGCGGACGTGTTGCGTGAGTATGGCGGGGCAGGTGACTGTGTGTAAGAGACCGACCGCGTCCTGGAGGAGTGCCGTGCCGACGCCCGACGATGTTCCTGCTGGGGAGACCGCTCGGATTGCCGATCTGGAGACCGAGGTTGCGCACCTCCAGACCGCGATGCAGTCCCGTGCCCACGTCGACCAGGCCATAGGAGTGATCAGCGCCGTGGGGAGAAGGCAGCCGGCTGAGGCCTGGGATGTCCTGCGCGAAGTGTCGATGCGCACCAACATCAAGCTCCACTCGGTTGCCGAACAACTGGTCGCGTGCGCATGGTCGGGGGTTCTCGCCGAGCCGATCCGTGCCGAACTGGACCGTCAACTCATGCTGCGGCAAGCACAAGACGCAGCCGAAGGCGGCTACACGGCCTCATAGCGGCGAGCCCAGCGCCCACCACTTCGCCCATGAGGGGTATCGGATCTCTCGTCTTGCACCGCGTTGAGCCGGCACCGCTTCGCGCGACCAGCCCTCACCCGTCCGGTGCCACCGACTGGGCGCGATCGTATCCCCGCGGCCGGGGTGACCGGGTCGGCACTGCCCGGAACTGACGGCCCGGGACGTCGGAGCGCTGAGGGAGAAAGCGCTGTCCTGTCCAGCCGTGGCGGCGAGCCGAGCCAGACAGCCGCGGGCTGGGAGGGGCCGGCACTCCCAGCCCGGGGTGACCGTGCTGCGCACGATCAGCGCTCGTGACGAGCGCTCCCGATCCGCCCGCTTCCGTCGCGTCCGGTGGTGGCTTCCGTGGCGAGCTGGGCTTCTCATCGCAGAGCCAGGGACGGCCGGCGGGCGGTCGGGGCGGCGTCGCTGCCGGCCGTGGGCGGAAAGGGGCGCGGACGGCGGCGATGCGTCCCGCCTGCCGGGGTTCGCCGTGCGGATTACGGCCAGCCCCAGGGAGCGCGCGCCGACGTCGGCGGCGCGCCTGCTCCGGCTGCTCCCGGATTGTGCACGGGCTGGCTGATGCATGGGTCGGTGGTCGACAGCCGCGCGCAGAGCGTGGGGCTCCGCTGCCGTCCTTTTCTCATTACTTGGTTAGCGATTCTGCGTTGATGGTCCGCTTCGTGCCGTTCTTCAACGTGAGGGTGAGGGTGCCAGTCATGTGGTCGTGCGCCTCGCTGTCTGGCCACCAGGCAGTCCACCTGCCCCAGGGCAGCGACGACCTCGTCATTTGCTCCACTGTGGCGTGGACGGTGCGTCCCTGGTCGCGCACGGTGATCGCCTTCACGTCCTCGCCCGCCAAGCCGACCACGTAGCGGAATCGAGCGGAGCCTTGCCGAGGGCGCCCTGTGCGTCCAGCGTGACGTCGTTCGCGGACACCCCGCCCTCTGCATCCGAGGTGATGGGTACCGCCACGCCTGGGCCTTCCGTGCCGGCCAGGCAGTACGCGGAGCGGTAGTTGGACGTGACGATCATGGAAACAGTGGTTCAGCGTCGGCCCCAGTTGAAGATCGCACCTGGTCGCCCCTTTCCTTTGTTGACGTCCATCGCCTTGCTGAAGCAGTTGCCGAAGGCGGCACTTCTTTGCTTCGGTCGGTGGGAGGTGCTGGTCCACGTGGCCACTTCGGCCGACGACAGGGGTCCGGATCCGCCCGGCTCGGGTGGTTCAGCCGACAGGGTCACCGTAAGGAGGGCGGCTCCCGCGGCGAGCCCGGCAGCGGTCGTGTATGCCAGGCGTCGTACGAGCGGGCGGCGAAATCCGGTGGCGACGGCGCGGCTGGGCCGGTCGGTGTCGCTCAGGACGATCGCCAACAGCTCTTCCTTGCGGTCGAGTTCGGCGGGGGAGAGTTCGGCGCGCGGTGCGGGCCTCGACCTCCCCGGCCGAGCGGCTGCGCCTCCTTGAGGACGTCTTCGCCGTGGCGGCCGATCGGGCCCGCATCAGGATGGACCGCTGCGCGAGCCGCGATGGGGCCGGGAGGCCGCACCTGGTACACGAGGATGGCCAGCAGGCGCACAGCAATTCGATGCGTACCGTCGCGGCCGGGACGCGCACTGAACCCGGTCTTCTTGTCCAGGGTGAGCGGCTTGACCGCGAACCCGACCACGGCGGGGCGCAGTGACGGCCACCGGCGGGGCTGTCCTGTGTCATCGAACCTTGGTCACGTGCCGGCGGGTTCCGGGTGGAGACGCATGGCGCGGATCAACGCCTCTCCGTAAGGAGATGAGGCAGTGTCCCCACAGACAACACCCACCATGATCGATTTGATCAGAGGGCTGTGTGACCAGGCCGTTTCGGGCTCGCACATGATCGTTGAGTATGCGGAATGCTGACGGCCGGGCTGTCACACCTGCCCTGCCCTTGAACGGAAGAGTTGTTCCTTGAGCCTCGCGAAACTGTCCCTGTGCTACTCCCGCCTCGGCCGACACCCGACCGGGCTTGAGTCCGACGTCGTATCGGCTGGCCCGGGCTGCAGCAGCGGTGACCGTACTGGCCGCAAGCGCGATCGGCACGGCCGTGGTGGCTCCCGCCGCCCACGCCGACGGCGACGTGTTCACCGCCGCCCAGCCCGGCAAGTACACGATCACGGTGCCCAAGGATGTCACCGAGGCGACCGTCACGATGTGGGGCGCCGGAGGCCACGGCGGCAGCGGTGGCCGCGGCGGAGCCGGTGGTGACGGCAGCACGAACGGCGGCGGGGGCGGCGGGGCCGGCGGTGGTGGCGGAGCCGCCGGGACCGCCGGGACCTACGTCGAATGCCGGCTGAGCGGCCTCCAGGCGGGCCAGACGTACGAGGTCGTGGTCGGCTCGGCCGCCGCATCGACGTTGGAGGGCCGGACCAGCCTGCTGCGTCCCCCGAACATGGACACCAAGCCGCAGTCCATGAGCCTGGCCGTGGCCGCGGGTGGCGCTGACGGTGGCAACGGCGGCGATGGCGGTGCCGGTGGCAGCCCTGGTTTCTTCGCCGGCGGCGGCAGCGGGGGCAACGGCGGCAACGGCGGCCAGGCCGGCACCGAGACGGGCCCCGCGGGGTGCGGACTCGCGGGCAGCAAGGTCAAGTCCGTACAGCGGGAGCTGAACCGGAACGAGACCGGCAGGCCCGGAGCCGCCGGCGCTCTCGGTCAGGCGGGAACGTATCGATGGGCCGGCCTGGCGGGCACGGGGGCGACGGCGGTGGCGGCCGGTCCGCATGGAAGAGCCCCGCTCCCGGTGTCGCCGCCGGGGGCGACGGCGGCAAGGGCGCCACCGGGGGCGACGGCGGCAGGAGGGCCGTGACGGAGACGAATGGTCAGCCCCAAGGCCGATGCGCAGACCGGCACGGCGGGCGGCAACGGCCAGGTCATGGTCACCTGGCACGTTGAGGAGCCCATGCCCGAGCCCGAGCCCGTGCCCGAGGACCAGGACTCCTGAGAAGCCATCATCCGCAAACCGGTGCTGACCGGACCTGAGCCTGTGTCACGTGCCCGCCGGGCGCCGAGTGGGCACAGGCTCAGGGGCGGACGGCGGTTCACCGGACGGGCGCCGTTGGGCAGTCGAGAACAGGGAACGCCGCCGGACTGACGCCTTGCAGGGTGAACACGATCTGCGTGGTGGGGCCGCCCCACAACGGGCAGACGTCGACCAGGACCTCACGGGCGCCCAGAAGTGCCTGAGATGCACTTTTCCAGGCAGGTTCTTCGTGAGCGTGCACGACGCGGCGACCTCCTCGGTCTCTCCCGACAGCGCTGCCGCCCGTTCACTCGTGCCCGGCCGCCTCGCCGATCCGCGCCGCGACCTTGGCCGACTGCGCACCGTCCTTGAGTCACCGCTCACCACCGTCCAGCCGGCGCTGATCGACCGGACGCGGCTGAAGGACGCGGCCAAGGGTAAGTAGGCCTGCACGCATCGTGTGAGAGGGAGTGCACGAGCCTGGACAGTCACCTCGCATGCTGCAGGTCCACTGCTGGCGGAGCCTGAGTGCAGCCGTCCCGTTCTTCTGTGGGGCGCGGGTGACATCAACGTCAGCCCGGATGCTCGTGTCGACAACTTCGCGTCCAACCGCGGCTGAACTGGGGCTTGTGGGGCAAGATGGGCTTCGAAGCACCTCGAACGGGGTGCGTGTGGACTCCGGGCCTTTGCTGAGGACCTCGGGTGATGTGAAGGATTGCAGTATGGCCAGCGGTACCGTGAAGTGGTTCAACAGCGAAAAGGGTTTCGGCTTCATCGAGCAGGACGGTGGCGGACCCGACGTCTTCGCCCACTACTCCAACATCTCCGGCAATGGTTACCGCAGAGCTCGTTGAGGGCGAGAAGGTCACCTTCGACGTCACGCAGGGCCAGAAGGGCCCGCAGGCTGAGAACATCGTGCGCGGCTGACACCGCATCACAGCGCGAAGAGGGTGCCCGCCGAACACGGCGGGCACCCTCTTCGCGCTTCCGGTCTGCACGGTGTATTCCTCAGACGTATGGCACATGACGCACGCACGTCGACCCGGGCTGACCTGACGCGCAGCGCAACTGCATGAAGGCGTTCAGGCGGCCTCGTGCAGGAGCTTCTCAGGCGGCGGTGCGGTTTCCGTCGGTGTCGCAGGGGAGCGTGGCGGTGGGGTTGTGGGCGGTGAAGTCGCGGTGGGCCTGGCGCTCGGTCTCGGCGATGGCGGTGGGGAGATGTCGATGATGCCGCCGAAGGGCCGGTCGACGTCACGGATGATGATGAGGGCTGTGGTCAGCAGGGCGGTGATCACGACGAGAGTAGTGATCTGGCCGCGGTTGTTCCTGCAGGGGCAGGCACACGCCGAGGGCGGTGACGGTGATGACCAGCGTGGCGAGCAGGAACCAGAAGATGGTGGCGGGGATGCTGGAGGTGGCCTGGGTCAGGCGTTCCTCGCGTTCGTCGGAGCGTTTGTTGTCGGCGGCGACGAGCATACCGAACACCGGTTTGCCGGCCAGCGTCTCGAAGGTCTGACGGAAGCCGGTCGACCACACGTTGGGTGCGGCCGAGCCGTTGCCGTCGCTCATGGCCGGCCATTCCTGGACACGGACGGCGCGGGCGTAGCAGACGGCGCCGGCTTGGATGCCGGCGCGCTGGGTGGCGGGTGCGTACTCGGCTGTCTCGACGAGCTGGTCCAGGCTCGGGCCTCACCGCGGGCGGCGACTTCGGCCTTGCCGTAGGAGCCGTTGGCGGTGACCAGGACGAAGGACAGCAGCAGGACGGTCATGGTCAGCAGCGGGCCGACGAGGTCTTTGACGGCCATGCCCTCGTCGTCGGCGGCGTTGACCAGGCGTGGCCGCAGCCAGCGGTTGGCGGCGAGGCCTGCGAGCAGGGCCAGGAGTGCGACGACGATCACGAGTACCACGAGGAGGAGCCTTTCGGAGCCCAGCGGGAACGGTGGGCCCCTCCCGTGCGGGAGAGGGGAGGAAACAGCGGAAACGTTCGTTCGCCCCGCACGGGGATACGGCTTGAGCCAACCGGCACCACAGGGACCTGCACGGGAAAAGCCACCCCCTGGAGCTTGGCCGGTCGACGCCGACGAGGTCCTCGGCGGGAGCGGATGGGTGGGATGCCGACCCGTTCTGAAGATCCAGACAGTTCGTGATCTTCGTAGTGGGCAGAGTAGTGCGGACCCGCTGGCACGCGCGGCCAGGTCACTCTCACACGTGACGAAAGTCGGCACGCCATAACGCAGTTCAGGTCCGCGCAGACCAGCGGCCCTGACGGTGAACTCCTCCAACTCCTCTGTCGTTCGGACGACGGGAGCGCGTCCGCTCGATCCCAAGACGCCAGTGAGTTGGGCGGTCGTCCATCAGCCCGTCGAGGATCAGCGGAGGCGGTGAGCGGCTGCTTGGTCGGCGCGTTGCTGTCTGCTCGCACCACCCACGTCCGTCGCAGGTGGCCACAGGACAGCCCGTCCACGTCGAGTTCGTCCTGCCCTACGACCTGCTCAACCATGATGTGGCGCATCTGAGTGTCGCGACGGACGCTCTCTAGCCGCTGCTTGACCTGCAGTCATCCCGCAGCATCGGCCGAGCGCGGGCACCGGCCGGGAAGCACTGGTTGCGGCCCTCACGGAAGGGGTCGCGCTCGTCGTCTGGGACCGGCGGCCCGACACACGCCATAGGCCTTCGAGCTGCCCAGCTCCTTCCCGGGCATGGCCCGGGTCAACTCCCTTTCAAAGTAAACCAATTGCGGGTCCAGGCGGACACGGAAGAAGAGGGACGGCTTCTGGTGGTCAGAGATGTCGCGTTCCTGTGGGACGACCCGAACCGCCTCATCGACTGTGAGGAGATGCCAGCATGAGACGATCAGTACGGCACAGTGCGGCGTGTGTTCCACGGCGGCGGCAGTGTCCCGGTGGGTGCGGGTCCGACCCTGCCCGACTGCGAGGCCTCGCGGGCCGCCCGGCGGCGGCTCGGCGAGGACCAGGTCCTGCTCTGTCCGCGTCAGGAAGACATCGCCATCGTGAACGCGGCGCTGCTGCGCCGACCCCTGTTGGTCACCGGTCTGCCTGGGGTCGGCAAGGTCCAGCTCGCGTACCTGATCGCCCGCGAGCTGGGCCTCGGCCCGGTCACCGCCGTGGGGATCGTCTCGCGCACCGCGCTGAAGGAAGGAGCTGTACGCCTACGACGCCATAGACCGTGCCCAGGCGATCGTGGCGTGGCGTGCGGGCGCCGAATTGGGCGCCGGTGAACAGGCCCCTGCGGATGGGCGACTTCGTCCCCCTGGGCCCCGCTCGGCACCGCGCTGCTTCCGTACGAGCAGGTGCGCGTGCTGCTCATCGACGAGCTGGACAAGAGCGACCTCGGTCTGCCGAACGACGTGCTGCACGTTCTGGAGGACGGCTCCTACGACATTCCGGAGCTGAAGCGCAGCTCCGAGGATGCGATCTGCGTCTTCACCGACGACCCGGGCGCCCGCACGAGAGTCGATCGCGGTCTCGTGGAGTGCCGGGAGTTCCCTGTCGTGGTGATCACCAGGAACGCTGAGTGCGAGTTTCCGCTCGTGTTCCGCCGCCGGTTCCTGCCGCTGGAGCTGCGGCTGCTCTTGCGCGAGCGGCTGCTGTCGATCGCGGCGAGCCATCTGAGCGGCAGCGAGGACGTCGTCGGGGACCTGGTGGACGACTTCGAACGACGGGTGCAGGACGGCGGAACGCACTCGGTGGACCAACTACTGAAAGCGCTGCGGCGGGCCACCACGGGTGGTGTCCAGCCAGACGCCGACAAGCTACTCAACACACTGGCCCCGGCGCGGCCCCACGGCACTCGTCCACCTCTAACCGCCGTACCTGCGCCACCGTTCGTCGCTGTACCCGTTCCGCGCGCAGTTCGGCGCGGCCAACACGGCCTTGGGCTGCCGTCCGCCGCAGACATCGCGGACCCGCTGCCTCTGCTCCCCGAACCCGACGGCGGCACGGTTCCGACGCCCGACCTCAGCACGCATCCCGCCTCGGAGACGGCACGGGACCATCGGGACGGGAGCGACCCCGAGTTCGCCGACGGGGTTCGCGAGAACCTGCTCGCCACCGGCACCCGCACCCAGCTGGCCCGCATCGTGGACGTCCCCGCCAGAGCTGCGCAGGGGCGCGGGCCACGGCCCCGCTGCGCGCCGCCGTGCGCAAGCCGGAGGACACCCCGCTGCCGGACACCGGCAGTGCGGGCTGGCCGTGGTTGCGTGGTGAACTCGCGATGCTGCGCGCCCTGTCCGGACCGCTCGCGCTACGGGCTGTTCGTATCGTCGCGGGGCCCACAGACGGCGTCACGAACGCAGGGTCGTACGGGATGCAGCAAATATACCAAGGGTCGGCTGGGGAAGAGCTGGTTGCTGCGAGCACAGATCTTCTCAGCCATGACTGAGCACGTTCTCGCCGACGGGGTGGGATTCCCGCTCATGGGCAGGCAAGCGGAAAGGGACAGGCACTGATGAACCGTCCAAGTGATCAGCGAGCGGTACTGCTTCTCACTGCTGATGGGGGATCGGTGACTATGCATTCGTTCCCGGCCAAGACCCGAGATCGATCGTCTAGGCGGCGTCCGGGCCGGAACGCAAGAGGAGACGACAAGATCGCGAGGGCCCGTTGGCCCGAGGGCGGGAGGCGGAGGCTGCTGCTTCGCCGAGAGCCGATTCGTGCGGCCGACCGACTGTCAGTGACTCTTCTACGCTTCCAGCCGTGAACACAGATGATCTTTCATGGCAGGCCGGCAACCACGGTGGGCTTGCTCCCCGGAAGGTGGATCTCCTACTGGAGCACGGTCACTCTGGACCTGGTGATCCAGGCTGCGGAAGAGCGCGGTGAGTGGTTCTGCGCAAAGCGCGCGGCGCAGGAGCTTTGCCGGTCGGGCGAGTTTGTGCAGGCGCTGGAGCTGATGGAGCCATTCGTCGCGGCCGGCTGGCGGCCGGCGCTGTTGAGTGAAGGCGGAGGTTCTGCTGCGGGCGGGCTGGACCGACGGGGCCCTGGATCTGGTCCGTCGGACGAGGAGGGCCGTACTTCGCAGTACGATGTGCCGGGACTTGGCCGAGCTGCTCGTCAAAGCCGGGCGTGTCGATGAGGCAATTGATCTGCTCGTGCCGCACCTCGAGGGCTGGTGGATCCAGTCGGTGCTGGTGGACATCACCGAAGAGGCAAGGCCGCGACGAGCGGGTGCTGAAGCTGATCGCCTCGTGCGCCGATGCGGCACGGCAGGCTCTCAGAGACAAACCGTGGGGGTCTCATCGATGAGGAGGCGCTGGTACTCCAGGCTCGGATGCTGGAACGCATGGATCGCGTCGACGAGGCAATCCGAGTCCTCGGTGCGGACATAGCTGTAAAACGCTATGGCACCCAGAACACCCCTACCGCCTACGCCGAACTGTTGTCACGCCACGGTCAGCTCGACGACCTGCGCAAGCTGGCATCCGGAGAGCACGCACACACCGTCCTGGACGTCTTCGCCGATGCCCTCCGCGACCGCGGCCGGACTGCAGAGGCCGAGACGGTGATGCGTGACGCCATCGCCGCTGACGACTGGGTCGGGTACCGGGCCTGGCTCTCCTCGAGCCTGCTGCAGGACGGCCGGCTGGACGACGCGATCACCGTGGCCGAACCCGGCTTCAGCTGGTACGACTGCTCCAACCTCCTAGCCCCACTCGTGTACCTGCTTTCGACCGTCCCGAGGAGCCGCTTTACCTTCTGGACCATCCCCTCACCGTGCCCCACCACGACCACGAGGAGTTCCAGCACTCGTGGCGGGCCTTCGCCTCGCCAGTCTCGGTCGCACCGAGGAAGCGATCGCCGTGGTCGAAGCCCACCCCGATCCGTGGACCGACCCCCGCCTCGTCCGAGCCGCGCCTCCTCACTGCCGCTGGCCACCTCGAACGCAGCCGCGCGGAACTGCGGGCCGCGGGCACGGCCGAAGCACGTGAGGATCTGTTCGAGGTCCTGGTCAAGCGCGGGGCGAGCGGCCGAGGCGGTCATCGCTCACCCCACCGTCGCCGAACAACGTGCCGCCGGGCGAAGACCGCATCCGTCCCCGTGCGGGAGGACGGGTACTCCGCGGAACCCCCTTTCTAGACGATGCCTTCAAATGATCTTGCCTGGTGGATCATGGTGGCGTGATACATCGCCGCGAGTTGTCGGGCGCCGAATGGGAGTTCGTCCGACCGTTGTTGCCTCTGCCGTTGCGGGGTCGGAAGCGGCTGGGCGACCGCAGAGTACTGAACGTGGTTCGTGTGGAAGTTCCGCACCGGGACCGCCTGGCGCGACGTGCCCGAGCGATACGGTCCATGGGCCACACTCCATACCTGTTTCCGCAGGTGGGTGTGGGCCAGAACTACGGCTCGAAGTCGATCCGCACCTGGCCATCGCCGTCCGATGGGAACGACGCTTCGAAGGCCTCCTCGCCACAAGTGGCCTCAGGTCGTCCGAAGCCGAGATCTTGTCGACGGCAGCAGTGTGCTGTCCCGGATGATGCACGCCTTGGCTGTGGTGGTCTTCATGGCCTCGGTCAGGGGCGGGGCGCGGGCGGGAGGAGTTCGATGGCCTCGCGCAGGGCCGTGCCCGCGACCTGACTGCTTGGGATGCCCAACTGCCCAGTGCTGTCAAAGCGGTGGCGTGCCGACAGAGGCAGAACGTAACCTCTTCTCTAATTCAGAGAAGAGGAGTCGCTATGGCGACGCGGGTTGACTTCAATCTCGGTGACGACGGAAGCCAGGAGGCCGTCGTGATCTCCTCCGACCAGCTCGCCCGAGTGGTGTGCGCCGCCCTGCAAGACAAGGTGCTGTTGTCGGAGCAGGCCGCGCCTCACGACCTGTGGAGGGACATCGAAGCCGTGACCAGACTGCTGGAGGCCTGGAGGATTGGCGGGAGAAGGCCATCGTGGCAGTCGACGAAAGCGGCACCGTGGACCGAAGCGCCCTCGGTGTCGCCGCGAGCATGGGCGTGGCCAAGCTGTACGACCTTTGGAACGGCACGGCAGGCCACGCAATCAGACACGGCTGACCCAGGTGGAGGTGCTGGAGAACCGGGTGACTGGCGAGGACGGAGAGTGGGACCCGGCCCGCGTCGTCGCCACCATGAACAGCTACGGCTGGGAGACCGACGACAAGCGGGCCCGCGCACTGCTGCGGGCGCTGACCGAGCAGGAGGTGCTGGAAAAGATCCCGAACCGAGGCGGACGCGCCGTCTACCAGGTCGTCAGTCCTCGGGACTGGCTGTAGCCCTGCTCTGGACCCGGAGCGCGACACGATCGATAACGGCCCCTCCACCCTCCCGGCGCGGGTCGCGAGGCTGGCACGCGAAGACTCCGGTCCGACCGAGTGGTGGCTCGGGAAGCCGCTAAAGCGGATGAGGGACGGCGACCGGTTGTGGATCTACTTCGGCGGGGTCGAAGGGAAGATCGCGGCGATGGCGCATGTGAAGTCGTCGCCGCGACCGGCGCCGATCGGATCGCAAAAGCCGTACGAATTCGACGCCGAACTGGATCTGAAGGCGACCACGGCTCTGTCCAAGTCGCCAGTACGGCTTCGCGGAGATGGATCAGAGGCACCCGCAGGCATGCGGGGAGATGCGGGCGGCGGACGTGAAGCTGGCCGAAGCGCGTGCCAACATCTGACCGCCCTCACGCCGTGCGTGCTCAACTCTTGAGGGCTTGCTCGATCCGCTCGAAGTTCTCAGGGCTGAAGTTGCCCCGGCTGATCTGCACGCTTCGCTGTTGTTTCTGGAGTCACCACATTCGGATACGACGCCAGCTCCGGCACGGCGATCTCCCATGTGGCCGCGATGCGCCCTAGGACGATCAGCGCCTCATGGGACATGGCGCGGCGCACCAGGTGGAAGGCGAAGGACTGAGAGGGCAGTGTGTACGGGATCGGCCGCCACGATTGCGAATGGTAGCCGTGGAACTGCACCGCAAGCGATCTGCCGAGCTAGTTCGTCGTGACTGTGCCCCTGCTTCGCCAGGCCATTTAGAGTCCGGGACCACCAACGGAGTCCTGGATGGTCCTTGTCGGGGTGCGTCAGAAAGTGATTGGGCGTCCCGCCGGCTTTCGCGATGTGCTGCAGGGTCCGCTCGGTCACACCGGGCCGGGCGTAAGCGGCCGGGTCTGTGTCACGCACGCCAGGATTGGCCAGCAGCATGACCAGCGGCGCGTCGTGCAGACCGATGAACGGTTCCGGCGGGAGTGTCAGGTTGAGCCGATACGGCGCGTGCGAGGGGTGAACTTGGGTGTTGGCGAGGGCCTGCAAGTGCGGCAGGTCTTCTGGGACCGCGTACGGTGCGCTCCTGGTCGTGCGGGTCCACGGATTGAGCACCTGATCCCCCGCTTCCGCGTCGTCATGGCATTCAAGCCTACGAGCATCCTGCGAGCGGCCAGCACCCTTCCGGCCAGCTATCGGCGCAAGGAGCCCATCCCATCTTGATCAGGTGTCGAGTTCGAGGGCAACGACGGCACGGACAGCGGCTGTGATCCGCGTGGTGCTGCAGGGGGTCTGGAGGAGCCCGCCAGGGCTGATCGAAGCTTGGGTCGCGCGCCGACATTCCGTCACCCCGTGAGCTGCATGGCGTCGGCGCCTCTCATCTCGAGAAGATCGACATTCGCACTGCGTACGCGAGCACGCGACGTGGACCAGAGCCCAACACGCGTCCAAAGCCATCTTGTGGAACTGTGTTCCGTCCGGCGAGGAGGCCGGGTGGCTCTGCAGGTGTCTACCAAAGACGCTTGTTGTCGGCTTCGGAGGGCCTGTGCCAGAGCTCTCGACTCACCTGCATGGCCACTGGATCTTCGTCCTCCCCGTGCTCCTGCTTCGGAGTCTCGGCGAAGAAGATTTGGCTGCGGTGTAAGGACGTAGCCTCCTCGCCCCTCTTCAGTAGGTGACAGCTCCTCACCAAGGGCTGCTGGCACCGGCGTTGAAGGGAAGACTATGGATCTGGTCACCGTACTGCTCGTCGTTGTGGGGATGGTGCTGCCGAGTGTGACGAAGGTGATCGACAGCATCGCTTACCGCAACCGTGCGGCCGCAGACACCAGGGTGATCAAGGCTCGCCGCGGGAGGAAGGGAAGCCACGAGGTGCCTGATTCGAAGCCAGCGTCCCGCGATGAGTTGGGTGACCTGTTTGCCGCGCAGGCGGAAAGGATCGTGGTCCGCGTCCGTCAGTGGTTGCGCGATGCCGGTGTTCCTGAGGCGTATGTCGATGCCGAGAGACCTGGTGCAGGACGCCTTTGTCGCAGGTCTGCCGGTCCGACAGTCATATCCGCAACCCCCGCGCCTACATCTACAAGATCGTCAAGAGGGGGTGGCGGACTCCGTACAGCGCTACCGCCGCCGGGAACAAGCGCACTGTCCCTTCGCGACGAGCAGTTGTTGCCGGACTGTGCGGATGCTGTCATCAGCCGTCTTGCCGTTCGCCGCGCGGTACGGGCGCTGCAGCAACGGGCCGCAGTATGGGCGACCCAGGCGATGGACCAGCCCCAGGCGGAGTACGCCGCGGCCGCGGGCAGGGCGCCCGGCACGGTCGGTGTCCACGTGATGCGCGCCGTGCGCGTGCTGAGAGCCGGTACTGGCGGCTACTGCCGTCGCAGCCGCTGTGATGGTGTGCGCCCTGGGCGCCGTGGGGATCCGCCGCTACTCGGCGGCCAGCAGGCCAGGCCGCCCGCCCGCAGAGAAGGCCGAGTAATCGACTGGCTGGCCACCGTCGCCACCGTGATCGGCCTGACCATGGCCGGCATCGTCCTGCTGAGCCTCACCGCGCTGGGTATCACCCGCGGCACAGCCCGAAGGCGACACCAGAAGCGCCCTGGCCGCAATGCCACAGTCCTGTGGTGTGACTCGTGCCAGCAGTACACCGAGGCCGCGTACTGACTGAGGCAGAGTCGCAGTGGTGGCGAGGCTCGTGGGAAGGCGGAAAGTCTGAGGTTCCGCAGGTGCGCGAACCATGGATGCCTGGCAGTCCGCGATCGATTCGACAAATCGCGTTCCACCGTTTTGCCGGAGTCGTTTCGCGAGAACGCAACCGGTCGTCAGCCCCGGCCCAGTGACTCCATGTTCTGATGAGGTGGTGGGTTCGCATCCGACGGAACGTGCGGTGCGGGCGGCCTACTCCGGCTCGCTGGTCAGGCGCAGGCCGTGGTGGATGATTCGGTGGGCGATGTTGCTGGTGGTGGTGTTCTCCGTGTAGGAGCGGGCTTTGATGAGGGCCAGGGCGTCCGTGATGCCGCAGCTCCCTCTCGCGGTGATGCCGGCGGCCTGGTGGACCTCGTTGTGCAGGTCGGTTTCCCCGTACAGCCAGGGGTCCCCGTCCGGGCCGAGGAGGATGTCCTCGGTCAGGGCCGCACCAACGCGCTGAAAGGTCTGTTAGCCGGGGCAGGCTTTCGTGGTCGTACACCACCAGCACACCGATCCGCGTGCCTGCGGCGGTGAGCGGCAGGGCGGCAGCAGCCCGGAGCCCGAGATCGTGGATGCCGGACCCGTAGGCCGGCCAGCGCGCCAGCACAGATCGGAGCCCGCGGCGGCCACCACGCCACCGGTACGCGCGCCGCCTCTTTTTTCGTGCCTTGGCGAGCACCCATCCCAGATCCTGCGCCCGTTCGGCGCGCTCATCGGACGAGGCGACCGCGAGGCGCTGCATGTTCGGCCGAGCAGCACCAGTGCCGCGGCGTCGACGCACGCCGCAACCACACTGGGGGTTGCTGCAGGGTTGGGTGACAGAGTGTGGTCACGTGTGGCTGGGTAGGCCGGTGTGTGTCATGACGGTCTCGAATTCGACGGGGTCAGTCGGCCGAGGGCGGCTTGTCTCTGCGGCGTCGGTGGTAGGTCTTCTCGATCCAGGTCAAGATCGCGTTCGCAGTTCCTGACGGTGGCCCAGGAGCGCCGGTCGAGAACGTTGTTCTGCAGGAGGCTGAAGAAGGACTCCATGGCCGCGTGTGTCGCCGCCGCGACTCGCCCTATCGAGCCGGTTATCTGGTGCAGGCCGTCGAGTGCCTGGACGAATTCCCGTGACCGGACTGCGATCCGCGATCGCTGTGCAGGCTGCACCCGGCGACGTGATCGCGGCGGGCCACGCACAGCGGCACGTTGAAACCAGAGGCGGCGACGGCCGGCGGGACTTCATCCGTGCGTCGATGGAGTAGCCCACGATCCTCTTGCTGAAGACGTCCTGACCGCGCAGAGATACAACTTCCCTCACCGGTGTGGTGTTCGGTGATGTCGGTGAGCCACAGCTGATTGGGGCCGGCTGCGGTGAAGTCACGGCGGACCAGGTCGTCACTGGACCGGCGGTCCGGCCTTCTTGGTTCTCCCGCTCTTCTTGCCGAAGACGCTCCACCAGCGGTTGTCCCGGCAAATCCGCCACGCGGTCCGGTCCGCCATGCCGGATCCCATGCTGCGGGCTTCGTCGGCCAGGAACCGGTAGCCGAACTCCGGGTCCTCGCGGTGGGCGTCGAACAGTGCGTTCGCGCGAGTGGCCCGCTCGAACTCGGCATTGGTTACCGGCTTGTCGAGCCAGCGGTAGTAGGGCTGTCTGGCGAGCTTGAGGACCCGGCACGTGACCGTGACGGGCACCCCGCCTGCGGCCAGCTCTTTCACGAGCGGTTAGATCATTTTCCCGGCAGGTTCGCCTGGGACAGGTAGGCAGCGGCCCGGCGCAGGCCCTCGTTCTCCTGTTCCAGCAGCTTGATCCGCCGGCGTGCTTCGCGGAGTTCCGTGCTCTCCTGGCTGGTCGTTCCGGGCTTGGTCCCTCGTCGATGTCGGCGCGGCGCATCCATTTCCACAGCGTCATCGCATGGACTCCGAAGTCGGCGGCCACCTGCTCGACGGTCACACCCGGGCCGCGGTTCCTCGCGACTCGCACGACGTCCTGGCGGAACTCTTCCGGATACGGCTTGGGCACAGCGACATCCTTCCCACCCGCCCTACAGGGCAAGCCAGTTCAGATGTCACCCGATCATGCGGCAGACCCTACGCTCCTTCCATGTGGAGTGAGTCGAACAACCATGGCTTCGAGAACGAGCTGGACTACCTGCGGTCGATCAAGAAGAACGACCGCTACACGTTCACGTACCGGTTCGAGTACATCGCCAAGAACCACGGCAACGACAACTACGACATCGGCACAGCAGACATGGTTGTCCAGGTCCAGTGGAACGACACGGAAGCCGGATACACGATCGCCTACGACGTCCCCGAGATGGACAAGATCGATCCCGCTGAGGGGAACGGTGATGCAGCGAGCTTCTACGAGAGCGACGTCTACTGGAGACTCGTAAGCGACCTCGACAGCATGGGAATCAGCTCCGAGCTTCGTGCCATCTGAGGTCGTTTCTTATGGCTGCAGAGCGGCATGAGAGCCTCCCGGCATGAGCTACGACCTTGCTGTCTGGGAAGGCGAGAGGCCCGCGGATGACAAGACCGCGGGCCGAGTCTTCAACGACCTGTACGACCGCTACATCGACAGTGAAGTGGAAGAGCCTCCATCCGAACGCATAGCGACCTACGTGGCTGCGCTGCTTGAGCGGTGGTGTGACCTCACCGAGGACGAGAGGAGGACACCTCGCCCTGGTCAACCGGGCCGTTGACCGGCGAAGCCATCGGTCCGCTGATCTACTCCCCATGCGCTGGAGCATGGCCGAGAGGCGTCCGCCCACGCGGCGGCAGTGACGCGGCGTCCATGGGGCTGGTCTGCTTTGACGTTCAACAGAACCGGCTCAGGTCGTAAGGAGAGGAGCCAGTCGGCGGTAGCTGATGCGGGCTGCGGCTCATGCCGACGAAGGCGAGGACTCAGCCGAAAACTTGAGCAACCATCACCAGCGCATGCCAAGCTGGTCGAGGTCGTCCCTGCGCTGTGCCGAGAGTTTGTCGGCGCGGCGGCGGGTGTTGGCGAGCCACATGCCGAGTGCGACGGGCACGCCGTCTGCGCCGCGTTCGGCTCCGGCGCGCCGCGGCCGGCCTCGGTGAGCGGCACCAGCTCGGTGTGCTTGCGGGGCACCTGCAGGTGTCCTTCGCGGGCGTGGAAGCGGCGTGCGGCCGCCAGGTTCAGCATCCACTTGTCGTCCTGGGTGCGTCGCACCGGCCGCTCGTCCTCGCTGGCCTCACTCGAGGCCGAGGACCGATTCGAGCAGCCACTGCTGCGCGGGCCCGAGCTTGTCCCACCCCAGCCGCTGCGCCTGCACCCACGCCCCCAGGTCCTCGCCCTGGACGACCAAAACCCCGGCCCCGCACTGGGGGAGGATGCCGCCGGCGTCGAGGTGGTTCTTGGCGAGGCGGTAGCAGCGCTGCCAGGCGGTGTCCCAGGCCGGGCACCACCCGGAATCGATCGCGTCCAGCGCGTCCAGACGGCTCTGCGACAGCCCCCACCCGCCCGAGGCACCCTCTGCCCCTGCTCGTGCGCCGCAGCGGCCTCCACGGCCTGCCTCCGGCGGCCGCGCCGCTGGTTCTTCAGCCACACCCCGATCGGGAACCCGCCCTCACTCACCGCACTCACCGGTGCCAGCAGGTGCCCGTGCTCTTCTGCCCAGGCCCGGGCGACGGCGAGGCCCTCGTCGAAAGCATGGCCGTGCGCGTTCCACACCATGCCCAGCGCATCCAACTGCCGCACCCGCTCGGCCTCCAACGCCTCCGCGTTGTAGGCCTTGCGCTGGTCCGCCAGCCACACCCCCAGCGGGAAGCCGGCAGGCGCCCACTCGTCCGGTGTCACGTACCGATACGGCGCCGTCAGCTCCTCGACGACAGCCTGTTTGAGGTACTGCAGGCACGCGGCGATGCCGCGCCGCCAGTGGGCGCTTCTCCGAGTCCAGGGTGCGCGGCTGGATGAACTGCGCGAGCAGCGCCGGGTCCCGCAGCGTAGGGAACCGCAGTGTCGGGGATGTGGGGCTCGCGTTAGCTGGCGATGTCGGCCGGTCGGTGACGTGCGCGGAGCGGGTGGCGATGTCGGCTGGGCATGTGATGGGCGTCACGCATATGCCATACAACCTTTCGGCAGTGCAACGCAGGCCACATTCTCTGTGTCCTACTTGTGTGCTTGGTGTGAGCTTCTGACCAATTGATGGGTGGTCAGTGCACGTAAAGGCGGCTTAAGTTCACGCCGATAACAAAGGAACGTACCTGGTAGGGCGGGGTTTTGATGAGCGGGAGACGTCTCAGACGGCAGCGTTGGTGGGGGTGGTTGTCGCAGTCGCGCTGGGCGCCGGTGTGCTGCCGGCGCTGTCCACGGTGTCCGCGGCACCGGCTGCTGCTGCGGCCAGTGAGCCGACGGGCGACGCTGATACGGCTCAGGCGGTCTCGGAGAGCGAGGCGATGCGTCGGGCGAAGAAGTCCGGCGAGCCGGTGGAAGTGGTCTCGCAGCGGGGAGAGTCGCGGGAGGTCTTTGCGACACCCGACGGGAACCTGGAGGCGCGGGAGTATCTGCGCCCGGTGTGGACCCGGTCGGGCAAGAGCTGGAAGCACATCGATACGACGCTCGCGCGCCGGGACGACGGCACGGTGGATCCCGCGGCGACGGCGGTGAAACTGGCGTTCTCCGGCGGTGGGGACACGCAGCCGTTGGTGCGGATGGAGCGAGCCGGCCGGGCGGCGAGTCTGACCTGGCCGGCGGCGCTGCCGACTCCGGTGCTGGACGGTGCGGTGGCCACGTGTCCGTCGGTGCTGCCGGGTGTGGATCTGCGGATGACGGCGCAGGAGGACGGCTTCTCGCAGCTGTTGGTGGTCAAGACCGCGGAGGCGGCGCGCAGAGCGAGGAGTTGGCCGAACTGCGTCTCAAGCTCGGCACCGAGGGCCTGGACGTCAAGGAGACCAGTCAGGGCGGCCTGCAGGCGGTCGACCATGGTGCGGGCGGTCACGGTCTTTGAGGCGCCCCAGCCGCTGATGTGGGACTCGAGCAAGGGCGATACGCAGACCGTGGCGACCCGGAGCGCCACCGACGACGAGGGCAGCAGCAGTGCGCCGCAGGAGCCGGGAGCGGCCGAATCAGGACAGCTGGCACCGGTCGGGGTGGAGGTCACCTCGACGACGAGCTGGTGCCGACCCCGGACACCGACGTGCTCAAGCGGGTGCGGACACCACCTACCCGGTGTTCATCGACCCGCACTGGTCCTCGCCGCGGGCGGAGGCGTGGACGATGGCGTCGAAGTACTGGGCGTCGTCCCCGCAGCGGAAGTTCAACGGCGAATCCGACGCCGGCATGGGCTACCGCAACTGGTCCTACTGTCAGCCCAACGACACCAAGCGGCTCTTCTACCGCATCCCGGTTTCCACGTTCGCGGGCAAGACGATCCTGTCGGCCGAGCCCGTGGTGCACAACACCTGGTCCGCTTCCTGCACGGCGAAGTCCGTGGAGCTGTGGCAGACGAAGGACATCTCCTCGTCGACGACGTGGACCTCGCAGAACGCATCCGGGTACTGGATCAAGCAGCTGGCCTCGGACTCCTTCGCGTACGGGTACACGGGCTGCAGCGCGCAAGGATGCCGAGTTCAGCGTGAAGTCGGCCGTGCAGTCGGCCGCGAATGCGCATGACTCCACGATGACGTTCTGGCCCGCGGGCGGCCAGCGAGAGCGATCCCTATGCGTGGAAGCGGTTCTCCAGCAAGGCGTTCTTGCGGGTGAAGTACAACCGCCCGCCCGCGCAGTTGAAGTCCTCGCAGCTGACCATGCAGTATGGCGGGACCTGCAAGCCCTCCTCGAACCCTGCGCGGGTGCGCACGCTGAGGGAAGATCACCGCAAACAATGTGACGGACCCGGACGGCGACAGCGTTTGCGGTGCAGTTCCAGGCGAAGTGGGATGGCGGCTCGTGGAGCCCGGCCAAGACCAGCGCCAAGTCATCCGATCCGACTTCACGATCAGCTTGCCCTCGACGATCCCGACCAACAAGACGGTGAACTGGTATGCCCGCGTCCACGACGGCAGAGCAGTACTCGCCGTGGTCATACGCGGAGATCCGCAGGCCTGCTACTCATCTCACGACACGGCCGTGCCGAGGCACCCACCGTGGCATCGAGCCAGTATCCGGAGTCCAATCCGGATGATCCGGATGACCCGTGGTACGACGGGGTGGGGCAGTACGGATCGTTCACGATCGACTCGGCCAGCACGCGACGTGACCACCTACTGGTACGGCATCAACACTGACCCGTCCTCCAAGAACAAGATCACTACTTCGGACGGGGCTGCGGAGATCGCACAGATCCTGCCGTCCAAGGCGGGCGTGAACTTCGTGACGGCGCAGGCCTTCGACGCGGCCGGCAACGGCAGTGAGATCCGCACCTACCAGTTCCGGGTGAAGGCAGGCCAGCCGGCGAGGGCGACCTGGCAGCTGGACGAGGCGGCAGGAGCGAGCGAGGCCAAGGGCTCCACGCCCGTGCGCACACTGGCCCTGCACGGCGGGGCGACACCGGGCGCGGCAGGAGCCGATGGCACGGCGGTGCAGTTCAACGGCACCGACGGTTACGCCTCCACCGATCTCTCTCCGGTCAACACCGGCGGCGGGTTTGCTGCTGTCTCCGCATGGGTGAAGCTCGACAAGATTCCCACCGCCACGGCGGACGTGGCCCTGATCCCGGGCAACAACGCGCCCGGAATGGAGCTGTACTACTCCACCACATACGGCTGGTCGTTCAACCAGTACAAGTCCGACGACGCCGCCGGCAGCCTGGTCCGCGCCGACCAGGGCGACACCAGCAAGGTCAAGGCCGGCACCTGGACGCATCTGGTCGGCTCCTACTCGACCACCACCGATCTGCTGCAACTGTTCGTGGACGGCCAGCTGGCCGAGTCCGTCTCCTACGACGCGCCGTGGACAGCACGCCGCGGTCTGCTGGTGGGCGGCAAGAACTTCACCGGCACCCCAGCGCCTCTTCCCTGGCGCCATCGACGATCTGCAGATCTTCGACAAGCCGCTGGCCCAGGACGAGGTCGACAAGCTCAAGGCCAGGCAGAGCGTCGGCGACCCGCCGCCCGGCCATCGCCATCTTCGACCTCGACGAGGCGGCAGATGCCACCGAACTGACCGGGCACGGCGGGGTCCTGCCCGCCAAGTACAACGGCACGGTCACCACCGGGGTGGAAGGCATCGCGGGCAAGGCCGCCAAGTTCGACGGCACCAGCGGCTACGCGAAGATCGGCCAGACCAGCGGCCCGCACATCAACACCGAGCGCAGCTTCACCGTCTCCGCCTGGGCGAAGCTGGACAAGAAACCGTCCGGCGCCGCAGTGATCACCGCACAGGCCGGCCAAGCGGCTCCCGGCTTCGAGCTGTACTACTCGGCCGCCTACGACCGGTGGGCGTTCAACCAGTACTCCAGCGACAGCGCGGCCGCCACCCCGCGGTACGGGCGATGCAGCCCGACGGCACCACTGCCAGGGCGAGTGCGCACCTGGTGGGCGTGCACGACACCACCGCCAACACCCTCACCCTGTACGTGAATGGCGCCAAGGCCGGCACCACGACGCTGGTGGATGCCTTCTACGCGGACCAGTCGATGTACATCGGCGCGTCCCACTACGGCGGTGCCATGGGCGCCTACTTTCCCGGCACCATCGACGACGTACGGGTGATGGACCGCCCGGCCTCCGCGGAGGAAGTGGCGCAGATGTTCCGGCAGCGCCCGCTGGTCAAGGCCCGCTGGAACTTCGAGACCGTCACCGACGCGAGCCCGGCCACCAGCCCGGATGCCTCGGACAACGCCAACACGATGACGCTGGGTGGCCAGGCCAAGCAGGCCACGGGGTGGTCGACGTCAACGGGCTGCAGCTGGACGGCGTGGACGACTACGCCACCGCAGCCAGCCAGCCGCTGGACACCTCCACCAGCTTCACCGTCACCGCCTGGGCCCAGGCGGCCGCGCTCCCCACCCAGAACGCCAGCGTGGTCTCCGCCGCCGGCACCCACACCAGCGCCTTCGACCTGCACTTCACCCCGGACTCCACCAACGCCGACGGATGGGCAGCTACAGCGCGACATCCGCGCCGGCGACGACGCAGGCGCCAGCACCGACAGCGTGGCGAACACCGAGTTCTACGACGCACGGGAATGGAACCACCTGGCCCTGGTCTACGACGGGTTCGCCAGGAAGCCCGCCTCTACGTCAACGGCGTACTGCAGGAGACCGCCTGCACCGACGCCGACGGCAACGGCGACGCGGACGACACCACCTGCCAGACCTGATCGCCTGGGCCGACAACGTCTCACCTTCAAGGCGGCCGGCACACCTGCGAGGTCGGCCGCGCCAAGACAGCGGACGCCTCTCGGACAGTACTTCCCCGGTGTCATCGACGACGTGTGGGCCTTCCAGGGCGCGCTGAACGACAGTCAGATCGCCGAACTCGCCGGCTCGTTCTACGACATCCCCACCGACGTGCCCTCCGGCGCATAGACCGGTCCCGAGGAGCGGGCATGACCCGCCCCTCGGGACCCGGTTTCTTATCCCCGTTCACCTGGGTGCCGCCGCGGCGGCACCCCTGGCCTGGATGACACATGCCCATACCAAGATCAGTCCGCGCGCGCGTGCTCTGGCGGCCGGCGGCAGCGACCCTGTCCACCGTGCTGATCGCCGGTCTGCTGCGAGACCGTCGCAGCGCCCGCGGCCAGCAGCCTGCCGGGCGCTCCCGCCTCCGAGAAGCCCGTCAAGGGCTCCCACTCCATCGAGACCAGAAAGCCGCGCCCCAAGGCCAAGAGTCCCGTGTGCCGGCCACCACTCCCCCAAGAAGTGGCCCACGGCCGGCACGGCCACCGTCACCGTCCCTACCGCCGACGCAAAGCCCGGAGACCCAGCTAAAGCTGGCTGCCGCCGACGGGCAGCCCCTCAAGATCGGTGCGGCACCCCGTAAGGCCGGCGCCAAGTCCCAGTCCTCGACAGCGCAGCAGACGCCAGACGCGGTCAGCACGCAAGTCTTCGACCAGCACGACAGCCGGCAAGCCGGTGTGGCAGGCATGCTGTTCACCGTCGCCCCGAAGGCGACGAAGGACACCGACAACACGGCGCCCGGCACGATCGCCGTCAGCGTCAACTACACAGACTTCGCAGGCGCATACGGTGGCTCCTACGCCTCCCGCATGCACCTGGTCAGCCTCCCCGCCTGCGCCGTGACCACCCCGGACAAGAAGGCATGCCGCACTCAGACGGCCCTCGCCTCGACGAACAACACCGCGGACAGCACACTGACGGCCACCACCGTCGCTCTGTCGGCGACAACCCCACCGTGCTGGCCGCGGTGGCAGACACCGCCGGCGACAAGGGCGACTTCAGGCGACCCAGCTGTCCCCGTCGGCGACCTGGTCCACCAACCTCAACACCG
Source organism: Streptomyces sp. KL116D (assembly GCF_030766975.1). NCBI lineage: Bacteria > Bacillati > Actinomycetota > Actinomycetes > Kitasatosporales > Streptomycetaceae > Streptomyces > Streptomyces sp. KL116D. The sequence goes on along the minus strand of NZ_JASERH010000057.1, from coordinate 31,471 downwards.
GTGACTTCACCTGGTCCTATCCGATGGCCACGCCGGAAGTACCCGGCGGCCTGGGCCCGGATCTGAGCCTCGACTACTCCTCCGGCACCATCGACGGTCGCACCGGCAACACCAACAACCAGGGATCCTGGGTCGGAGACGGATTCGACCTGGAAGGCGGCTTCATCGAACGCCGCTACAAATCCTGTGCGGACGACGGGTGAAGAACGCCGACGGCAACAAGCCCGGTGATCTGTGCTGGGACTCCGACAACGCCTTCCTCACCTTCAACGGCAAGGGCGGAGAACTCGTACCGGCCGGCACCGACACCTTCAAGCTCAAGAAGGACGACGGCACCGTCATCAAGCGCCTGCGTAACACGGAGCTGGCCAACGGTGACAACGACGGCGAGTACTGGCGGCTGACCACCCCCGACGGCACCAAGTACTACTTCGGCTACAACCGGCCCTCCGGCTGGGCCGACGGCAAGGACGAGACCAACTCGAACTGGACCGTCCCCGTCTTCGGCGACGACAGCGGCGAGCGCGTGTCACGCCTCCGCGTTCGCGGACTCCTGGTGCCAGCAGACCTGGCGCTGGAACCTCGATGCCGTCGTCGACCCGCACGGCAACCTGATGACGTACTACTACGGCAAGGAGACCAACTCCTACGGCCGCAACCTGACCGCGTCCGACGACACCTCCTACGTCCGCGGCGGTTACCTCAAGCTGAATCGAATACGGCCTGCGCGCCTTCTACGACAAGCCGCTGGCCAAGGTGAACTTCACCAGCGCCGAGCGCTGCCTGTCGCAGACCGGTGTCACCTGTGCCGCAGACACCATCGACGACCAGGCTTTCTACTGGTACGACACACCGTGGGACCTGAACTGTAAGGCGGGCACGGACTGCGACAGTGGCCAGTTCTCCCCCTCGTTCTGGACCCGCAAGCGCTTGACCGATGTCAGCACCCAGACGTTGCAGTCCGACGGCAGCTACCACGACGTCGACTCCTGGAAGCTCGATCACCGCTGGGGCATGGCGGACATCGACTACCAACTCGAACTCGACAGCATCCAGCACACCGGCAGCTCCGCCACCACGGCGATCACGCTGCCGAAGGTCGGCTTCGTCTACACCCAACTCGAGAACCGGCTCGACAAGACCGGCGACGGCTACGCCCCCTTCATCAAGGACCGGCTGTCCACCGTCACCGACGAGTCCGGCGGCCAGATCGACGTCAACTACTCCGCTGCCGCCTGCTCCTGGGACGCACTGCCCACACCGGAGACCAACACCAGCCGCTGCTTCAGTACCTCGGCGGCGACAGCGACTCCGACCCCGAACTGCAGTGGTTCAACAAATACGTCACCGACTCGGTGACGGCCACGGACCGCACCGGCGGAGCCGCCGACCAGGTCACCACCTACCAGTACCTGGACGGAGCCGCCTGCGCGCTGGGACGACGACCCACTGACCAAGGACAAGGAAAAGACCTGGTCACAATGGCGCGGCTACGGTCACGTACGCGTACAGACCGGCGGCCAGGGCGGCGCCAGCGCCATGAAGTCCCAGACCGACTCCTACTTCCTGCGCGGCATGAACGGTGACCGCAAAGACACCAGCGGCGGCACCAAATCGGTGAGCATCACCCTCGGTACGAACGAGGGCGACCCGATCACCGACTACGACGACCAGAGCGGCTTCCCGTACAAGACCGTCACCTATGACGCGCCTGGCGGCAAGGCCATGAGCCGGACCGTCAGCCACCCGTGGCGCCCCCAGTCCGCCACACAGACCAGACCTTCGGGCACCCTCACAGCTGCGTTCACCGGCACGCTCAACACCTGGGGTTTCACTCCCTGACAACGGCGCCGGCGCCCAGTGGCGCACCACGTACACCTCCTACAGTCACGACGCCCACGGCCGTGTCATCGCCGAGCACGATGCCGGCGACACCTCCACCGCCGCCGACAACCGCTGTACCCGCACCGACTACGCGACCAACACCACCGACAACATCTCGACAAGGTGTCGCGGGTGGAGACCGTCGCGGTCGCCTGCGCTGATACTCCTGACCGGTCCAAGGACGTCATCTCCGACGTCCGCACCGCCTACGACGGCCTCCGGGCCTACAACACCGCCTCCCACCAAGGGCGACGCCACCGCCGCCGCCAGCCGCTCAAGAGCAACGACGGCACCAAGGCCACGCTACCTGGAGACCGGCACCACCTTCGACAGCTACGGCCGCCCGAAGATCGGCCACTGACCTGACCGCCGCCGACGTCGCCTGTCGACGGCACCAACGCCCTTCCGGTGCGCACCGCTCGCACGGACGGCCGCACCACGACCACCGCCTGCAGTCCGGCCACCGGCTGGCTCCACAACGGTGACCTCGACCACCCCGCCGGCCACGGCGCTTGACGCGTCGAGCGCCCAGACGACCACCACCGACCTCGACCCGGTGCGCGGGCAGGTGGTCAAGCAGACCGACACCAACAGCAAGGCCACCCAGACCGCCTACGACGCCCTGGGCCGCATCAGCAAGGTCTGGCTCGCCGACCGCAACACCAGCCAAACCAACTACGAGTACACGTACACAATCACCGGCAGCGCCCCGCGGCCGTCGCCACCAAGACGCTCGACTAACAACGGCGGCCAGACCACCTCGTACGCGCTGTACGACGGATCTCCCGCGGGCCCAAGTCAGCTCCAGTCGCCCGGTCCGGACGGCGGCACCTGATCGCCGACACCTTCTACGACGAACGCGGCCTGACCTCCAAGGTCTTCGCCCCTACTACGCGACTCACGGCGCCCAGCACCCAGCTGTTCGCGCCGGCGAACGCCCTGTCCGTGGAGACGCAGACCCGCACCACCTACGACGGCCAGGGACAGCCCGTCGAGGTGAAGCAGATCGCCGGCAACGGCGACGGCGGCACCGTGCCGGAACACCACGACCACCATCTACGGCGGCGACCGTGTCACCGTCATTCCGCCCCAGGGCGGCGTCGCCACCACCACTCTCAGCGACGCCCGCGGCAACACCACCGAGCTGCGCCAGCTGCACTAGCCGCGATGCGACCGCCGCCTACGACACCACTGGGCACGCCTACTACCCCAACGGCAAACTCTCAAGATCGGTCACCGACACGCCGGCAGCACCTGGTCCTCGACTCACGACCAGCTCGGCCGCCAGCTCACCGCCACCGACCCCGACAAGGGCACCACCACCAGCACCTACGACGACCGCGGTCAGCTGACCTCGGTCGACGACGCCCGCACCGATGTACCCAAGCTCGTGTACGTCTACGACGGCTGGGCCGCAAGACCGAGCTCACGAGGCCACCGCGACCGGCACCCTGCGCGCAAATGGGTCTACGACACCATCAGCGGGGCCAAGGGTCAACTCGCCGAATCCACCCGCTACATCCGGCTGGAAACGCCTACACCAACAAGGTCACGGCGTACGACAATCTCTACCGTCGCATCAAGACGGCCACCGTCATCGCCAGCGAGGAGCGCTCGCGCCGGCACCTATCAGACCGGCGCCACCACCACAAGCCCTCCGGTGCTGACCGCCAGCTGAAACCTACTCCGCCGCAGGTGCCTGCCCGGCGCGCGTCGCCTGCGGCTACGGCAGGCAAAACCCTGCGCCTGACCCACTCCGTCTACGGCCAGGGCATGACCACACCAGCGTCAGCTACTCCTGACCGGCAAGCCCCAGGTCTACCAAATGGGCCTGACTGGCTCGGCGCAAGAGGGCCCAGGTCGCAGCACCTACCAGCACCCAGCGGCTGTCCAACACCCGCGTGGACCGCACCGATGTCGCCGGCGTCGACCGCAGCCTCACCTACGGCTACGACGACAACGGCAACATCCGCTCCATGTCGGACGTCAACCGCGACGGCACCGACGCAGTGCTTCAACTACGACTACCTCAACCGGCTCTCCGACGCCTGGACCCAGAACACGACCAGCTGCGCCGCCGCGCCCACCAGTGCTCAGATCGGCGGTACGGCTCCCGTACTGGCGGTCCTACACCTACGACGCGTCCGGCAACCGCAAGACCGAAACGCAGCACAGTCCCACCGGTAACACGGCCCAGGACATCAACCGCACCTACACCTACCCCGGCCCCGGACAGGCCCAGGCTCACAGCCTGAAGACCGTCACCACCAACAGCTCGTCGGGCACCGCACCGACCAGTACGCCTACGACACCACCGGCAACACCACCGCCCGGCCCGGACAGACCCTCCAGTGGGACGCCGAAGGACACCTGGCCAAGGTCACCGAGGCAGCAACACCACCAGCTACGTCTACGACGCTGACGGCAATCGCCTCATCAGCCACACCCCTTCCAAGACCACCCTCGACCTCGGCCACACCGAAGTCACCCTCGCCAGCGGCTCCACGCACACCGAAGGCCACCCGCTACATCGACCTCGGCAGCGGTCAGACCGCCGTCCGCAACGACGACGGGACCTTCACCTTCACCATCGGCGACCACCAGGGCACCGGCCAACTCGCCATCAACGCGGCTGACTTGGCCTGACCCAGCGCCGTACCCAGCCCTTCGGATCCCCGCGCGGTACCGAGCCCACCAGCTGGCCCGGCAGCAAGGGCTTCGTCGGCGAGCACCAACGACACCGCGGACACCGGCCTCACCCACCTCGGCGCCCGTGAATACGATGCGACCACGGGCCGCTTCCTCTCCGTCGACCCGCTGTTCGAACTCGACAAGCCGCAGACCTTCGACGGCTGCAGCTACGCCCTGAACAACCCCGTCACCAACGCCGGCCCGGCGGCCTCGGCAACGCCGACTGCATGAGCGGCGTCGTCAGCGGCTGCCACGGCGGACTGCCGGTCCCGCACATCCGTCTACCACGTGGACCGCGAGAACAAGCCGCCGGTCAAGCAGAATGCAGACTGGCGGGCAGGAGAGAAAGACCGGCAAGGACCTCAGTAACGACGGCAACATCACCCTGCTCCCCGGCGTCAATATCCCCGAGGACTGGGGGCAGGCCGACAAGTTCATCACCGTCTTCTACGACCGTCTCAACTACCTCAGCAGCGGCTACGGCCTCGACATGTACCTCGACCATCGAGACGAGTCGATCGCCACGACGGACATAGCTCAAGCCCTGCTCGATGCCTGCCACGACACCGGATGCCCTGGCAAGAAGGCGCTCTTCTTCAGCTGGGCTTCAAGCGTCGTCGTCGACGGCGTCGCTGAAGGCGGCTCCTTCAAGGCAGGCCGGGAAAGCGCCCGCAACAGCGGCAAGAAGTCGAAGTCGAAGAAGCCGTCCGGCTGCAACTGCTTCTCGCCGGCACCGACGTCCTCATGGCCGACGGCACCACCAAGGACATCGAGGACAGTAGGTCGGCGATCAGGTCCGCACCACGGACCCGGAGACCGGCGAGACTCGATCCCGCAAGGTCACCCGCCTTATTCATGTCGACAGTGACAAACACTTCAATAGGCTGTCCATTACCACCCCGGACGGCATTGAGCAACTGACCGCCACTGAGGAACATCCCTTCTGGTCACCATCCCAGAACGAGTGGGTGGTCGCGAAGGACCTCAAAGCCGGGATGACGCTTCTGACGGCCAACGGCGCTACCGTCACCGTCACCGCCAACAAGACCTTCACCCGGCACGTCCGCACCTACAACCTCACCATCGACGAGCTGCACACGTACTATGTGCTGGCGGGTGAGACGCCGGTTCTGGTCCACAACAGCAACTGTCCGTCGGTCTCTCGCCAGAAGCAAGATCAGCATGTTCTCGGGACGAGGGAATACGAAAAGCGGATCGAGAATGGCACGCCTACGTCTGCGTTCGCGAGTCGGAGCGAGGCGGATGCCTATGCGAAGCATGCTTGGGAAAATGGAACTCCGGTGCCCGGCCGTCCGAATGTTCGTGACTATGAGTACGGGCTGCCGGTAGAAGGGGGCCCAAGGGTGGCTGGCAGACCAGAGTGCGAGTTCACATTGATCAGTCCGGAAAGGTTCACGCCCATCCGGTTGGTCGCGAGTACGCTGATTAGCGGAGAAAGGGGAAGAGTTCGTGAGAGCGAGAAATCCTTGGCCCTGGCGGGAGTGGGATCTTCTGCTGCAGGATATTCAGACCGCGTACGAGAATCCCTGGTGACGCCCAGGAGGGCTTTTGCTCTGACTGCTACGCGGCGCCAGCCTTACCGCGATCTAGTTGAGGATCTGGCTGGCATTGCAGATCTAACAGACGACACGGACATCAACTGTGACGTATGTTTCAGCTATGTCGTCGGGTCGCGACCGCCGTATTTCATTCGACTCTCGATGGTCGGGGCATATGCCGCTTTCGCGAGAGTGAACCCTTCCGGGGGTGCGGAATTTATTTTTCCGGGTGAAGCTCCCTTGTCGGAATATGAGCGCGACGTGCTCCGATTGTTTGAGGTGCGCCGTATCCGTGTTCTGTCGAGAGATCAGTTGAATGCGGCCATCGATCTGAAACTGCCGGAAATCGAGCATGTGAAAGTCTATAATGCTCTATTTTCGCCAGAGGAAGAGATGCCCTAAAGGTTTCGGCTAAGTGTAGGTAAATCCTCGGCACTTGCCCAGGCTACCTCTGTCAATAGTTCCGGTAGAGGGTGGATTGTTGCGGCGAGTGTCTCACCCTTCCTTGCCGGTCCGGAGGTGACTCTCGCCAGCGAGACGTAGCTCGATGGTAAGAGTCCAACCTCGATCCTTCGTGACGGCCCGTCGGATTATCCGACGGGCCGTTTCGGCGTCGTGGCTGGTTGCGGGTGTGGTGAGGGCCGAGCGACTGCGGCGGGTGGGTGCCGGGGTTCCACGATTTCCGACCGGAGCGACTTCGTCCCGGCGGTCGATCGCGCCTGGGCGCTCGTATGCTCCTTCGTCCAGACAGGGAGCTCGAAGATCTGGGCGAGTGGTCCGAGTTGTAACCGCACACGCATCACCAACCGAGACATCGTCTGAGTGCCGCCCGGCCGCAATCAGACGTCTGCGGTGCCGCCGTGCTCGTCGATCCAGGACTGCGGGATCAGAGCGCTGCCGTCGCGCCAGTTGTAGCGCACACGATCCTGGAACCACGCCTCCGGCAGGTTGGCGTGGTCACTGACGATGATCTGCAGACCGCCCCGCAGATCGGCGACCACATCCCGCATCAGCTCGAACAGACGCCGCACCGCCTCGCGGTCCGCGTCCAGCACCGCCGTGCCGGCCTCCTTGGCCGCAACGTCCGAGGGGTAGTACGGCTGGGTGGGCTGGTCGAGCATCAGCATCCGCGGCACCGGTCGTCGGTGCGCCACGAAGTACTGGTGCAGCGCCAGATGGGCCACCAGATGGTAGCCGACCCAGTTCTTGCCGCTGCCGATCCGCATCAGCTCGGCCACCCCCTCGTCGGAGTCTGTGGCGGGTGCTGTGGTTCGGTGGTAGGCGGGGTGTTGTGACCTGGTGTTTCTTTTCTGGATGGGGATTTGGGGCTCAGTCGGGTGTGTGGTGAGGGGCGAGGGCCGGGCCTGGCGGCGGTTGTTCGGTTTGGGTGTTCAGGGGTGTTGAGCAGGGCTTTCGTGTGTGTATGGGATTGATCTTGGGTTTGTTGTTGATCGGGGTGGCACACAGGGAGGTAGCGGTGTCGGGGGCTGATCAGGGATGTGCTCGGAGGTAGGTGGTCAGCGGGTCGTTGGTGCTGAGGGGAGAACCGGGCCAGGCCGAGTCGGTCACCGATCACGCCGATGGCGTCGTGAACGAGGCGTGTCTGGTGTGGGTGGGGAGGGTGGCCAGGGTGCGGGCGAGCGTGACGGTTTCGGGTAGGTCACCAGGTCGCGGGCTAGGAGCACGGTTGATGCGTTTCCTGCACGACCCAACTGCGGGTTGCTGGTGCCGAGTTGGTGGAGGCGGTGGTGCCATCGGTGGGTGAGGTGGTGTTGCTGGTTTGGTGCGCAGTCCGTCGGGTGGGGATGCGGTGCTCCGGCTCGTCGCGGACGGTCAGCGGAGCCTGGCCCTGGCGGAGCGTGAGGCGCTCACGGATGGATGACGCCTCGGCGGAGGCCGTAGAGGTCCTGGAACAGTGCCAGAAGGTGGCGGAAGTTCGCTCGATGGCCGAAGCCATTCAGCGTGAGGCGCAGCTCCGCGAGTGGGTCACCGACTGGAGACGGCGCTCGCCGACACCCTGATGAGGCTCAGCGGCACGAGGCCCGCGCAGCAGTACGCGGCCGAGGTCGTCGGGATCCAGGCACGCGCCCGCGGCAGCGTGCACCGGCTGGCGGCACTCGCCGACTGCGAGTTGCGGGCAGGCGCCGTTGACCAGGCGGCCGCGACGGCGGAGCGGATGCTCGACACCGTGCAGGGCATGGAGTCCCACCGCCTGCACGACCGGCTCTCGGAGTGCGCCGGAACCTCGCGGGCACCGGCAGCCGCTTTGTGCGCGCCATCGTCGGCCGGCTCGACGATCCCTTGCGGATCCGCTGTAGCTCCCTGTGGTCGGATGGGAGACGTACCCGATGGGAGGCGACAGCGTGTCTGTGTGGCGCAACCTCGGCGAGCGCACCGTGTGCGAGAACCGGTGGTGCACCGTGAACATGGCCGATGTGGAGTTGCCGGACGGGCGACACCTCGACCACACGGTGATGCCGGCTGCGCCCGGTCGCCGTGGCCACAGTCGTCAACGGCGCGAACGAGGTGCTGCTCCTGTGGCGGCACCGGTTCATCACCGGCGCATGGGGATATGAACTCCCGTCCGGCGGGACCGGGAGGGCGAGGATCCGCAGCCACGCAGCCGCGCGTGAGCTCGAGGAGGAGACGGGATGGCGGCGCGGGCCGATGCAGCTGCTCCTGGCCGTCGACCCCATGCCCGGTATCTCGACCTCGCACCACCGCGTGTACTGGTCGGACACGGCGCAGCAGGTCCGCGAGATCCCCGAGGATCATCACGAGATCGTCGCGCCGGGACTGGGTTCCGCTGACAAGATCCCGGACCTGATCACGCGCGGCGAGATCCGATCCGCGAACGCCGTCGCCGCACTGCTGATGCTGCACCAACTGCGCGTCGCCGCACGGCCGTAGACACAGCGAAAGGGCCCCACCGCCAATGCGGTGGGGCCACTTCATACCTACTGCCTGTGCTGCGGATCAAGAGCTGCGGCCACAGACGGCGTGCGCCCGGAGTCCGGGTTCGGCTGCTGCGGAGGGGCGGCACCGGTCCGGCGACACACGAGAGCGCCGGGATCATCCGGCGGGGCCTGTCAGCTGTACCCGGATGGACACGTTGTCGTGCTCGCGACAGGTAGCTGATGCAGCTTTGCATGTCCGAACTCCCTGCTGCCGTGGTGGAGACAGGCCGGGGCCCGCGCGGCTCTCGCACAGACGCGGGCCCCGGTCGTGCCAGGCAGACGCACCTTCGCCCGCAAGACGACCTGGAAGATCTCTTATCGGATGGGCGAGCGAGCAGGACAACGAGTCGGTCTCTGCCTGCCCCCGTTCCATGATCGGATACGGGGCAGGCTTTGGCACGTGGATCGTCGACGTGTGCGGCGCCCTGAATGGTCCGTAGAGCAGTGCCGTATGCCCTACCGCACCTCATTGTGCCCGGCATGGAGAAGGTGCAGCTCAGGGCGTCTGCTGGGGGTGTACCGGGTGTGCCGACAGCCCCTCACCCGCGCACTTCGGCCTGGGACACAGAAAGGGAAGGAAGGAAAGGAAGGAGCAGACGGCAGGACAGGAGCGGTGCGTGCGTGCTCGCGGTTCGCAGCCACGTTGTCCTCTCCTGCGCGTCGGCCAGGTCTGTGTGTTCGTGGCTGGAGAAGGCGGGACACGCGGAAAGGGCAGCGACCTGTGCGCAGAACCGCTGGTCCAGCCCCCTGTGCCTCAACAGGTTGCTGCGGCACGGCGTTTGCATCAGGCTGCAGTGCTCCGGCACGGCGGACAGAGTCTGTCCGAGGCGCGCGGATCGTGACACCCGCAGTTACGGCTTCGATACGGCTGACGCCGAAAGGGCCGCGGCGCGCGCTGTAGCTCCGATACCCAGAGGCATGTCGGCCCGTCAGAAAAGCAGGTTGGGAGGTCGTTTCGGTGTGGGCGTGCGGGTCACCGCAGGGAGGATGTCGGTGGTGGAGGTTCGCCGATGCCCTTGAGCAGCTGTACCAGCCGGATTTGTCTGTATTCCTTGCGACGTCAGGAGCGGGCTGTTGCTGATGATGAACATCAGCAACACGTCGGTGATTGAGTCCGGCTTGGCCCCGACCGCGCGCAGCTCGGAGTGGGCGATCGTCAGGTCTTCGTGCGGTCGCTTTTCGCCCGGCGACGGGAGGGGCAGCTTGATGGTGGGTCCGGCTGCGCATGCTTCCGATCGGATATGGATGGCCAGATGCTTGCATGCGAGGGTGAGCTTGGCGAGGTCCTGTGTAGGGGAGGGCAGAGCCAGTGAGCCTGGCGGGTCAGCTCTTCCAACGCCGCGGACAGAGCGTTCGCTCGCGCCTCATCTGATGTCTGTCGTGTCGCTTCGAGCAGCCGTCTGGCCGTCCGGTCGACGGCCCGAGGGTCAGGCTGATTCATCTCTCCTCGTCCTGCAGGCAACGGATGACGGCGGGCTGCGCGAACTGATTGCCAGAGCGCATGCGGCCGGAGGGGTGGGTGCGGCCGTAACCCTGGCTGCGTGGTGTCTGCGTAATCAGGTAGAGGGGAGCAGCGCGGTGATGGTGGAGCGGACGAGTTCGGCGGCCGACACCACACCTGGCAGGCCTCCGCACCGATCCAGCAGATTCCCCAGGACGTATCGAAGGGTCCGCGGGTCTTGACGGGCTCTGCTAAGCGAGGGGTGATCTGGTCGAGGTCGGCCAGCGCGGCGTCGATTACCGCGGCCCGGTCCGGGTGCTGACCGCGCAGATCCTGCAGTTGGGTCCGCAGTTGATCGACACTGCTGCGCGCATCCTGCACGGCCTTAGGGGCGATGTTGTTTGTCTGGGTCACGTTCTGGGAGAACGGTGCGCCTGGACGGGGCCGTTGATGGTGCCGGGATTGGAGATACCGAAGTTGGCGCCGGGCGGGTACGGGTTGGACGGAGAAGCACCGGACATGATCACTCCTGTCACTCAGGTGGACGGTCGCGCGCTGGCGGGCGCGTTGTTCATCGAAGGACTGTGGGAGAACGGTGCGGCCTGACCGGGCCGGACATGGTGCCGCCGTTCATCACTCCGAAGTTGTAGATGGCCGCGGACTGCTCGCGATAGGCGGCGATGTCGACGTTGTGGTTACGCAGGAAAATCTCAGTGGAGTCGAACACCCGGCGTTGCATCATCTGCACGTAGTAGCGGGCGTCGTCGTGCATGTGCATGTCCTCGATCGACCGCACGCTGTACACCTCGCGCAGACTCACCGGTCCCTTGCCTGGATCCAGTTCGGGGTTCGGCCGGCGCTTTCTGCGCACCAGCCGTTGCAGTCCGTCGATCATGTCGCCGACCGCATTCGCGCCCGCCCGGACGAGCCAGCGCGGCTTCGCTACCCGCGCGGCCGCGAGGCTGTCGACCGCGGGGTTCAACGGCGTCATCACATGCGGGCGCACCGTCACCCGCAAGAAGCCGCCCTGGTAGGCGACATGCACCAGAATAGCGACGATCAGTTCACCGTTCCACGCGGTCACTCTCGACCAGATGTAGCGCCGCGCCACTCTCTTCGGGCGGCGGCTTCGCCGTGCTGCTGGTGGCCAGCTCCCGCAACCGCTCCCACGTCTTGTCGTCGATTGCGTCCCACCGGTTGATGTGGATTCCTGCGATCCTGCGACCTGCATCCGCGGCTGCGGATGGTCGCGATGATGCTGCGGCGCGGGATCGTTCAACCGCTGTTCCACGTGCCGAGGTGCAGATCCACGGCCTCGAAGCGCTTCAGCTGCTTGCGGGCCACCGGCCGATTCTGCCGCTGTAGTGCCTCGAGCACGGCTCGCGCGACTTCCTGCATCTCCGCCTGCGCGTCCGGGCGCCCGGCGGGAATCCTGTTGCAGGGGCGTCCGCCTCGTCTTGCTCCTCTGGGGCCGGCTCCACGTCGATTCCGATGACCGCCTCCGCCATGCCTGCAGCCCCGCACCCACGAACCGATCCCGCGTACTTTCCAGATCCCGCACACGGTCATGCGAATACGGCAGAGCGGCGCCGCCGGCCGCACCGGCACCCCGGCGAGCACGCCCGCCAGCACGGCGCGTTGAGCTGCTGCTGCGCTACCACTCGATCACCCAGGAACAGCGCCCACACGCCAACCAGTGCCGCCACCAGCGCCCACCACGGCTCGACCGCACCCAGCCCCGCTGAGATGGCCGCCACACCCGCCACCGCAACGATGCCGCTGATCCTGCGGCGGCGCCTGGCAAGCGCCCGGTCGACGGCACTCAGCACCGGAGCTTGGTCGAACGCGTAGACCGGCAGCGGTCGCTTCGCCTTCTTGATCCGCTGGCGCACCCACAACGCGTAGTCATCGCCCAGTACCACCGCCGGTGCCCCCGGGGGCCCGGACTGCTCAACCGGCGCGGCAGGAAGCGGGAGCAGCCACCGCAGCCAGTGCCGAACCTTCGACTTCAGCAGCTTCCAGGCCTTCTTGACCTCGTCTTGCAGGAAGGCGACCCAGTCCGCGGCGCACGAACGCGGCCGCGCTCAGCTTCCGCGTGATCTGCTCGGTATAGGCACCGTGCATGACCAGCGGGCCCTCGCCCACCGTTCCCACGGGCGCAGCCGGCGCCGAGAAGAACGCATGATGCTCCGTGTACGACAACAGGCCCCCAAGCCTCCATCGGCACCGCGCACAGCCCCAACGCATATGCACCACACCGAAGAAGGCATCGTGCCGCCGCCCCGCGAAACCAGCCAGACGACAAATCGCAATAGGCCGGGCACCCACCCACTGCGTCCCAAAGTTGGCCGAAACGCAGACCGCGCCACCTCCGCCGCCGGACGAAAACACGACCTCCGCTCAATGGCGGACCCATCCTCTAGCGGGATGCGCATGCTCGGGGAACAACAAGACCACACCTACTCTGTGTCTCCCGAGGCGCGGGCGGCGAGAGCGGACGACGGCCAAGGAGCGCCGGCCGACTCGACGAGGTGACGATCTGCTCGTCGACTTGCCCGGCCCGCGCGGGACGTTCTGAAGGCGAACGGTTTCTCTGGCTGGCGGGGCGGGCGATGCCGGACGGTCAGGCTGATTGAGTGGCCGCACGCCAGGCTGAGGCTACCGCCTTCCTGCGTTGGCGTCTGTGGCGCACGTCCGCCGCGGTGCGCCGTCGTCGATTCCTCATGTTCTAGTGTTGGTAATGGGATGCGTGAGACTAGCGAGGTGCTTAACGGTCTCCTCTTTGCGTTCACTCCGTGGTTGGTCCTGCTCGTGATGGCTCTGTTCCTCGTTCCTGGGCCGGTTCAGCGCTGGGGAGCGGCGTCCCTAGAACGCTTGCAGCGATGGCGTGCCGACTCGGGGGTGCGGCGAGCTGCTCCGCTTCTGGCGCAGTTGATGCTGCTGCCACCGCAAATACAGGACCGAGTCGGCGGCCACGGATTGGCACCGGGGTGCGTCGCGCGCTGGTGGCGTGCCCGGTCTCTGGCCGGGCCATTCAAAATCATCCGGTTTGTGCTGCTGCTTTAGTGTTGTGGACATATTGATGACATGGCCGACTGGGAAAACTTGCGGCTGAGCGCGGATCCTGGACCACATCCTGGCGTGGTGCAGGTGCTGCTCAGCGACTTCGTGGCTGTGCCGATGTCGGTGCGCCACTTGCACTTTCCGCGGTCACCAGGGGGACAGAGGTTCTCATCTGGGCCCTGATATTCATCGCCGAGGTGCGGTTGATCAAGCGCATGAACCTGACCAGCTCCGGCAGAGGCGCGACACTCGCGGCCTACGACCTGGAGGGCCTTACCAGGTACGCAGATGCGAGACAGTGCCCGCCTGGAGGATCGACGCGCGCTGGCCGGTTGTGGCCCTGCTGACGGTCACGCCGTCCAGTGCGCCACAGTTCTGCGACGCTGGGAACAAACCCAACCGGACTGCCAAATCCCGCGCGTCTCTGTCCAGCCGGTCGAGCGAGTCAGTTGGAGAGCCCACCGCACCCGCCGAGCCAGAGCCAGACGACACAACGAACGGCAGTTCAAAGCCCACGCCTCCCTGTAGGTCGGCGCTCTACGACAAGCCGAAGCACGACAGGACTCCCAGCCAGACCGCGCGCTGGAAGACCTCAGCTGTGATGCTCTTGATCATCGCTGAACGCTACGCTGAAGGCCGTATTGACGACCTTCTCGACGCAGATCACCTCGCAGGCGTGACTCCGGCAGTACCGAGAGAACGTCTGCGGGGGATCATGGTGGCTCACGGTCGTCATGGTGATGGCCGGCGCAGCGTTCCTTGGCTTGCCCGACGCGGCTCTCATCCCTCTGCTGCCGGTCGTGGTCATCCTCGTCGCGGTCGTCGTCAACCGCGGACGGATGCCGAGCGCAGGGACAGCTCACGGATCTGATCATCCCCAGATGAGGCGGAAGACGTCGAGGAGTAGCACCCCTGTCCTGGAGTTGCCCCAGTAGCTACCGCTCGCCCCAGAGGACATGTCCCGCCCCTGTGCGGCTGGCCCCCGGCGACGGGCCCGCGCACGCGGCGGCGAGATTTACACGACGACTGGACCCGGGCCCGTCGTCGAGGTCGCAGCCGGGACCACCAGGCACTCCGTCGCCGGGGTGCTCCGCACGCGTGACGGAAGCCTCCCGCCAGAGCAAGGTCCCCGGCAAACCACGGCGGGAGCGTCACGCGATCAGAGGGCTACGTACGGGCCCTCGTCCCCCAACGCAGCCGCTATGGGCTTCTGTTGGCTGCGCGTCTCGCGGACGGCGAAGGTGCGCTAATTTCTCGCTGCATGGAAGACATCTCTCGACTTCGTCAGGCTGTTCTCAAGCTGGCTTGAGCAGGCACGTGACCTGCCCTCCATACCCCTCGAGGCCATCACCGATGTAGCACTATCAACGCAGCCAGGGTTTGAAGCCTTGAGTAACGCGGTCGTCCATGCTGCACCGAAGTCTGAGCATCGCGACCTGTACGGCAAGGTCGACGGTGACTGGATGCCCCGATGGTCGACGCTCCTGGGGCATCGGGGCTGGGTGACGCAACCCGTCTGGTCGCCCAAAGAGCGACTGTGCCAGTGGAAGAGATAGCGGACAGCTTCGTCGCTTTTTGTACAGCACCCGCGCCAGCCATGGAGAACTGGCTGCTGCTGAACGGCGACTTCCCAAAGGCACGCGAATCCCGCTGGGCCCCTACACCCTGGAAACCTTACCGCCGAGGAGCTGAGGCAACTGGGCCCCTTGCCTCGCCCTCCATGCCCTTCGCCCGGGCGAGCTCGACTTCCGTCTCCTGGACGGCGCACCGTTCGTTCACGCCCCCGATCCGAACCGCGCGTCGAACCGTAGCGGCGCACCATGGTTCGACTTCTCCGGCCCACGGCCGGAAGCCCGGCATTGGAGGGCACTACTGCCGTTGATCCTGTGGGATGACAATCTGCTGCATATCGATGCGGTATTCGACGTCGAGCGAGGACGCAACTTCGGCCTGCAGCCCAACCATGTGCCCACCACTATCAAGATCTACGAAGACCGCCACGGCGGGCACGAAGAAGTTGAGGAACGAGATCAGGGAAGGTTCCGCGTCACTCCGGCGGAACTCCCGCAGTTGCAGGCTTTCTGCACCGCCGTGACGGCAAAGATCGACACTGTCATGGACGGTACCGCCAGCAGCCGAAGCCTGCCCAAGAAGCGTGCCCGGCGTCTGGAACGAGCCGCGCGCCACCTGCTGCAGGCATACCAGCGTACCTACACGGACGACGGGGTGTGGGAGCAAGAGGCCGACGAGCTTCACCTGGACTACGTCATCGCGCTCGAAGCCCTCATGGCCAGTCCCAACGACAAGAAGGAGGGCATCAGCGAGAGGATCCGCTCCCGTGCAGCCGCCCTATTCCTCACCCCGTCAGAGCGCGAGCGTGTCGAGAAGAGGGTGCAGGAGGCGTACAGCGCGCGCTCCAGATACGTACATGGAGACGTGCTCAAGGACCAAGACGAAACGAC
Organism: Streptomyces sp. KL116D; assembly: GCF_030766975.1. Classification (NCBI taxonomy): domain Bacteria; kingdom Bacillati; phylum Actinomycetota; class Actinomycetes; order Kitasatosporales; family Streptomycetaceae; genus Streptomyces; species Streptomyces sp. KL116D. Next base: position 15,414 of record NZ_JASERH010000057.1, on the reverse strand, counting down.
AAGGCTTGCAGACCTGCGCAACCTCAGGCTGCTCGTGCGGCAGGTCGTATTGCGCTGGCTCGTTCTCACTCCCCACGACACGGAAGACCTCGCGCCTCGCCTCGATGCCGCAGCCGACGGCACCAGCCGCGAACGCATCATTGACGAGCCTCTACGAGCCTTCTTTGAGGAGACGCCGTCGCGGAACGTCACTCGGGTCTGAGGCAGCGCCTTGCCAATCTCTTACGGCTCCGGCAAGCGCAACGGACCCCGCCTCTACGCGCGGAGTCAGGTGGCTGGTGCAGTGGGCGGCGGGGCGGAGTCATCCAGACAAGGCCACTGTGCTTGCCCGCAGATCACTGATTGTTCAGGCCGTGTTTGAGATCTGCCGTGTCCCTGTTGCCCAGGGGTTCGTTGAATCATCTGTGAGCGGTGTTGGGGGTGGGTATCCGTCGGACCTGACGGATGAGCAGTGGGTGCTGGTAGAGCCGTTGCTCCCGCGGGCGCGGGTGGGGCCGAAGGGCGGTCGGCGGGAGAAGCATCCGCGACGGCGGATCGTGGATGCGATCTTCTATGTGGTGCGGATGGGGTGTGCCTGGCGGCAGCTGCCGAAGGACTTCGCGCCCTGGCCGACGGGGTTCTGGTACTTCACGTGGTGGCACGACGACGGCACCGTCGAGCGCATCCACGATGCCCTGCGTGGCAAGGTCCGTGAAGCCGACGGCCGTGACGCGGAGCCGAGCGCGGGGCTGATCGACTCGCAGTCCGTTCGCACCGCCGACACAGTCCGCGCCTCCACCAGGGGCTTCGATGCGGGCAAGAGAGTCAAGGGTCGCAAGAGGTTCATCGTCACCGACACTCTCGGCCTGCTCTTGGCCGTTCACGTCGTCGCGGCGAGCGTTCAAGACCGCGACGGTGGGAAGCGGCGCTTTGCTGTGGACCAGACTCGACCACCCGAGCGTCAAGAAGGTCTGGGCCGACCAGGGCTTCGCCGGCCGCTTGGTCGCGTGGGTCGCGCAGATCCTCGGCCGCGATCTGGAGATCGTCCACAAGACCCCTGACCAGCGCGGTTTCCAGGTCCAGCCCAAGCGGTGGGCGGTAGAGCGCACCTTCTCGTGGCTTACCGCCCACCGGCGCCTCGCCCGGACCACGAGACCAGCCCGGCCCACTCCGAGACGATGATTCGATGGGCCATGATCGGCGTCACGCGTCGCCGCCCTACCCTCGGCCGACCGGCAGCGATCAGGCTCACGATCGCTCCCTGCGCCGAGGCCCACGGGCTCAACCGCGGTGCGGCCGAAGGCTCGCCGCTCACTTCATGAACGCAATCACCAGCGGGTCCGACTCCGGCGCAACGTAGTCGTATGTCGGGGAGTCGACGTGGCAGTGATCGCTGGCACCCGCCTCGGAGGCGAAACTCTCAAGGTTGTCAGCGAGGAGGTCGAGGCTGCCCGTCCTCCCTTGATCCTCAGGACCTGAGCTTCCGTGACGATCGAAACGGTGGCCGGCTCCGGATCCTCCCGAAACGCGATCTCCGACAGCGACCTCTCGTAGGGAGAGGGGCGCGGATTCTCCGAAAGATCACAGCCTCCACCCTTCCCCCGAAGCGAGCTGACCGAACGCCAGCAGTCCTTGACGCGTCCCGGAGAGCTCGAGCTCTTTCGTTTCCCCGCTGTACAGAACCTGCAACATCACATCCCCTCAGCCCTCCGATCGTACCGATCGCCAAGAGGATCGCCCCGCAGGCCCTTCCGCCGCAATCGGATCTGCGGCTCTGCGGCAGATCTCAAACGCGGTCTCAGAGCCTGGTCAATTGTCGCGGCTCGCAACTAATCTTGCCGAGTGGAGCAAGAGTTGCACAAAGCCGGACGCCGAAGCGCCGGTCACGAGCCGAGAGCGGACGCAGTGCGCATTCTGCTGCTCATCGATGGTGCCAGCGAATCTGTCAGCGATGCTGTGCGTGACGATCCCGGTCTTGTGGACGCTGTGGGAGTTGTCCGAACGCAGGTGCGGTTGCAGAAGCTGGACTTCTGGCTGCGCAATCCCGACTACCTCGCAGATGAGCTGCTGACGGAGTACGAGCAGAGCGGTGAAGAGCGCGTTGTTGTCGCTGGCCGCGACGATTCTGGACTCGAGGAGCCCGAAGTGCGGCGCTACCCGATGCTGCGTCACCACTTCGGGGCGTACGAGCCGCTGGACAACGCGCTAGCGGTGCTGCGCAGTGCCGGCCTGGTGGCCCGGCGGCGCCGGGGCACGGTCAGCCGGGTCCGTCAACATGACTACTTCCTTCTGGAAGCCGGCCGTAGCGTCGCCCGTGAAGTGCTGCAGCAGGCTCCGGTGTTCCGCTACTACGTCGAGCGTGTTGAGCTCGTCGTCGCGCTGGCGGATGGGCTGGGGGAAGCCAGCTGAAGCAGCGGCAGTATTTGCAGCGCGAGTACGCCGAGGCCGCCCGGGCGAGCGGATCGGCTCGGTCAGCGCTCGGGCGCGGGAACGCCTGGCGCGGTTGCGTATGCAGCGCAGGACGGGATAGGGGTGGGGAACCATGGGCGGGGATGACGTGCTGCTGGAGAGACGGATCGCCGAGCGCTGCGGCCGTGAGCGTTGAGGATGTGCGCGATGCTTTCGCCGCTCACGGCGTTCCCCTGGTGACGCCGCCGGCCCGGTCGCGCACTCTGCGGCTGCACCGGCTGCGTGTCGCAGGCCAGCGAACGGGATCGGTTTACCCAGGGGCCCTTCGGCACGCTGCTGCCGTTCTCCGAAGGCCTGACCGCTCGTCGCGTCCAACCTGCAGCAAGACCTCGGTGCTGGAGCTCGTGACGTGGTGCCTGCGCGGTTCCCCGCGGGACCTGCTGCCCGAAACGCACTGGCTGCGCGAAGTTGATCTCGATGTCGACATAGCCGGGCAGGTGGTCGGGATCCGGCTGGACCTGACCGACGGAGAGATCACTCAGCGGTCGTCCTGACCGGTCCCGATATCGGGTTCCTGGAGGTGGTGCGTGCTCCGGATGCAGGCCGCGGGATCGTGCCCCTTCTGCGGGCATCCAGCTCGGCAAGTTACGCAGAGCAGATGCAGGCGCTGATGATGGACCGCCTGGATCTGCATCCGCTGGTCAACAGCTACAAACAGACCGGCACTCAGACACGCACGGCTGGCCGGTGTACTTCGGAGCTGTCTACCTACCGGCCGGCCGGACAAGGCCTTGCTGGGCGAGCACACGATGAACGGCTTGGCGGGCCGACTGTTACAGGTCTTCTTGGATTTGCCTTCTGCGGCCGCGCTCACGCGCGTCAAGACTGCTGGCGACGTGCTCGCGGCCAGGCACAAGGCGGCCCAGGCAGCGGATGCGGAGGCGCGGACAAACGGGACTCAGAGCGCAGCAGTATTGCCGAGGATCTGGAGCGGGCTCAGGAGCGTCTGGCTGCCGTCTCACGTACCGAGGACAGTTGGGAGTCGCTGCCCGAGGTTGCCTCTCAAGTGGTACAGCTGGCACGCGATATCGCGGACTCACGGAGACGTGGGACGAGCTGATGCAGGTCCACCGACGGACCCGGCTGCAGCGTCAGCACGACACAAAACTCGTCAACGACGTCACCGAGAGCGCCACCGCCCGCCAGCTTTTCCACGGCCTGGACCCCACCGCGTGTCCGCGCTGCGATCAGGCGATCGCCGCAGACCGCAGACGCCAGGAGCGCGAGGCCCACTCCTGTGCGGTGTGCTCGCGGCCGGTGACGGGCGATGACCACTCGCCGAAAGAGGTAATCGACGAGGCCAAGCAGCGGCTGCGGATCAGCACCGCGGCCGAGCAGACGGCCAGGAGGCGCTGGAAGCGTCAGAAGCAGACCTGCACGGGCTGTCGCGCCAACTCACACGGGCCCAGGCACGGTTGCGACGTGCAGAATCCGCGGCGCAGGCGCCAGCCCGTCTCAGCGCACGTGAGGAGGTACTGCGGCTGGAGGGCGCGCTCAGCGTCTTCCCGGAGCTGCCTGCGTTGGTCATCGACGCAGACGAGTCGAAGGCACTGAAGATCTTCAAGGCAGCAGCCAAAGTTCTGGAGAAAGACCACGAGGCAGCGGCCCAGACGCTGTTCGACGATCTGAATCGGGAGATCGCACATCTCGGCCGCCAATTCGGCATCGACGGACTGGAGTCGGTAAAGATCAACCGTGCCGCCCATCTGGACGTCACCAAGGGCGGGGGACGCACCAAGCCCTTCGGATCCCAGAGCCCAGGGGAACGGCTGCGACTGCGGATCGCGGTAGTCATCGCCCTGCTGCGAGTGGGCGCCCAACACGCTGTGTCTACCCACCCCGGGCTGCTGCTGATCGACAGCCCGAAGGCAGAAGAGGTCCAGGACCTCGACATCCGCCGACTGCTGCGCGAGCTCGCCGAATTGGCGTCAAAGAACCATCTGCAGGTATTGATCACCACCAGGGACTTCGACCTCGTGCACGACGTGCTGCCAGACGAGAACATCATCGAGGCCCGCGACGGCAAGCCTTTGTGGTGAGCGATCCACACCGGCGCAAGGGAGATGAAGCATGACGCAACTCGCCGAGCGCCTCGGCGACCTAGCCGCAGCCGGACGGGCGTCCATCACCTTTGAGGACCTCGGCTTGCCGGCCCAGACGCTGCACGAGCAGGTGCAAACTGTCGCTGCTGGTCCACTGGCCCCTCGCTTCTGGCCGAAGCGGTCGCCCACGCCTGCGACGTCGCGGACACCGCCTGGACCCAGGCCGCTGCCGCCTTTCCCATTGGGCTGGCACAGCAGAGCAGTGTCCTGGCCCTCACCTCCTCTCTGGAGACGCTGCTGGGCAGTATCGCCACCGTGAAGTCGCTGGCCAAATCACTGAACGGGGCCCTTCTGGACGGTCTCACCGAACAGGTCGACCGCGGCCCGCTGCTGGCCGCCGCACGGCTGGAAGGAGCGGTCAGGCTCGCCGCCTGCGAGGCGGTCCGCCCCTACCAGGTATGGGAAGTCCTGGAAGAACTCCCCGCACAGGGCCCCGAAGACTTCCTCGAGCGCCTACCTCGCATCCTGGGCGTGGCCCTGGACTGCTGGTCACACCAAGAAGCCCGCGTTTCAGCTGCTGCAGGACTTGTCCGTCGACGAGGCGGCCGATGTCGACGCGCTGTTCGAGCTGGGATGCGACCGCCTGCGCACCGCACTGGCCGCCACCGACCTCAAGGAGGTGAGCCGCCAGATCGTCGAAGCCCGCTCACTCTTCGCGGCCGCCGAGGCCGCCGAGGAGCCCGCGATGACGCTGCCGCCTACCTCGCCGTATGCGATGGACTCCTGGGCTTCACCGCACACGACGCCGCCCGAGTGACACACGCCGCCAGCCGCCTCGCACAGGCACTGGAACGGCACCGCGCATGGCTGCACGGCGCCACCAGCCGGCCTGGCTCCAGCCCAGGCGGAGCGCCGAGGTCGCCTGGTCCCAGCTCCTGATCCAGCTCCGGGCTGCGGCCGACCGATTCGCCGCCGATGTATGGATGGACTCCTGGCAGGCCGTGGACGCAGTCCTCGGCGCCTACCGCGCCGCCCGCACCATCCAACCGCTCGGAGACGGACGTGACACGCCCGGTCTGGCCGTCCTGAGTGGAGCCGGTCGTCGAGGTGATGGCTTCCTGCGCAAAGAAATGTTCCTCAGCGCTCTACGGCACGCCGCCGCCCGCCCGCAGGACTTCCCCGGCACCGACTTCGACACAGTCACCGCGGCTGCGATCCTCGCCCGCCTCGACGCGCCCGCGAGACCCGCAGCCCCTCCGGCGGTGACTCAAGCTGACACAGACGACGCGAAGACCCGACCCCGCGGGCCGCAGACGAACGATCTCTCACCGCATCGCCCCGACCAGCTGGCTCTGCCGCCCAGCCCAGACGAAACAAGCCCTGCACCTAGCTGAGCTTCCCGACGCTACCCTCGCCGCGGTCGAGGGCATTGCTACGACAGCGACCTCGCGCGCCTCGAAAGCCGACGACGCCGTCATCATGCCCCTGCTCGACAGCTTCCTGGAACACCTCTCTCAGCATGAGCGGTTCACCGGACACATCCGGCAGACCTTCAGCACTCTGCTCACCCAGACCCTGCTGTTCCTCAAGTCACGGACCGACCTGGAACGCACACACATCTTCGGCACCGGAAGAAGGACGACCCTCCTACGACTACCGCCGCAAACCAGAGAAAGGCCAGCGAGAAGCCAGCGAAGCCGATCTACAACGCGATTTCTACCAGTGCGCTACTCCAGGGACCCCTGCACAACGTCGTCCAGGTCGAGACGAACAACGTCGGCATGGGACGCGGCGATGTCATGGTCCACTTCGGCCCCCTGCGCTACCTCACCGAGATAAAGCAAGACGGCGACAACAACAGCCGCTCCCACATCGAAGGCAAATACCTCACGCAGGAAGCCGAGTACACCAACACCAACGCACCCTTCGGCCAGCTCCTCGTCCTCGACCTCACACCGAAGACCACCAGCAGCGGCACCTACGCATCAACGAACTCGCCTGGCTCGCCACCCACCGCCCCCGCAGAGCTACCGTCGACCGCCGCGTTCTGGCCGGCATCGTCACCGGCAACCGCATAACCCCTCCGCCTACTCCCGCTGACCCAGCAGGATATGGCGGCGCAATGCCTCCCGGCCTGCTGCGACTGCCAGGACTGGCCCTGGGGCATCCATGATGGATACCTCAAACCGATCGCGCGGGTACCGCGAGATCCCTTACTGTCCAGGTATGGCGCGATCGTGCGTACTCTGCGGCGGAACCCCACTCACCAACGAGCACGTCTTCCCTCGGTGGATGGCGGAGGGCTTTCCGGTCGAAGCGCGCACCGAGCAGGCCCTCATGGTCTCGTACACCGAGGGGCCGAGCGCCGCCGCACGGGACGAATGTTCACCACGACGGTCAAGTCCGTGTGCGCGCAGTGCAACAGCGGCTGGATGTGCGATCTCGAAGGGGCCGTGAAGCCGACCCTCCTCGCCATGGTCAAAGGCGAGCTGGTGAGCAATCCCTCCAGGAAACAAGAGATGCTGGCGACCTGGACCCTCAAAACCTCTCTCATGTGCCAGCTCATGCAAGCCAAGACCGTCCAAAACCTTCCTGCATCGCTCTACACGGACCTCTTCCGGGACCGGCGCCCCAGCGAACAGATGCGAGTCTTCACCGCTTTCATGCCGCCGCTCCAGTACCTGAATGGAGAGAGCAATCGAATACAGGTCCATCCTCGAGGCGACGTTCACCACACCGGACAGTCGGCACCACAAGATCTGGGCCACCGTCGTGACCTTGCGCATCGGTTGGGCGGTGCTGCGGCTCATAAGTGTTCGTCCTGATGGCTACGCATACGAGATCGAACTGGCCGACTTCGCACCTCATGTGAAGCAGCTGTGGCCCGCGCAGCCTGCACCGTCTCCTGGCCGCCGAGCATCCTCAGGTCGATCGGCGACCTGGACCAGCTCGCCGACCCCTTGAGGTCTCCCAAGATCGCAATCTAAGACGAAGCCGGTGATCTGCTTGAGGCTGGATAAGCTCGGCCAAGCAGGCAACGTCCGCCGTCTGCGGCTGCTCCGGCGTTACGACGCGGCCAGCTCCAGCACTTCCGGATCGCGCAGCGGCGAAGGCCGCCGGCAGACGGACGCTGGCGGTGAAGCTCTAGCGGCCGGGCAGGGTCAGGTTGCGATGCTTGAGCCGGAAAAGCCGGGCGACGTCTCGTCGCGGATCTCGTGTCCCTCTGCCTTTAGCTCGGCGACGACGGCGTCGATGCAGCGGGTCATTCAGAGCATGATGATGTTGAGGACCAAGCAGAGCGCGCCGAGCTAGTCCTCCGTGCCAACCTTGACGCTGACGGTTTCGGAGCAATGCGAAAGAAAGCCCTCCTTGGTGGCGTCCTCTGCATGGCACCATGCGGTCATGACGGAAGATCAGGAGTCTTCGGAGAAGCCGGAGAAGCGGGAACCCGTTGATCTCTCTCGCTTCTACGCGTCAGCGTTCAAGCCACTCACCGAGCTCTACACCAACGGGACATCAGCAAGCAGCTTTCCGACGTTGCTGCGGTGCGGCTGAACATCCCCGAGTCACCTTTGTTCCGCTGGGCGTGCGCGCGAATCCGGTCGCCGAGAGATGCTGGGCGGCAGCTGGCAGATCTCACTGGACTTCAACGCATCGATCCGAAGAAAGGCATGCCATGGAGCCGCTGAACCAGTTCTACAGGGATCAGTGGCAAGGCATCTTCCGTCGCTTGCCGAACTCAGAGATCAGGTCTTCCCAGAGAACCTCCGGACGCTGCTCCGCCACTCAAGTTGCTGGAGCCGCCTGCTAATCGACGGAGGCGTCGCTCATGTGGGTGCGGCTCCAAAGACCAGTGCGTGCTCTGCTCGAGCGCACCTGACGCTGCGGCTCCTTGTTCCGGCCGCGCCGTCCATCCGGTGTTCGGACCCGCGTGGAGCATCAATCTGATGGTGAGATTCACCCGCTCGCGGTGGTTCATTGACCGAGACCATCGCTCACGAAATCCGGCAGCTGCTGCGCTATCCGCTCACCAGCGCATGCCGAGCACATCCAGTCCTCCGTCGGTCGTCGGTGAGTTTGTGGGACTCGCCTGCGTACGTTCGCGAGCCACATGCCCAGCGCGACGGGCACGCCCTCCCCGTCGCGTTCCGCCCCAGCGCGCCGCCGCAGGCTAACTCTCAGCGTGGTACGAACTCCATGTGCTTGCGGGGTGGGTCCCCGGCCCAGATCCGGAAGGCCGGCCAGCATCGGCTGGTCACGTTGCTGCGGCCGCCAGGCGGCAGGATGGCGAGCGGCTGGTCGAGAAATCTTCGCCGCGTTGGACGAGCGAGACCGTCACCGTTCCAGGCACCGAGGCGGCCGCTCTGATCGTCCCGAGCCTGGCCGAATCCTTGGCCGCCGTCCTTGACCAGCGGAAACTCTTGGCTGGGCGGATCGAGGAGCTGCTGGAGCCTCACCCTTCTTTCAAAGTCCTGACGTCGATGCCGGGAGTCGGCGTCGGACCGGAGCCCGGATCCGATCGAGGTCGGCGACGGCAGCGCGTTCCCGACCGCAGACGGGATGATGGGGCAGGCGAGAGCCTGTCTGGTTGCCCGCACGTCAGTATGATCAGTGTTTGCCATGGGGGTGCGATGCGGAGTGCAGAGTGGGGCGGCGAGGGCAGAAGTACGCGCTGATCTCGGACGAGGACGACAGCGACTTCTGGGGTTTGTGTACGAGGCCGACGGGTTGTTCACGCCGCTGTCGGATCAGGGCGACAGGGTTCGCGAGTGCGGCTCGTGGGTTGCCGTCCGCAGGGCGGCCTGCACTGAAGAGCGTGGGCCATGTCGGCGGTCGTCGTGCCGTGGTGGGGAGCGCCTCGTTCGAGCTCCTCGACCGTGACGGAGCCACCATGGCGTCCGACTTCGTCCACGAGGTCCGTGTCATCGATGTCGAGCCATCCGCTCTCGACGCCGGCCTCGTCGACCTCACGGTGACGCTGTGGTGCGATGACGCTCTGGCTGGACAGGAGCAGATATGGGATCTGATCCGCACGGGTCAACTGAATCGCCCCGGCATGTGGCGCGCACTCGCGCCCGAGGACAGACGAGCGTGGCTGTCGGTGGCGCTGTGGTCCCATGAGTACCAGCGCCGGGGAAGCCGAGCTGCTCCTGCAGGCAGGTGTTCACCTGGATGGCCGGCACATCGTTGACAGGGATACTTTCTGCTGTGCGATCGGTGAGGCCATTAACGGACCTGGTGGGTACTTCGGCTGGAACCTCGATGCCCTGGACGACTGCTTGTGTGGCGGCTGGGGCGCCACCACTCCGTTCACTTTGCACTGGGATTCCATCGACCGAGACGAGGGCGCGTTTGGTTGATCCCGTGCGGGTTGGTGATCGCGAGGTTGCGCTGTTCGACCTGCTCGTGGAGAGTCTTTGGGGAACGGGGCGTGAGTGTCATTCTTCGATGACAGCTTGTTGCATGACGGGCGTTGTTAGGTTTTTCAGTGATGTGACGTCATGGGTTTCACTGCCGTCGCCCCAGCCCTCACCGTCGCGCCGCAAGAAGGCTGGACGAGAGCAGCAGCCGGCGGACACTATCTGACCCGTCAGCGGCACCCACCACTACTGGTCCTGGACCGCACGAGAAGACATGCAGGGCTGCCCTCAACCTCTCGGCCACCGCAGCCGCTAACCTTCCCTGGAGACACAACCCCCACCACGCACAAGCCATATGACGACACGTCAACTACGCCCCCCTTGGCCGTGCGAATCTAGAGTAGGGATGTCACCAGGGGTCTGCGGTGGATGCCACCAGGAGTGGCTGTGTCGGTCTGGCCTGTGATACGGCGGGTGGTGTCATCGAGGTGAGGCGTTGCTGGTGACGTGGGGACGAGTATGTGCTGGTCGGTGGGGCGCAGTGAGCGGTGATCGGCTTGGTCAGGTGGCGTCGGTGTAGGCGAGGTGGTGGCCGCAGATGGTGCATTGGAAGAGCATGGCGCTGGCACCGTGACCGAGGCTGCGTAGGAATTCCTCGAGGTGCTGGGCGTTGTGCCAGCCGCCCATGCGTAGGTCGGTGCGGAGCTGGTCGAGGGCTTCGGGATGTTGGGTGAGTTCGGTGTAGCCGACTTCACCGATGAACGCGGCGGCATCGTGGCAGTGGACGAGCCAGTGGGGGTCTTGCCACGCGGAGAAGGAGGGTGTGCGGCGGGTGACTTCCTGCAGCACCTCAAACGACACGCCATCGAGCCCGTACGCGTCGACGAACTCGGCGTCGAACCGTTCGGCCGCGGTACCGTCGGCGATGCACCACGGGCAGATCCGGCCTGGTACCTCCTGTTCGGAGAGCAAACCCAAGGTGTAGATCCAGCCGCGTGCTTGCCCGCAACACGCGCACACCTCACCGCTCGCCGCGATCGCCCCGGTGGCGACGGGATCCGGGTGATACCGGAAAGACGGCAACGGCCGGCTCACTGCCGGACCCCTTCGAGGTAGAGGGCGGCGAGGCGGGGGAGGCGTCGGCGCATCTCGTCCGCGTTGTCGAAGTCGAAGTCTTCGCCCATGTCATGGTCTTGGTCATTCCTCACGCCATGGGTGGCGCGGTAGTGGTCGAGGGCGGGATAGAAGCTGTCTCTGTCGCTGGTGAGGTGCTCCCAGGCGACTGCGGTGACGTAGCTCATCTCTTCGTAGAACAGGGCCTCTTCGATGCCCGTGGCGAGCGCTTGCTGGATGGCGGGGTGCTCGGCGAGATCATCGGGGCAGTCGACGACGCGTTCGTACCAGGTGCGGCCCAGGGCGATGAGACCTGCTTTGAAGTCCATGAACGAATCGTCTGAGCAGCCGCCGCCGATGAGATAGCCGGCTGCCCACACGTCCCACCGGTCGATCGCCGTATCCAGCTGGTCCATGCAGACCTCGAAGGCCAGGACATGCTCCTCACCTTGCGGGGCCAGCAGATCGGTCAGTGTTTCGTGCAGCGGCGCATCGGCCGCGTGGGCGGTATCGATGAGCTGCCAGAACGTGTCCGTGTCCATGGCGGATGACTGTGCCACAAGCCACTGACAGCCCTGTGGGGGGTCGTACCACTGCGTGCAGATCGATGTCAGGGCAATGCGGTTCGATGAACTCGAAGATCGCGTTGGCCAGTTCGACCCGGGTCTTCCACCGCCTGCGGCTGAGCAGCTCGGTCTGCATCGAGGACCAGAACGACTCCATCATCGCGTTGTCCAGGCCGTCCCCGACGGTGCCGAACGACGGCAGGAGGCCGGCGGAGCGGATCCGTTCCCCGAAGACCCAGGAGGTGAACTGGGTGCCGTGATCGGCGTGAACGATCCCGCCCGGCTCCGGGCGGCGGTTGCGGATGGCCATGACGAGCGCGTTGACGACGAGGGTGGAGTCCTGCCGTGAGTCGATGGACCAGCCCACGATCCTGCGGCTGAACGCGTCCAGGACCGCCGCGCAGCAGACCCACCCTTCCCTGGTGCGGTGCTGCGTGATGTCGGTGACCCACAGCTCGTCGGGACGCAGCCGGTGGAACTTGCGGTTGACCAGGTCGTCGGCGGTGACGGTGCCACGCAGCCGCTTGATGCGTGCCGGTCCGGGCAGGCCGTGGATCCCGGCCTGCGTCATCAGCACTGACACGGTCCTGGAGCAGACCCGGATGCCCATGCCCAGGGTGAGTTCGGCGTGGATGCGGCGGTAGCCGTAGGTGCCGCGGGAGGCGACGTGGACCTCCCGGATCAGCCCGGTCAGCCAGTCCCGCCGCAGCTGCCGCGGGGTGGTCGGTATGTGCTTGTGCTTGTAGTAGTTCTGCCGGGCGACGCCAAGGATCCGGCAGCACCTGTCGACCGGTGCCCCGGCCTCGACGAGTCGGTCGATCACCGGGTAGAGCCTTTTGAGCGGGGCTTGTCCTCGCCGAGGAACGTCGCCGCCTGCCGGACAATGGCCAGTTCGGTTTCCAGCTCACGAATCCGCCGGCGAGCGGCCCGCAACTCGGCAGACTCGCTCGACGGTGTGCCCGGTCGCCGCCCGTTGTCGATGTCGTCCTGCCGCAACCACTTCGACAACGTGACGGGATGGATGCCGAGCTCGGCCACGGTCTGTTTGACCTGCTTGCCGGCGCGGACCAGCGCGATGGCGCGTGCCCGGAACTCTGGCGGATAGGGCCGAGGCATGACTGCCAGCCTTCCGTGAAGGACTGTCAGATACCCACCAGAACCGGAACCCGGGACCTGGGGCAGGTCAACCTGTCACCCAAGGCTGCATCAGACCCCACCGAGTTCGCGAAGGTGCGCGGGAAATCGCGCCGGTCCACATCGCCTCCCGCAGCGGCAGCAGAGCATGGATCGGGTCGACGCTGAGGGACAAGCCCATGCTGTCACCCTCTGGGCCCGCAGCGGCAGCGACTCGAGGTAGACGTCCGCGACGGTCAGGATCCGGCCCAGTCTTCCCGACAGCGCAAGGACCAGCCCGTCCGCAGCGCTTGGTCGTCCGGCTTGGTGTCGGGTTAGCTCAGTGCGGAGCGGACCGCGTCCGCGACGTCGGGTCGGTGCTCGAGTTCGGTTTGGATCTCTGCCAGTGTCTGGGCGGCCAGGGCTTGTCGCCAGGCGTCTTCCGCGCGGACCATGGCGACCTTGACCGGGCATGCCTCCGAGGGCGGGGGTGTGAGCTCGCCGACTCGTCCGCAGCAGCGGATCTCTGTGCACTGGAACGGTCGGACGTCACCCTCGATGGCTTCGACGACGTCGAGGAGGGTGATGTCCTGGAGGGCTCTGGCCAGGCGGAACCCGCCGCGGGCCCCGGGCAGGGACGTCAGCAATCCCGCCTTGACCAAAAGCTGCAGCTGCTTGTTCAGGTAGGTGGCCGACAGTCCGTGCACCGCAGCCAGCTGTCCGCTGCCCACCGGACCGCCGCCCGTCATGTGCAGGTTCAGCAGGGTGTGGAGGGCCCATTCGACGCCCTTACTCATACGCATGATCTGGACATTGTATGTCCTGGACGCGGCGGCGAGCCGACCCCACCCAATCCTTGACATCCTTTATCCAGGATATTTAGTATCCAGAATCATGGGGTCCGCGAACCCGGACCTCAACCTCCCCGAACAGGACACAGCACATGACACACATCCTCGTGATCGGCGGCGGATTCGCCGGCGTCTGGAGCGCCGCCGGAGCCGTACGCGCCGCCCGCGCAGCAGGCCAGGCCGGCAACGACATCCACGTCACCCTGGCCAGCCCCGCGGACGACCTCGTGATCAGACCACGGCTGTACGAAGACAACCCCGAAAGCATGCGCCTGCCCCTGGACCGGATCCTCGGCCCCATCGGGGTACGCCGGCTGACCGCGACCGTCACCGACATCGACACCGAAGCCCACACCGCCCGCGCCGTGACCCGCCTCGGCGAACAGCAGGACCTGTCCTACGACAAGCTCGTCCTGGCGACCGGCAGCCGTCTCGTACACGCCCCGTTCCCCGGCGCGCAACACCTCTTCGACGTCGACACCCTCCCCGCGGCAGCAGCGCTCGACCACCACCTGCACCGCCTACCGCAACGCGGCACGCACACCGGACGCCACACCGTGGTCGTCGTCGGCGCCGGCTTCACCGGGCTCGAGGTCGCCACAGCCATGGGAGAACGCCTTCACCGCATCGCCGATCCCCACGGCATGAGCGACGAGGTACGCGTCGTGATCGTCGACCGCGCCGACACCCTCGGCCCCGAACTCGGACCCGGTCCCCGCCCCTACATCGAGTCCGTCGTCGGCGCCCTGGGCGTCGAGCAGCGACTCGGCCGCACCGTGGAATCAGTGACACCCGACCAGGTGGTCCTCTCAGACGCAGAGGTGATCCCCACCGCCACGGTGATATGGACCGGCGGCACCGTCGCCAGCCCGCTGACCGCGCAGATCCCCGGAGAACACGATCGCCTCGGCCGCCTCGCGGTGGACACGCACCTACGCGTCACCGGCGTACCCGACGTCTACGCGGCCGGCGACACAGCTGCCGCGCAGACAGAAGATGCCCACTCCTCCATGCAGAGCTGTCAACACGCCCAGCCCATGGGCAAGTTCGCTGGCCACAACGTCGTGGCCGACATCCTCGGGAACGACCCACTGCCTTTCGAACCCGACCCCTACACCACCTGCCTGGACCTCGGACCAGGGCACGCAGTGGAGACCCGAGGCTGGGACCGCATCATCGACCTGACCGGGCAGGAAGCAAAAACCCGCAAGAGGAACATCAACGCGCGATGGATATACCCCACCGTCGACGACCCCCAGGCCATCCTGGCCCACGCCGGACGCTTCGCCAACGGCGCCAACAAGCAGACACCGCACGCCGCGTAGCAGACATAGACGCATAGGTGATGGGCGCCGTGGGCTTTCCAGTGGTGTGACGTCACGGGTTTCACTGCTGGGCCGTGGGGTGCGGGCTGGGGTTTCGGATGTGGGGGAGTGTTACCGCTGTCGTCTACGTGGTGAAGTCCACCGTCGTTTCCCGGTGTTGTTGTGATGCCGCCGCTGTAGCGGGGCGGACTGCTGTCCGTGTCGCCACAAAAGCCATCGTGGGGATCGCCATCACACCCCATCAGCCGGGCCGGGACGCGGTACTGGCCGCACTGCGGGCGGGGATCAGCCGCACTACACCCTACGGGCCGCTCGGTAGCCTGCCGACCCGAGTGCGAGCCTTGGAGACACAACCTCCCTCACACACAAGCTATATGACGGCACATCAACTACGCCCCGGCGCCGGCCGAGCAAGCATAGCCACAGACACGCCGTGAGACCATAATTCATCTGGACACAGAAAATGACGCACACGAAATTCGACAGAGACGTTCCCTGCAGTCAAACCCGACAGCAGGGCGCACCCTGACCAGTCACGGTCCAGCAAGCCGGACCCCCACCCGACAGCTGCGCTTTTAGTGGGTCCACGCGGAGCG